>CALKGG010000040.1 GCA_938084885.1 uncultured Acidimicrobiales bacterium
GGTGAGGAATTTCAACGAGCACAACTGGGGAATTTCAACGAGCGGCGTCAACTGTCCGAATTGCTGGCAAACCAGCAGTGACCCGAGCGTCATACACACGCTTGCGACGCATAAACGCGTCGACCTCGGCCCCCAACAACACCCCGAGGGCCATATATTGCAGCCACAACAGCACCACGATGATCGTCGCCAACGTTCCATAGGTCTCGCCGTAGCTCCCAAAGTTCGACGACACCCAACCAAACAACGCCGAAATCACCAGCAACAACACTGCGGCCACAACGCCTCCCGGCGTAATGATTGGACTCGAGCCACCTGGCACCAACTCGTTTGCACGGTTGGCATCTTCGGCCGGTCCAAGACGAAACAAGGTGGACATTCCAGCAATCAACACCAAGAGCAGCACCGGGAAACGAACAACGTTGATCAACGCGCTCACCGCCGAGTTGTCGATCACGTTACTGACCAGAGGCGGCAGGATCGACATGGCAAACACGGTGGCGGCCAACAGCACAATGGCACCGAACATCAGCCCGACCGCCGTGAGCTTTTTGGTTACAAACGACCGCGTTTCGGTCCGGTCGAACACGATGTTGAGGCCCTCCATGAAGTGACCGAGAGCACCAGACGCGCTCCATACCGCAGACGCAATGCCGATGACCGCCGCAATGCCTGCAGCTCCATCGTCGGCAATGATGTTGTCGAGCTGGGTGAGCAGGAAGTTCGCTGTTTCTTCAGGGGCCGCTTCAAGCGCCGACGACGCCTCATCTCTTAGTATCTGTGGGTCGGCGACGAGACTCGTAATGGCCACCGTTGCGGCGAGCGCTGGGATGGTGGCGATGAATCCAAAGAACGCCACACCAGCCGCAACGATGCTCAGCCGGTGTTCCTTCTTTCTGGCGAGGACATCTTTGATCATGCTCGGTGGAGCCGTGGGATCAACAACCTTGGATTTTGCCATGATTTCACCTATCTGTCTTCCGAGTCCGACTACCGTCTCCCGCAATGGAGCCCTTTGTATTTGGAGTTGATCTCGACGGTGTCTGCGGTGACTATACGCCAGCGTTCCGAACCGTTGCAGCACGGGAATTAGGAGTTCCCGAAGAGGAGCTTCCGCTCGAGCGGTCCTGGGACTTTCGCGAATGGAACCTCGAACGTGTCGGTGGCTTCGCGCGCCTGCATGCGCTCGCCGTATCCCAAGACCGAATCTTCGCGACGATGCCGCCGATCGATGGCGTCACCGACGCGCTGTGGAGGTTGTCCGACGCAGGTATTCACATCAGGGTGATCACCCATCGGCTCTACGTGAACTGGGGACACGCATCGGCAGTCGCGGACACTGTTGGATGGCTCGACAAACACCGGATCCCCTACCGAGACATCTGTTTCCTCGGCAACAAGCCCGATGTTGGAGCCGACGCCTACATCGACGACGGGCCCCACAACATCATTCAGCTGCGAGATGCTGGCTTCAACGCAATCGTGTTCGATCAGCCGTATAACCAGGATCTCGACGGTCCCCGAGTTCGAACGTGGACCGAACTTGAAGACCTCATCATGACGCTGGCCGCCGACCGGCTCGGCGTCATGCAGCCCCAGCTACCGGGGGTCGATGCCGGCGCAGACCGGATCGATCGTTACCGGTCAGACTCTTAGCGGTGGGCGAGCTTGGCGCGAGCTGGCTCGAGGTCGTGCGGATTGGTGACACCAATCCATTCCTCTTGAGAGACAGGAACCTTCACCGATAGTTGCCCCTCGTTACGAAGCCGATCGACCACATCGGGCAAGAGGTATTCGGTCTTTGGTTCCTCGGAGAACTGCTCATAAAACTCGTCCCATTGCGTTGCGAGGTGACCAAAGAGCGAGTGTGAAAACCCGAACATGTTCATCGACACCATCGTGTCGTCGGCGAGTTCGCCGGCAGGGTCCTCTGAACGAATAACGCCATCTTCGGCGCGAGCAATGCCATGGGTTTCGGTGATCGACTCGAGGGCGTTGTCTTGAACAGCGCATACACCTCGCGAGACTGCGCCCTCGTCGGGCAACGTCTTTGCGAGCTGGAAGGCCACCAAGGCTGCGGTGTTGTCGTCAGCTCCATCGAGCGCGTCAGCGGCAAGTTGGAACGACGACGGCCCGTAGTAATCGTCGGCGTTGACGACGATAAAGGAGCCAGTGACGACGTCTTTGGTCGACAGGATCGCATGCGCGGTCCCCCACGGCTTCTCGCGCTGGGGGCCAAACTCGTCTTGGCGGACGAAGGCAAATCCGTCGAGCGAGCCGTACTGGCGCTCCAGATGCGCCTGGACATCTGCTTCGATGTCGGAGCGGATGATCAAAACCACCTGCGAACAGCCAGCGGCGCGGGCGTCTTTGATGGCGAAATCGAGGAAGGCTTCACCATTCGGCCCCACTTCGACAAGCTGTTTGGTTCCACCGAAGCGGCTTCCGAGTCCGGCGGCCATGATCACAAGAGAAAGATCCATACCCCATTAGATAGCCGGAACCAGCAACAAAGTCGCGGCAATCGAAACGAAAGACGCCGCCGATACCGTAAACAACGTATGGATATCGATGCGGTCATTACCGATCTCGACGGAACCTTCTGGTCACCAACGTCGCAGATTCACCCCCGGAGCCTTGAGACGGTTTCCCTTCTCGATGCCCATGGCATCCCACTCGTGATCGCCACCGGTAGGCGGGGCCGGGGCACACATCACGGTCTTGCCCCGTACGGTTTGGCAACCCGACCAGCGATCCTGATGAACGGCGCGATCGTTCGCGAGTCGCTCGATGGTGTGTCGATCGCAGCCCGGGGAATCGACCAGCGCGCTGCGCTGTCGGTGCTTGGCGAGTTCCGACAGGCCGGCCTTGAACCAGTGGTGTACATCGACGACGCCGCCAACGACATGCTCATTGGCGACGACAGTGCTGCGGGAGCGGCATATCTCGCGACGACGGTCGGCTACTCCCGCGTCCACGACCTCGAGGCCGCCATGGCTGCATCGACCGTCACGGGGTTCGGGGCATTTGGCTACCCGCACGAACAACTCGAACCCATCTGTGCAGCGATCAACAACAGTGCCAACGCAACTGCGGTGATCGGCGTCTCGCTGATCGAAGGTGGACATGGACTGATGGTCCAGCCGCACGGAATTCACAAACAGATCGGCATCGACATCTGGTGTGCGCACACCGGCGTCGACATTTCGAGACTAGCCGTCGTCGGCGACGGCCATAACGACATCGAGATGCTGCAGGCTGCGAAGATCGCCATCGTTCCAAACAACGCGCCACCTGAAATACTCGAACTCGCCGACGCAACCATTCCTCCGAATGAGGACGGCGGATGGGAACATCTGCCGCGCATTCTGGGGTTAACGTGAGGCGATGACCACCGTTGGATTTATCGGACTCGGCGCTATGGGCTACCCCATGGCCGCAAACCTTCTCGCGCACGGCCACGATGTCCGCGTCTACAACCGCACGGCGGACGTCGCCGAACGCTTCTGCGCCGAACACCCTCGTGCGACGCACGCTGCAAGCCCACGAGATGCCTGCGACGGAGCAGACGTTGGCGTGCTCATTGTTGGGAACGATGACAGTGTTCGCGCCGTTGCACTGGGTACTGACGGTGCGCTTGCTGGGCTGGCGGCAGGAACGGTGCTCATCGATCACACCACTGCCTCGGCGACCGTTGCCGAAGAGCTGGCTGCCGCAGCGAGCGCCGTCGGCGTCGGCAGTCTCGACGCACCGGTGTCGGGAGGCGAAGCAGGAGCGATCAACGGCGTTCTCACGATCATGTGTGGCGGCGACCAGGAAACATTCGACGCGGCACTACCCGTCCTTCTCGCGTACTCGAAAACCCGGACGCTGATCGGCCCAACCGGCAGTGGACAGCGCACAAAGATGGTCAACCAAGTAGCCATCGCGGGCCTCATCCAAGGCCTTTCTGAGGCGCTCAACCTGGGTATGGCAGCGGGGCTCGACATGGACAAAGTTCTCGCCACCATTGCCGATGGCGCGGCAGGCTCCTGGCAGATGAGCAACCGCGGCAAGACCATGGTCGACGGTACGTTCGATTTCGGCTTCGCCATCGAATGGATGATCAAAGACCTTGGCATTGCACTGGCCGAAGCAGAGCGCCTCGGTGCTGCGACACCGATCGCCACCCAGGTCACCGACTTCTACCGAGAACTCAACTCGAGCGGCGATGCCCGCAGCGACACCTCCGCGCTGATCAAGCGTCTGCGCTAACTGACATCCACAACCTCGACCTCCCCCACCGACCTCTAAGCGAAACGCACGAACTATGACGAACCACTTTGAACTCCTCATCATCGGAACCGGATCTGGCAACTCGATCCTGACCCCCGACTTCGACGACCACTCGGTGGCGATCATCGAGCGCGGCCCGTTCGGCGGCACGTGTCTCAACGTTGGATGTATCCCATCGAAGATGTTCGTCTATGCAGCCGACATGGCGTACCACGCACAATTCGACGGGCCCCGTTTAGGTGTCCATACGAGCTTTGATGGAGTCGATTGGCCAGCGATTCGCGATCGCGTCTTCGGCCGAATCGACCCCATTGCTGAAGGCGGCGAACGCTACCGATCCGACGAGCAAGAGAACGTAACCGTGTTTCGGGGCTCGGCTTGTTTCACCGGCGACAAGGTAATCGAAGTTGCCATGAATGACGGCAGCACTGAAGTCGTGACCGCTGACCGGATCGTCCTCGCTGCGGGTGCCCGAGTATCGGTCCCTCAGATGATCATCGACTCCGGCGTCGACTTCCACACATCCGACACGATCATGAGAATCGACGAACTGCCCGAACATCTCATCGTGTTGGGTGGCGGCTACATCGGCGCGGAGCTCGGAAATGTGTTCGGCTCGCTCGGCGTCAAGGTCACCATCCTCAACCGCAGCGATCAGCTCATCCGCTTCGAGGATCCCGACATTTCCAGCCGCTTCACAAGCGCCTACTCGGACCGATTCGATGTCCGCCTCAAGACGAGTCTCGTCTCGCTCACGCAGGACGGAGACAACATTGCGGTCACGATCGACCAGGGCAATGGTCACGAGGTCATCACCGGTGACGCGTTTCTCGTGGCGACCGGGCGCGTCCCCAATGGCGACGAACTCAACGTCACCGCAACCGGCGTCGAACTCAACGACAGCGGCTACGTCGTGACCAATGAGTTTCTCCAAACCGCGCACCCCGACATTTGGGCGCTCGGCGACATCACGAACCCACAACAGCTCAAACACCTCGCGAACATCGATGCGCGGGCAGTGGCACACAACCTCGCGAATCCAGACGACCTTCGGTCCATCGACCGCAGCTGCGCCCCCCACGCCGTATTTGGGCATCCCCAGGTGGCCTCTGTTGGTCTGACCGAGCCTCAAGCTATCGAGGCCGGCTACAACATCGTCACGACGCTCCATGAGTTCGCCAGCGCTGCATACGGGTGGGCAATGGAAGACACCACGAGCGCGTGCAAGCTTGTCGCCGACGCCGACACTCGTCTTTTACTCGGGGCGCACATCATTGGCCCTCAGGCATCAACTCTTATCCAACAGCTCATCCAAGGCATGGCCTTTGGCACCACGGTCGATCAAATGGCCCGTGACCAGATCTACATCCATCCGGCACTCACCGAAGTCGTCGAGCAGGCCCTGCTCAACTTGTAAATCGCGTCGTCGCGACACTTTTTGGTGTTTCGCGGCGAATTTCTCTGAATATCTGCCGTTTTGTGCCCCTGGCGGGACAAAAGACCTATAGGCGACCCCCCAAGTTGACCGACGTGACATAGGACAAGTCACTCGAACAACCGGGAGCCGCCACGATGGCCAATCCGAATGATGCACAACAGGATGGAGCGGGCGCGCCAACGTCTGCCGATGATCGCTTCGCTGCGCTCGTCAATCAAAGTCGGGGCCTCCGATCGGACGTCACGGGTGAATCCGTCGCCGGCGAGTCGCTCCTCGACAAAGCCGTGAAGCTCAAGCCGATCCGTCGGCGCTTCATGACCAACGTGCTTCCTATCATGCTGATCCCGCTGGTACTCCTCGGATTCCTCGCCGTTGCAGGCCTTGGAGTCCTCGGTAGCCGAACAAACGAAGCAGTGGACACCACTGACGACATCCTCGCCGAGCACAACTCGGTGATCTCCACCACCATGGGCGTTGCATCCGATGGTGCTGTTGCATCGCTGAACCGTTTCATGTTCGATTGGTTCGATCGCGTCGACGGCATCGAGACCGCCGAGCTCGACGCCGGGGCACTCGCCACCGAGCTCGAGAACGCCACCACGCCAAACATTGCACGGGCACAAGAGAACGTTCAGGTCGTGCTCACCAGCGTCAACGGCGAATTGCTGAGCCACTCGCATCCAAACCCAGAACGCAACGACGATTTCTCGACCGCCGAATGGGTTGAGCGAGCTCGAATCGCCGATCAGTTCCGTTCCTTTGTCGACGATGGAGAACACGTCCCATCGTTCGAGTTCTCCCGCAGCCTCGACGACGGCAACATCGTGCGAGTCCGCGTCCCGTTTGAGAACGTCCAAGATCATCTCGACCGCTCGGTCCTTGGTGAGGACTTCGACCTGGTGCTCATCGACAACGCCGCAAACGTCTTGCTTGGAGACACGTCAACCAACCACGAACCATCGAGCCTGTTCCGCAACTTCAGCAACCTCGAGGTCCTTGCCCAAGACGATGCAATGATGGATTCCGCGGTCAACTTCGATGCCATGTCTGACGGCTTTGTCGACAACGAAGAACGGGTGACCTCAACGTCGTCGGTTCTGCAGAACATCGACGCCCGAGCCTTTCCGTTCCCTGGCATTTCGTGGGACATCCAAGCCACCGAGCCACTCGACTCGATTAGCCGCTCGCTCCTCAGCTTCCGCGATGTTGCTGAGGACGTAAACGAACAACAGCGAGTGCTCTCGTACGGTATTGGCCTCATCATGGTCGTCTCGGTCATCGCAGCGTTCTTCGCCCTCCGATATGCCGCTCGCCAGATCACCAGGCCGGTCGAGCAACTCTCGGTTCAGGCCCAGACCGCCGCCGACGTTGGAATCCCAGCGGTCGTCGAAGCAGCTCGAACCTCCGATGAGCTTCCCGAGCTCGACGAGTTCGCTGTGGATAGCAACGATGAGCTCGCCATCCTTGCCGCATCGCTCAACACCATGCAGGGCGCCGCAGTTGACCTTGCTGCTGGCCAGGCGCAATTGCGACGCCAGAACGTTTCGCGCACATTCGTCAGCCTCGGCCGTCGAAACCAGAACCTGCTGAACCGTCAGCTCGAGTTCATCGAGGAGCTCGAACAGCAAGAGCGCGACGCTGATGCGCTGGAGAACCTCTTCCGTCTTGATCATCTCGCGACCCGCATGCGCCGTAACGCCGAGAACCTCCTTGTTCTTGCCGGTGAGCAGACGCCACGTCGTTGGGGCAAGCCCATTGCTGTGCGTGACGTGCTCCGTGCAGCAGCATCAGAGATTGCTGATTACCGTCGTGTCCGCCTCGGCGATATCGACGAGGCAACCGTGTCTGGCAACCTCGCAACCGACCTCTCGCATCTCTTTGCCGAGTTGTTGGAGAACGCCGGCAGCTTCTCTCCGCCGACCACGCCAATCGAGGTCTTTGGTCAGCAGACCGACACCCATTACCGCCTGGCGATCGTCGATCAAGGCATTGGCATGGACGATGAGTCGCTCGCGCAGGTCAATGAGCGACTCGAGAACCCGGTCGATTTCGCCGATGCTCCTTCGGCGTACCTTGGCCTCTTCGTGGTTGGTCGTCTCTCCCAAGAAATGGGTGTTACGGTCCGCCTGTCGAGTGCAGATCCAACCGGCGAAGGACTTCGCCGAGGAACGATTGCATTTATCGACTTGCCAAACGCGCTGCTCAGCCAAGACGTTGCATCGGTTGTCCAGACCGATGAGAAGGCGTCGGAGGCTGTTGCTCGCCGTACCGATGAGTTTGACGCGGCCCAGTCTGAGTCCAGCACCGGCGCCACCGTCTTTGCCGCTCCCGGAACCGCTGCACCAGCGCCCGAGACAACACTTCCTGAAACAGTCGAACCCGCAGTCGTTGCACCGGCCCCCGTTGCCGAGGCCGCGCAGGTCGAGGCACCAGAAACCACAAGCGCAGGCTTCCCCAAGCGCGCCAAGGGCTCGACGACGGTTAAGACAATCCCAGATACCTTCGTCTCCGCTACTCCTGTCGACGCCACACCCGCCGCCGAAGCCGCACCCGTCGCCGAAGCCCAAACCGCCGGCCTGGCCCCAGCAACCGATGAGGCCGTGACACCGGCGGGCTTCCCCAAGCGCGCCAAGGGAGCAACGAGCGTCAAGACCGAACCCGACAAGTTCGTTTCTGACACGCCCGCCATCGCAGGCGACGTCGACGCCGAACGTGGCCCGACCGCGAAGGCTCCGCGTAAACGAGACCCGAACATCTCGGCTGTTGCCCTGGTCAACAAAGCCAAGCAACAGGCTCGGGCGACCGCAGCTGCCGAAACAGCTGCTGTTGCCGCTGCCGAAATCACTCCGGACTCAACCGCACCGGCCGCTCCAACTGGGGCCACCACAGCTGCGGGATTCCCTAAGCGAGGCGAATCGACCACAACATCATCGATCCCAAAGCCAACCGAAGATCGAACTGCAGCACCGGTGCGAACTCGTGATGCAGACCACGTAAAGAACTCTCTGATGAGCTACCGAGCCGCTGTACAGCGCGGCCGGAACCAAGGAGAAGAGGCAGAGATGCCCGCCGCAGTTGTTGAGCCAGCCACCGTTGGCGCAGCACATCAGACCGGCGAAATGCAAGACCAAGACAATCACCACGCACGACCAGGGAGTGCCTCATGACCGTATCAACAGAAGCCCAGAACTTTGCCTGGTTGCTTTCTCGCTTTGCCGAAGACACCTCCGGCGTTCGCGAGGCCGTCGCCGTCTCCGCTGATGGCCTCTTGCTTGCCTCTTCGGCAGGCATCGACTCCAGCGGAGTCGACCAGTTCGCTGCAATCGCTGCCGGACTAACGAGCCTCACCAACGGCGCAGCGGTATGCCTTGATTGCGGAGAGGTAGACCAGGTCGTCGTCGAGATGACCCAGGGCAACCTGTTCGTGATGTCGATGGGCTACGGCGCGTCGCTCGCAGTTCTCTGCCAGTCCGGCGCCGACATTGCCCAGGTCGCCTATGAGATGACGCTCCTCGCCGAGCGTGCGGGTGCCGCGCTGTCACCTGAGCTCATTGGTGAGCTCAAGAACGTTCTCACGGTCTGAGATCCGGAGTAGATGACCATGAGCCACGTCGACACTGAAGCAGGAGGATCGTTCGTTCGCTCCTACCTGCTCACTGGTGGGCGTACGCGGAGCGATGCAGGCGACATCGCGATCGAAGCCATGGTCGCTGCAACCGACGGCAGTGAAATGCCCCGGGACATCGACCTCGCAAAGATCTACCAACTGTGCGCTGAACCAAACTCTATTGCCGAAATTTCTGCAAAGTGCTCGCTGCCCCTGGGCGTGGCGCGAGTACTCGTCGCGGACCTCTGGGGTGCTGGCACCTTGGAAATCCTCGAAACCACACGCTCTGACGACATTGCAATTGTAAGGAGACTGCTCGATGGCATTCGAAAGCGATAACAAACCACGCCCAGTATCGGCCAAGGTCGTCATTTCGGGAGGTTTTGGCGTCGGCAAGACAACGTTCGTCAGCGCCGTGTCCGAGATTGCACCGTTGCGAACTGAAGCAAAGATGACCAGTGCTGCGGCTGGAGTGGACGACAACCAGCTCGTCCAGACCAAGACCAGCACGACGGTTGCGATGGACTTTGGCAAGATCACCGTCGACGAGGGGCTTGTGCTCTACGTCTTTGGTACGCCCGGTCAGGATCGTTTCGGCTTCATGTGGAACGACATCACCGCAGGTGCCCTCGGCGCCCTGGTGCTGGTCGACACCCGACGTCTCGACGAATGCTTCAACGCAATCGACTTCTTCGAGTCACGCGACGTGCCGTTCATCATTGGACTGAACCAGTTCGATGGCGCACCGCAGCATGATCCAGAAGACATTCGCGAAGCCCTCGACCTCGATCCGAGCGTGCCGATCATTCGGACAGATGCTCGGACGTCGGACCTTGCGCTCGACACGCTCGTGCAGCTTCTCAGCCACATCTTGGAGAGCTTGTCTGCTGCAGCCTCAAAGGAGGCTGCCCCAGTGCACCACGTGCCGGACGATCGTGAAGCTCCCGTTGTCACCGACGGCATGCGTACCGCGGCAATGTCCGCACTCGCGGCAGAACGCACGGGCTAGGGAACACACCGTTGCCACCTCCTCAGGCAGATAGCCTGAGGAGGTGGGCAACATCTTCGGTCATACGTTTCGAATTTCGACCTTCGGCGAGAGCCATGGCGGAGGCGTTGGCGTCGTCATCGACGGCCTCCCGGCCAAGCTCGTCATCGATCTCGAACATGTACAAGCCGAACTCGATAGGCGCCGACCCGGCCAAAGCCGCCTCACGACCCAACGCAACGAAGTCGACGCGGTCGAGGTCCTCTCGGGTGTCGCCGGTGGCGCGTCTACGGGGGCGCCGTTGGCAATGTTGGTTCGCAACGCGGATGCACGCCCGGGTGCCTATGACCACATGCGTCAGCTCTACCGTCCATCGCACGCCGACTACACCTACGACGCAAAGTACGGCAATCGAACCGTCGAGGGCGGTGGCCGTTCGAGCGCTCGCGAGACGATTGGACGGGTCGCCGCCGGGGCGATCGCCATGCAGCTCCTCGACGCGTTAGCCGACCGTCGAGAACGTCCGCGCCCAGAGATTGTGTCCTGGGTCGACCAGGTGCATTCGATCACCGCGTCGGTCGATGCGTCAACGGTCGATCGCGACGCGGTGGAAGTCGATCAGACGAGATGCCCCGATCCAGCAGCAGCGGCCGACATGACCAATGCAATCGAGCAGGCTCGACGCGACGGCGACTCGCTCGGCGGCACCGTCCGGACGGTTGTTCGCCATATGACCAAGGGCCTCGGTGAGCCGGTCTTTGACCGTTTGGAAGCCGATATTGGCAAGGCGATGCTTTCGCTGCCAGCAACCAAAGGCTTTGAGATCGGCAGCGGTTTCGCTGCGACCGAGATGACAGGCCGCACCCACAACGATCCGTTCGTTCCCGGTCCCGATGGCTCGCCGACCACCACCTCCAACCATTCTGGTGGGGTGCAGGGCGGCATCAGTAACGGCCAGCCCTTGTTGTTTCGCACGGTGTTTAAGCCAACGGCGACGATCTCGTCTCCCCAAGACACCGTGACCGTCGACGGCGAAGTAACAACGCTCGCCGCCAAGGGGCGCCACGATCCGTGTGTGCTACCTCGGGCGGTGCCCATGGTCGATGCAATGACTGCGCTGGTGCTTGCAGACCACGAACTACGCCAGCTCAAACACACCCTCCTCTAACCCACAGATTCCCAAACCTCAAACTCTGTGGTCCCTTAGCGGCACCCTTCCCGCCCACAGTCCACAGATTTCTTGGGCGGTGGCGGGTGGCTAGTTGCCGCTTGCCGAGAAGTGCTGCCAATCCTTCAGCGTGTTCCAATCTCCGCCCCATCCCCAGCCAATG
Source organism: uncultured Acidimicrobiales bacterium (assembly GCA_938084885.1). Classification (GTDB taxonomy): domain Bacteria; phylum Actinomycetota; class Acidimicrobiia; order Acidimicrobiales; family SHLQ01; genus SHLQ01. The sequence continues at coordinate 11,640 of CALKGG010000040.1, forward strand.
TCGGCGAATGCTTGGGTGACGGCGTCACCAGCGTAGATGCCGCCCTGCACGTGTTCGGAGCGGTCGACGAATTCGGCTCCTCCCGGTGGCAGCACCTGGCTGCCGCGAACATAGGGGTTGACGAGTGGGTTGATATCAATGGCTGCACCAAAGGCATGGTTCGACCAGGTCCCCGGTCGCGAGGCAATCTCTCGGCAGTTAAAGCCAGAGGTGTTGTTCGCCTCCATCGAGAGATCATCGTCGCCGAGAAAATTGTCGACGAGTTCCATTCGTTCGATCGGGAATTTGGCATCGAAGAGCCGAGCGAACACCGCCACGACGTCGGCGGTGTGGTCGGCGTGGATGACAAGCTCACCCGACGCGATGTTCCCGTCGAAGTCCCAATGGGTCAGGGCGATGAGCCGGAGCTGGTCGAGGCCGACCGGGCAGCCTTCTCGCCACGAGTGTTCGAATCTGTCGACGAGGGGCCCTGAAATTTCGAAGACTTCGGAGGCGAACCCGCCGTTTGGCTCTGCTGGCGCGACCGGCGCTGGAGCTGCGGTTGCCGGAACTGTCGCTCTTGGAGCTGCCGTTGTCGAGGAGGCAGTTGCTACCAATGGCGTCGTCGTCGTTGGCACCGCCGTTGTCGAGGAGTCGGTTGCCGGAACTGTCGCTATTGAAGCTGCCGTAGTCGAGGAGGCCGCTTCCGACAATGGCGTCGTCGTTGTTGGCACGGTCGTTGTCGAAGTGAAAGTTGTGGGCGCTGTCGTTGCCGCTGCGGCCGTCGAGGGCGGCGTTGCAATCACGCTGGTCGGCACGGGTGCTGTGGTAGCTACCGCAGCGGTGGAGTCGACCGTGTTGGACACAACGCCATCGCCGTTCCTCCCACACGCAGCGAGTACGAGGCCGCCAGCGAGCAGAATCGTCCGAAGGCGACGGGTGCGCAGCGCCTTAGGTAGCAATCGCTGTCGGCTCGTGGTCAGCAGTCGCGACGGGAGCAGCACGCGGAAACAACTCGACGATCTTCTCGTCGAGTTCGTCGATCACTCCGCTCAACGGCAAAATGTTCAGCACGCCTTGCCCACTTTGGAGCAGGTCAATGACCTCTTCGCCGCTTCGAACGAGCGTTGGTTGGCTGCCATTGACCACAAGGTTTGCTGTGGCGATGTCTTCACCAAGCTCATCTTGGAGGTAGGCGAAGATCTCGCGGACCTGTTCGAGTCGGATCCCCGAGTCCAACAGGTTCTTCACGACTTTGAGCTCGAGGAGGTTTCGATAGCTGTATTGGCGCCGCGAGCCACTTCCCGCAGCGTCGGTCATCGACGGCCGAATCAGATCGGTACGTGCCCAGTAGTCAAGCTGACGGTAGGTAATACCAACAATCTCGGCCGTCTTCTTCCCGCTATAGCCAATCTGGTGATCTACACGGCTGTTCATGTCTGCTCGCCCTTCGGCTCAATTACCTCGATGAAATTACGATGACGTAACCGTAGAGAATCAAACGAACCGAGTCAATCACCCTCAGCGATCTTCTACGCGCGGTGCGCGCGAGGCAGTGACCGTGCGCTAGGCAAAATCCTCTGGATTGACACTGTCGAGGAAGTCCTTGAAGTCCTCGACGACCTCTGCTTCTTCTTCGGCCACCTCGGGCGTATCGCTGTATCCAACCTCGGCCAGAAGCTCGTCCTCGGCAAAAATTGGAACACCCAATCGCACCGCGAGCGCAATCGCATCCGATGGACGCGCCGACATAACCTTGGCCTCGCCAGGGGCACGCATGTGCAGCTCGGCGAAGAACGTCCGGTCGCGCAACTCGGTAATTACGACTCGTTCGACCTGCACGTTCATGGCCTCGAGCGCCTCGGCGAACAGATCGTGGGTCATTGGTCGAGGAGGTTCGACCCCTTCATGAGCCAACGCAATCGCGGTTGCTTCTGGGCCGCCGATAAAGATAGGCAGCATCAACTCTTCGGCACTTGACGTACCGTCCTCGTCGAGAGCTCTTAGCAACACAATCGGCGTGTTGCTCGGGAGTTCTACCCGTACTCCCACCAGCTCCATTGCTCTCATTGTTAGCTCCTCAAGACGACTTGGGTTCGTGCACGCGAGCTTACCGCTCTTGGCCGGAGCGCTACAGGTCGACTGGGCGAGTTCCGTGGAAGAACAGCAACTTAAAGCGACCAATCTGCAGTTCGTCGCCGTCGGACAGCGCAGATTCTTCAATGAGTTGTTTGTTGAGGTAGGTACCGTTGAGCGAGCCGACGTCGGTTGCCCGATACGACCCGCCATCGTGGGTGATTTCAACGTGGCGTCGAGATACCGTCACGTCGTCGAGGAAAATGTCGCTCTCTGGGTGACGCCCAGCGGTGATCACATCACCATCGAGCGCATACCGCGACCCGCTCTTTGGACCCTCGTCGACGACCAGCAGACCAGTGTTCTCATCGAAACCCTCTCGGTCTGCGAGGTGCGATGTCGCTTCTGCTTCTGGTGCTTCTGGCTCGTGGAGATCGATAATCGAAATCGCCTCGGTCGTGGCATCGGGGCCACCGCCGATTCGTTCACCGCACGACGAGCAGAAGTTCGCGGCGAAGTCATTCTTGTGGTTACACGATGGACACACGCGATCAGCCATTAGCGCTCTCCTTCAAATCCCAGGTGTCGATCACAAACGCGAAGTGTAGCGACCATCTGTGACATGGCCTAAAGCAGTGGAGGGCTTCTCCATGGCCTACCCGGCGCTTACCGACGACGAAGCGCCTCCTTGGCAATCGGAACATAGCCAAATCCCGCATACCACGAGATGGCCAAACCAGGGACTCCGCACACCCAGCCGAGCAGCCGCAACAGCTCCGCGCCGTCGATGTCGGCGGCGCCGCCCAGCAACAACGGATACGCAAACATCAAGAAGAAGGTTCCCGTCTTGCCCCACCAGGTGACGTCGAAACGCTGCACGCCGAGCGCTCCAAGCACAAGGGCCGCAACGGTCACGAGACCCTCCCGGACGAGAGTGAGAAGCGCAAACCACCACGGCACGGATCCATCGATCCACGTCGCGATCACGGCGGTCAACATCATGAGACGATCGGCGGTTGGATCGAGGATCTTGCCCAGTTCGCTGACCTGATCGAAGCGCCGAGCAAACCAGCCGTCTACCCAGTCGGTCGAGCCGAGCACCGCCAACAACACCGCCGCGCCGACCCGGTTATCGAGCGCGAACAGCACCCACACGAAAACCGGGATGCACAGCAACCGAAGAAACGACATGGCATTGGGCACGGTGAACGGGCGCCACTCGACGGGAACGTCCGCGCCCTCGTCGTCCACAACATGCTGAGCCATGGCTCCATCGTAGCGGCGGCGGCCCGACCCAAAGAGCCACCACGAGGACACCCAATTCGGGTCTACGCTTGTGGGATGGCCAGTATCTTTTCTCGCATCATCGATGGCAATATTCCGTCCCGAATGGTTTGGGAGGACGAGGCATGTGTTGCCTTTCTCGACGTTCGCCCGCTCGCCCCTGGACACGTATTGGTCGTCCCCCGACTAGAAACCGACCAATGGACCGACCTTGGACCCGGCCTTGCGGCACACATGACCGAAGTTGGCCATGCCATTGGCCGAGCGCAAATGACAGTGTTTGCCCCAGCCCGCATCGGGATGGTGATCGCCGGATTCGAAGTGCCTCACGCACACATGCACATCGTGCCGATCAACGGCATGAGAGATCTCGATTTCGCCCTAGCGAACGGCAATCCTGATCAGGGAGAGCTCGATATGCACCTCGAGCAGCTCCGGTCGGCGCTTACGAACGCCGGTCATTCTTCGGTATCGAGCCGATAGACCGAGATCGAGCCGAACCGTTCTTCGACCACGAAGCCCGAGGCGAGCACCACGTCATCGAAGGTAAATCGACCGGTCGCCGTCCACGATTCGTCGGCTTCATCGATGATGATCACGTTGGATCTGAAGGCCACGTCTGCAGGCCGATACACGTCGAGGCCCTGGGGGAACTCGATGAGCGTTGTGCGTTCGGCTAGAAGGGGCAACGCTCGGGTGATTGCGGTTACCGAATCTTCGGGTTGCACCGAGTTTGCCGCTGAGATCACGTCAACATCATTTGTCGTCCGCACTCCCCAATCCCACGGCTCGTTATAGAAGCTGCTGCCCGAGGAAAACAAGAAGAACGCGGTGCTCGCAACGAGCACGCCGCCGAGCAACCGCAAGCTCACGAACACTCGCTGTACCGACGGTCGACCCACCGAGCGGAGGGCGAATGCGGAGGCGATTGGAATAAACGCCAACGCGGCCACGTCTTGCTGAGCGTTCAGAAACTCGCCCTGTGGAATTGCTGCGAGGAAGCTGAACGCCCCAAAGAGCACGAGGGGCAACTGGAACCGTGGCCGCATGACGGGCAAGAACAGCCAAGGGGCAAAGAGCAGGAGCAGCTTGGTGAAGTTCTCCTCGGCAAAGAAGTCCGTGAGGACCTGAATTGGGTTGGTCAACATCCCCCACAGGATCGCGACGGGACCATCGCCGTAGGTGGCAAAGGCATCTTCGAACCCAAACTCGCCACCAGCGAGATCGGCGTTGAATACAAGCAACGCAACAGCAGCCCAGACCGCACCGATCCCGGCGGTGATCCGCCCTGCACGGCCACGCCCCTCAATGGCCAGAAGTCCACCCAAACCAATGACGACGAGCCCGAGGTCGGATCGGGTCGAGAGCGCAAACGCGACCATAAGGCCGTACCGGATCCAGTGCTTGTCCTGGCTAAACAGATAGGCCCAAAGAAACGCCGGAACCGACAGCGACTCGGGGTGGAACTCACTCAGGTTCAGGTTGTGCAGCTGCGGTTGTAGCCCATAGGCAGCCGCCAACACGAGCGCGCTCTCAACACCATGGTCAAGGACGCTGCGCGCAATACGCCACAGTGGCACGACGGCAATGGACAACGCCACGGCTTGCAGGGTGAGCAGGAACGGCCCCGATGGCACCAGCGTGCTCACCTTTGCAATCGGCCACATAATGAGCGACAGCTGCCCTTCGAAAAGGTTTCGGCCCGTCAGCGTGACGAAGGGTTCTTGATCTTCGCTCACCAGCCAGATTCCTTGCATCCATGCAGCGAGACCCGAACCGAGTTCGAGGCTCCGGAATCGAGCGAGAGCGAGCCCCTCAAAGATCACGAACAAGACAATGGCGATCACCCATGGAAGGGCACGGTCGGGTCCGCGGCCTTCGAGGCGCGCCTGCCAGCGCAAGCCGTAGTTCCGTAGCGACCGGATGAAGTCGGTCTCGGCAAAGCTCGTCACCGTGCGCGATGTCGTGGTGGTCATTTCTTCACCATCATCGCGCGACCACCGGCTCCACCAGTGACGAGTCGTTGTTCTTCACGCTATTGACGCTATCGCTTACCGAATATGCGGTCAGCAACGCATTGGGCGCCGGGACCAACAATCGTTCGAGCCCGACCGAGTCGTGATTTTCTGGGTCGAGCCACTCGTCCCAGTCCGCGGGCGCCAACAGCACCGGCATGCGATCGTGAATTGGCGCCATCATGTCGTTGGCAGCGGTGGTGATGATCGTGCAGGTGTGGATCTCTCGTACGCCCTCAGCATCGGTCCAGCGTTCGTGCAGCCCAGCGAATGCCAACGGGTCTCCGTCTGTGCGGTGGATAAACATCGGTTGTTTCTTGGGCTTCTCTCCCTCGGCGACCGGGAGGCGTTGCCATTCGTAGAATCCGTCGGCGGCAACGATGCATCGCCGACGCGAAAACGCTGATCGGAACGAGTTTTTCGTCGCAACGGTTTCGCCTCTCGCATTGATCATCTTGGAACCAATCCGAAGATCCTTGGCCCACCGGGGCACGAGCCCCCACCGAAGGAGGTCGACGCGCCGCGATCCTCCTCGAACCCGAACAACAGGAACGTCGCGGGTTGGCGCAACGTTGTAGTCCGGTCGTATCTCCTCGTCGAGAAGCTCGGGCGCTTGCGCGCCGAAGTACGTTGCGATTTGGTCGGGAGTCGATGTCGAAGCAAAGCGGCCACACACCCGGCGCAGCCTAGTTCCTAGCCGGGGAGCAGGCGTACGTCGACGTCTCCGCGGTCGACCAGCGTGCATTCAACCGAAAGATCTCCTACCTGGATCGTGACCACATCGCCGGGCGCTCCACCAAGGGTGGCCGCGGCGCTCACGAGCGGCGTCTCTCCCCCGATCCCTGAAACATTGACCGACCCGCGTCGTGAGATCACGTTCCCATCGAGCGAGATTTCGATACGTGAACGAACCGCACCGACAATCCGCGGTTCGGTCACCGCGTCGGGGTTGAGCGGCCAGACCTCGAGGACCGCAACGTTGTCTCCTCGACACGCGACCCTGTCGCCGGTCGCGGCAAAGTCGTCAGGGCACTGACCAAACCCAGCAACGTCGACAACTTCGAGTTCGCCCGTGACGAGCGAGGTAACCACACAGTCATTTTCAACCGCGAGAGTGTTCGTACTTGCGACCACCGTGTGTAATCGACCCGCCCAGAAGACGAGACCGGTCAGCATCGTGCCCTGCGACTGCTCCGGGAGTGCATCGGCGCTCGCGAGCAGCATCTCTCCGCTCGTCCCGTCGGACACGAAGACCTCGTCGAGGGCAGCGAACGGGTCGACCACGACGGGACCGGTGGGCTCGGAATATTCGCGTTCAGCGAGCGGCGAGGCAACCACGTTTCGGTCTGGGTCTGTGGACGCTCGTACACCGAACCCGGCGTCAGGGGCCGTCAGAGCGCGCGTCCCAAAGAACGCAACCGCGCCGATTCCGGCGAGCAAAACTGCTACGCCGAGGTAGGCGCCGATTCGATTCCGGTCGAGATTGCGAACCTCCGAATCGTCTTGGCCAACGTCGATCGCCGAATCGAACGACTGGTCGCGAGCGCCATCTGCCGTTTCCTCCCAGGCGTCGCGAAAGCCAACGTCGGCCTGAGGTTCAATACCGGTGACGCTGCTCTCGGTACCCTCGAGGAACACGCCGGAGAGGTCGCGCGTTGCCGAGGCCTTTCGGCTCGAGATGTCGGCCTGCTTGCGGCCTTTGCGTCCCCACATTGCCCGAACGCTAGCCGGGGTGGCAGGGCGAACCGTGTCACGGGCGAGCGGGTGCCCTCCTGCGTCGCCATCGGAATCGCTACCTCCCGCGGATGCAAATCGGGAGGGCGTTCCTATACTCACGCCCGTGCAACGTCCTCCCCTTCTGCTCGTCGTGGTTTTGCTCATCTCGCTGCTTGCGCCGTTCAGCGCTCAGGCTTCGGCTCAACAACTCCCGGCGCCTGACCGTGGCGCGTTGCAGATCGAGGATGACGCGCCGAACCTGGCGCCGGCGATCGGCCGCTGGGCGGGCGCTCCCCGAGGCCACTTCACCGCCATCGAACCCGCGGTTGGCTCGCTGACCTTTCGCGCCGTCGCTGCTGACCCTGACGCTGCCCAGGCAATGGACTATGAGGTGCTGGTCGATGGTGCAGTGGCTGTGAGCGGCCGTACGCCCCGTCCCGTCGCAGCGGGTCTGACCGTGCCGATCGAGACCACGGTCGATGTCTCTCCCGGCGTGCATCGGGTATGCCTCCGGCTCGCCGACCGCACACATTCGGGTCGCAGCGTCCACTGTCGACAGGCTACGACGCTGCCGCCGAATCGGGCCGACGCAAACGTCGTGCGCGGGGCGAACGGTGTGGTCGTGAGCCCGAGCGGCGTGGTGGTTCCCGTGCTGAGCGGCAGCACAAACGATTGGCGTGTCCGAACCCCGTGTGGCAACACCGCCTCGCTTCGCCGCGGCACGTTCGTCGATCGCGCCCGAGTCGTCATCGACCCCGGCCATGGAGGTTCGGAATCGGGGGCCGTAGGTGGCGGACTCGTCGAGAAAGACCTGAACCTCGTCGTCTCCGAACTCGTCATCGACAAGTTCGAGTCCCTCGGCATTTCGGCGCAGATCACGCGCACCACCGACTATCGACTTCCCATCCAGACGAGGGCCGACATTGCCGAAGCGCTCGCTCCCGACGCGTTCATCTCGGTCCACCACAATGGTGGTGCCGTCCGCCGTTCATCGATCCCAGGGACCGAAATCTTCTATTCGAATGTTCGGCCCGATTCTCAACGACTCGCGGCGATCTTGTACGAGGAGCTGAACGCCGCAGCGGCACGATTCGACGCCGACTGGGTGTCCACCGTGAACCAAGGAGCATCGGTGCGACTCAACGAGAACGGCGATGATCTCTTTGGCGTCCACCGGTTCACGCCCGGAATCGATTCGGTCATCACCGAGTACATGTACCTCTCGAACCCGTCGGAGGCTCGGCTCCTGCGCCGAGCAGATGTGCTCGAAGCCCAAGCACAGGCGATCGTCGATGGCGTGCTGCGGTGGTGGTTTACCAACGATGCCGGCACCTCGCTCGGGCGCAGCGTGGTCGATCCGAGTAGCTCGGGCACCGGAGGTTTCGACGGCTGCGTCGATCCGCCCCTCGCCACAAACGCGACCGGAAGCGTCGGAAATCTCACCTCCAACACCGAGGCTGCGAACACAACGGTGTTGCTCCCTCAACTCAGCTTGGGACGCGACCCGGCCCTGCGGCGCTAAGCCTCAGGCCCAGTTGTCGGGTCCTCTGTCGAACGGGCCCGGCTCGGAGCGACCCGAGCCGGCTCGTACGGCTGCTTGGGGTACACGGGCGGCCACGGTGCATCGCCAACGGTCTCGAGTCCGGCCTCGAACTCGTGCACGAGCGCAGCGACATCTTGGGGGTTGCGGTACATCTCCGCCCACGGGTCGCCGCGCTCAGCGAGACGAGGCACGACCGTCTCAACAGTAAGCGAGTCGGGGTCGATGGTTGTGAGCTCGTCCCAAAACAGCGGCGTCGACACCTGTGCCCCCACCCTGGCACGGACCGACCATGCACCAAACACCGTCTTGTGTGGGGCGTTCTGGTTGAAATCGATGAAGACACGGGACCCGCGTTCTTCTTTCCACCAGCGATCAGTCAGCAGCGTTGGATACTCGCGTGCGAGCGACCGAGCAACCGTCACCGCAGCTCCCCGAACAGCGTAGCTGTCGTAACAGGGCCCAGTCGGCGACCGGTCGACGGGAACATAGACATGCAACCCCTTGCTTCCGCTCGTCTTCACGTAGCTACTGATCGACCGGTCAGCAAACCAGTCCCGCACAAGACGCGCCGCCTCTCGAACTTCCTCGAAACCAATACCGGGAACCGGATCAAGGTCGATCCGAAGCTCATCGACGAGCCGGGACGGGACGCCGCCATTGCGCTCGACTGCCCGTTGCTCGGCGGTGAGACGGTAGGGCCAAGGGTGCAGGGTAAACGCGCCGAGATTGACCGCCCAGACCACATGGGCTGCGTCGGCCATCACGAGCGCACGCGACGGCGTGCCGTTCACCGTCTCGACCGTGGTGGTCTCAAGCCAGTCGGGCGCCCCGTCGGGTATTCGCTTCTGGAAAAAGTTCGGTCCACTCGCGCCCTTTGGATAGCGCTGTAAGAGCACCGGCCGGTCACGCATCGTGTTGAGCATCGGCGCACCGTACTCGTCGCTGCAAAGCGCGACGAAATAGTCGAGCACGTCGCCTTTGGTCAGGCCGGCCTTTGGGAAGTACGCCTTGTCGAGGCTTGAAACGGGCATCGAGCGCCCAGCAACCTCCACAACGTCAGCCATAGGTCAAGTGTAGATGACCGCACAATGTAGATGACCGCACAAGCGAGCGCTCGAACAACTCGAGGTGAGCGTCGGGTTGGGGAGATTTGAACTCCCGACCTTCGGTCCCCCAGACCGACGCGCTAACCAAGCTGCGCCACAACCCGTGTACGGCGCACCATGGTAGTGCGCTGTCCGCAAGCGGCCAACTACAGGAGCCGCATCACCACGTCGATAATTCTCCAGCCAATGTACGCAACGAGGGCGGCCACGACGATCCAAAAGTGCCACGGCGCTGACTGGCCGACGGTTCGCTCGTCATGTTCGCGGCCGTTGTGCTCTCCATTGGATACGGCCTCACCACAGTCCGGGCATGCACCATCGTCGAGCGCCGTGGGCGCGTGATAAAGGGAGCACGGGTCGCACCAAGGCATGGAGAAAGCCTATCGCTCAGACGCTCAGCTCTAGCTGCGGCGAACCGCAAGCACCGCAACGTCATCGTCGATCAGGCCGTCGGCGAAATCGCGAGCCTCTTCGAGCAGCGCCTTGGTCATAATCTCTGGTGGAGCACCTGGATCTCGTCGAATGGCCATCGCAATTCGTTCTTCACCAAACAGCTCGGCGTCGCTGGCTCGGGCCTCGGCGAGGCCGTCGGTGTAGAGCAGGACGAAGTCGTCGACTTGCAGGGGCACTTCCTTGCTGAAATATGCAGCTTGCGGGTCGAGCATGAGCAACGGGCCGGTGGCCCGAAGCGGTTGAAGTTCACGGTCGTGCCATAACCATCCAGCGGGATGACCAGCCGACGCGTAACGAATCGTTCCGGCCTCGGTGTCGAACACGACGACGATCATCGAAATGAACTCTTCGCCACGATCGAGTTCGGACATCTGTTGGTTGAGCTCTTCGAGCGCCTGGGCAGGGTCACGGAACTGCCGGAGGAAGACTCGGAGCAAATACTTTGCTTGAAATGCGGTGATCGAGCTCTCGATGCCGTGGCCGCGAACATCGCCAATGACTGCGGCCATACGCTTATGGCCAACACGGTAGACATCGAAGAAGTCGCCGGCCATAAGCCCCGAGCCAGCCTCATAGGCGCGGCCAACGTCGAAGCCGTTGATGTCGGGCAACGAGTCCGGGGCGAGCCGGGCAGCCCACGCTTTGGGGGCGAAGTCTTCTTGTTCGAGCGCCTCTTCAGCTCGCTTTTCGAGAAAGAACCGCTGCCGACTCAACCGGGCTTCGCGAACTGCACCGCGAGACCAATTGACCGACACCAGGGCCGGGATTGCTGTAAGGGCGAACACGATCGTCACGTTGGGGTTGTCGCTCGCAGCGGACAGAAACGCCGCGATGGCGAGCGTTGTGTAGAGCAAGGTCGAGTGGACTTCTTTACGAAACGCCGACTGCGCAAGCGCATATGCCGGGTCTTCGGACCGGTCAACCTCTGACCCAATGTTCTCAAGGAAGCGTCGTCGATACCTCGCTGAGCGAGCCCAACCAAAGGCGGCCGCGACACAAATCACGCCGAGGCCGATGAGGATGACGTCCTTCATAGCTAAAAGGGTACCCCACCACCGGGGCTAGCGGCGCCGGACGCGCAGTTTGATTGGGGTGTTGCCCATATCGAATGCTTCCCGAAGGCTGCGCTCGAGGTAGCGAAGGTAGGTGCGCGGAAGCTCCTTGTTTGCAAACAGCGTGAACGTCGGCGGATCGGTCGCGCCTTGGGTTGCGTACAACACTCGCCCTCCCTCGGGCGCGGCTTGGGCCACTTGTGCAGCCCGAATCACCTGGTTGACCTTACGGGTCGGAATACGGGTCGAGTACGCCTCGATTGCCTCGGAGAGGGCCGGCCAGAGTTTGTTCACGCTCTTGCCCGTCAGCGCGCTGATTCGCAGAATCGGTGACTCCCCAAGGAAGTGCAGTTTGCGTTCGACGCCGGTCATGGCAGCGTCGCGACCGTCCGCATCGAGCAGTTCCCACTTGTTGAGGACCACCACAATTGGACAACCCGAGGCGTCAACTCGCTCGGCGAGTCGCTGATCTTGTGCGGTAACGCCGATCGTTGCATCGATTACGAGGAGGGCAACGTCGCTTTTGTCGACCGAACGCAAGGCACGCACCAGCGAGTAGTACTCGGTCTCTTGGTCGACCTTGGCTTTCCGGCGCATTCCGGCGGTATCGATAAAGCGAAGCGGCCCACCGTCGGTTTCAACGATCGTGTCGATGGAGTCTCGAGTGGTGCCGGGCATGTCGTGGACGACGGCGCGATCTTCGCCGATAAGCCGGTTAAACAAGGTCGACTTGCCAACGTTCGGCCGTCCAACGATGGACACGCCAAAGATTCGGTTCGGGTCGTCGTCCTCTTCTTCGAACTCTGGTTCGGGCAACACGGCGACGATCTCGTCGAGCAGGTCTGCGGTTCCGACTCCGTGCAGCGCACTGACGGGCATGGGATCACCAACACCAAGGTTCAACAAATCCCAGATCAGATGCTGCTGCTTTTCGTTGTCGACCTTGTTCGCAACGAGAAAACATGGCGTATCGATGCGGCGAATCAGGTCGGCAACGAGTTGGTCATCGGCGGTCGCTCCAACCGCAGCATCGACGACAAACAAGACCACATCGGCATCCGCAATGGCCTTTTCGCTCTGTCGAGAAACCTTGGCATCGAGATCATCACCGTCTTCGTCGGCCATCCACCCACCAGTATCGATGAGTGTGAACTCATGGCCGAGCCACTCGGCGTCGATCTCGTTGCGGTCTCGGGTGACGCCGGGGCGTTCTTCGACGATTGCTTCTCGACGTCCAATGATTCGGTTGACGAGCGTGCTCTTGCCAACATTGGGCCGGCCGACGATGGCAACGGTAGGAAGGGCACTCATGACAGCTCCAAGGCTTTTCGAAGGGCAATGCCGTCGGTCGCAATGATCTCGACAGGGCGGGGAAGATCGTCGGGCGAAAGCCCGTCGAGGAAGACGCCACGGTTCAAACAGACGTCGGGAAGTAGATACCGCTGGCCTTCGGGCTCGACTGCCAGCACCCGCTGCAGATCGGCGCCAACCATCAGCCCGGCCACGCCCACGTTGCCGCCAAAGAATTCGTTCTCGACCTCGATGATGCGGACATCGTCTCGGTCGATTTGCGCAATGAGTGGCGCCAGCACTTGCGCGCCGAGCGTTCCGGTGAGGATGGCCACCGGCGCGGTTCGACGTGGTCGAAGCATCACCGACGCTCCCCCAGCAACGCTCGTTGGAGAGTCATCGGTGCCGCAGGTTCGCGGCGCCCGGTATCCCTCCGCAGGAGCCGCATCGACCCAAGCAAAGAACCCGGCTTGGGTACCAATGCCCGAATCGACAGCGCCGGAGAACTCGGCCTCGAACGAACGGGCCATCCCAATCCCGTCCTCGTACATGGGCACATCCCCGTAGCTCTCGTGAGCGGGGAACGGGCGTTGTGCCATCAGGTAGTACTCATCTGATGCTTGAACCAGTGGGCGGCCGAGCGTTTGGGAATAGATGTCCTGCCAGCCTTCGACGATGTCGACTACACGCTGCGCCTCAGCGAGGGTATGTTCACGCATGCGCGGTTCGTTCGAATACTTCGATACACCAAGAGGGACGACCGCAACAGTCTCGAGCCTCGAATACTTGTCGTAGACATCTGCGAGCGTCTGGTCGAGAACGTCGCCATCGTTGATGCCCGGACACACCACGACTTGACCGTGGATCTCGGTTCCGGCGTCGAGCAGAGCCGACAGCCATCGCAGCGACGATGCCCCGCGCCGATTCCGCAGTAGCTCTTCGCGGATCTTCGGGTTCGTCGCGTGAATGCTGACGTTGAGCGGGGACAGTTTCTCGGTGATAACCCGTTCGAGATCGGCTTCGGTAAAACGAGTGAGCGTCGTGTAATTGCCGTACAAGAACGACAACCGATAGTCGTCGTCTTTGAGATAGAGGCTCTTTCGAAGGTTTGGCGGCAGTTGGTAGATAAAGCAGAACTCGCAGTGGTTGTCGCACGTGCGCACTTCGTCGAACACTGCAGACTGCACTTCGATCCCGAGCGGCTCTGCCACGGTCTTTTCGACGTCAATGTCGAGGGTAAGACCGTTGCGATCAACAACGAAAGCAATCTCGTCGCTGTCGACGAGCGTGCGGTATTCGAGAATGTCTCGAGGTTGCTCACCACCGATGGAACGCAAGGCGTCGCCCACGAGAAGACCCGCGCGCTCAGCGGGGGAATCTGGTTCGACGAGAACGACCCGCGGCATGGCGGCATCGTCGGTGTGCATCACGGACATCTCGTCAAGGCTAGGCCGCCATGGACGTTCAGCGGGGCGTACATTGGACACATGCCTGTCGATCACGTTCTACTCGCTGCACCCAGAGGTTTCTGTGCTGGCGTCGAGATGGCCATCAAGGCCCTTGCAGCGATGGTTCGCACGTTCGAGCCTCCCGTTTACTGCTATCACGAGATTGTTCACAACCGCCTTGTCGTTCAGCGATTCGAAGACATGGGGGTCGTCTTCGTCGACGATATTGCCGAAGTTCCCGCTGGCGCCCCAATCATGTTGTCCGCGCACGGCTCGGCGCCCGAAGTGGTCACCGCAGCGGTCGATACCGGCGGGTACATGGTCGATTCGGTTTGCCCACTTGTCACCAAGGTCCATCACGAGGTCAAAGTGCGCGCCGGCAAGGGCTACCAGATTGTTTATGTTGGCCACGAAGGCCACGAGGAGGCCGTCGGCACGATGGCCGTCGCTCCCGAGGCCATCCATCGAGTCGAATCGGTCGAAGAGGTCGAGTCACTCCCCCAGATCGAAGGCCCAACGGCGTTGCTCGCTCAGACCACGCTCAGCCATCGTGACTGGGAAGCGGTCCAAGACGCAGCGATCGACCGATGGCCAGACATGTGGACCCCGGGTCGAAGCGATCTCTGCTTTGCCACCACCAACCGTCAAGGGGCGTTGGTCAAGATCGCACCCGAATGCGACGCGATGGTCGTCATTGGGTCGTCGAATTCATCGAACACGATGGCCCTTGCCCGACTCGCCACCGAAAGCGGCTGCGCCAGAGTGCTGCGGGTCAACACCGCAGATGAACTACCCAACGATCTGTCGGGCACGGTCGGGGTTACCGCTGGCGCGTCGGCAAGCGAAGAGCTGGTCGAGTCGGTTATCGATCGGCTCGCTCCCCGAGACGGGGTACGCGAGGTTCGCATCACCGAAGAGGACGAGTACTTCCCCACCCCACGCAACTTGCGCGACCTCTTGAACGCCATTGATGCAGCTGCAGCGTTGAGCGTTGGCGCAGGCGGCGGTGCTCGCCCCAACACCGACGACCGGCAGCTCGGCGCAAGCGAAGTGTTGCGCCTCCTCGAAACATCTCCCTGATAGAAGCTACGCCGTAGTGGGTGAGGGTCTGGTTGAGGTTTACCCCCCATCAGATTCTCTATTCTCTGGCTAGACCGAAGGCGATCTGATTACTCAAAGAGGACCCTCGTGCTCGGTGTTTCAGTCGTACGTAAATGTTGAAGCTCTGCCCCGTCAACGACTTCACGTCCCAGGTCGTCCCAGACCTCGATTTCGAACAACCCAACAGCATCGAACGTAACTTCTTTCGCGGCGTCCCTTTGAAGATGTGCCCCTGTCTTGTCGAGTCGCGCCGAGACTTGGTTCTAAGCCCAACGAACCCAAACCGAAAAGGACTGTCATACCGCTTCGTTACGTTATGTACATGGAGTCGAACACCAGTTCTCACACCAGCTCAGCAGAGGGGCCAGAGACGTGGTCAACAGAGCGGTGTCGGCTCGACCGCGCACTCGCGGCGGCTATGGGCGTCGTGCGAGATGTTTTGTTGAAACTCGCGGCTCGCGACCGGTTGTCGATGATCGGCAAATGCCGGACCATCCTCGACGCAGTCGAATCCCAAGCAATCGCAGAAGAGCTTGAAGCCGGCACCCCAACACGCAAGGTCGAAGACATCGTGCATTGCGCCGGCGGCGGCCAAACTTCCAAGCGCACGGTGAAGAAGAAGGCGCGCCGTGGCGCGGCGGTTCGGGAGAATCCCGAGTTGGGCCACAAGATGGCGACCGGCGAGCTGTCCGATGAGCAGATCGATGTCATTGCTGCGGCGTCTGAGAAAACGGGCGGCGACGCAGCTCACGACACTGAGCTGATCGACAAGGTCGCGGCGGCGCCACCCGAGCAAGGCAAGAAGCTGGCAGACAAGTACGTGCGCGATCGACAATCCCAAGATGACATCGACTCGGCCTATGCCAGGGCCCGCCGCGCACGTCGAGTGAGCCGCTACACCAACGAGGAACGAGGCACCGATGTGTTACAAATCGAAGGCGCGGCCGAGGATATCGATGCGATCGAAGCTCGTGTCGACGACCTGGCCGACGAGTTGTATCGCAATGACGGTGGCCGCGACGTTGGATCCAGCGATCACCGCCGGACCCGTGATCAACGCCGCTTCGACGCAGCTGCTTTGTTGATCCAGGGTAACGATCGCTCAACGAGCGGGGCTCAAGACCGACCACGCCGCGGCACGAAGAAGCCAACGCACAAGACCGTCATTGTTATTCAGGCGAGCATTGAACAGGCTCGGGGCACCAATGCCACTCCCCTGGTTCTCGCCGACGGTAAGCCGTTGCCGAGCGCGGTGGCCGAACGTTTGGCGTGCGGTGCCGACATGATTGGGCAGGTCTTTGGTGCCGACGGCGAAATTCTCTGGCAAGGCCGGGCGGTCCGGTCAGCGACATTTGCCCAGCGATTGGCCCTTATTGCTCGAGATGGTGGATGTGTGCGCTGCAACGCCAACCATTCGCGTTGTGTCGCCCACCACCTCGACCCGTGGACATCCAGGCTCAAAGGCGAATCGAACATCGATCGTATGGCATTGCTGTGCGATGACTGTCACCACCACGTTCACGACAACGAGCTGACACTCTTTCGCGATAGTCGAGGCGTGTGGCGGGTCCGCAAGGCCCGACCCGAGGAAATCCCAGCTGCCGGGCCGCCCCGAAAAGCCCCCCGAACGCCTCCGCCACCACCACACGAAAACCGGCGGCCCGTTGCCCGCTCCCACGAAGAACCGCTCTTCCACCAGCGGGAATGACCAAACGCGCTTCTATCTGCCCCAATACGTGGTCCTGCCCAGATTGAACAACGAGCGAACGCTCTACCCGTTGCGCGCGACGGCCTCGTCGAAGAGCTCCTGAATCCGATCACGAAGCAGTTCGGTGTGTTCCTGGACTGCTCGACGCGACACCCGTCCCTTCTCGTTCTGGTTCGGGGGTGCCAGCGGCTCACCGATGACAAAGGTGATCTTGCGCGGATAGACGAACTTGGATCCAGTGGGCATTGCCGCTTCTGAACCGGCCACACCAATCGGGATGATCGGCACTTGCTGACGCCCGGCAAGGAAACTCGGCCCACTGTGCATGTTCTCTTCCTCGACGATCGGCCCCTCGCGACGGGTGCCCTCAGGAAACATGACGAGCGGTTCACCATTCTCGAGAATCCCTTCGGCGAGACGCAGCGCCGACCGATCCGCGGAGTCACGTTCGACAGGAAAGCCGCCCATCGTGTCGAGAAACCACGCTCCGGCCTTGCTTGCTTGCCAGAGCGATTCTTTGCCCATGAACCGGATTGGGTCGCGCCGAATCACCGGCAACAGTGGGGTGTCGAGATTTGAGCGGTGGTTTGGGCTCAAAATGAACGCGCCGGTGGTCGGCAAGTTCTCTCGGCCGTGCACCTCGTAGCGAAACCAAAGTTTCGCGAACGTCACCACGAACATCCGGGCAATCGTCCACGCAACCCGTTGTGACCGTGTCATTCCGGGCCGATGCAAGAGCGATGTCCGAGTCACTGAGCTGTCCCTGTCCACAATGCAGCGACACTATCGACAACATCGTGAATTGCACGCCCGGTGGTGTCGATCTGTACAGCACCGTCTGCCACCGTGAGCGGGTCGGTTGCGCGGGTCATGTCGAGGTGATCTCGTTGGGAAATCGCCGCCGCCATCGCTTCGATATCGTCGTCGCCGGTTTCGGCCGCACGACGACGGGCACGCTCATCGACCGATGCGTCGAGGTATATCTTGAGCTCGGCGTCGGGAAACACTGCGGTCGCGATATCGCGCCCTTCAATGACCGCTCCGCCCCGGATTCGTGCCCACTGCCGTTGCGCGTCGACGAGCACCGACCGGACCTGCGGGTTCGCTGCGACACTGGACACCGCCGCGGTCACGGCGGGCTCGCGAATGCCGGTCGTCACGTCCTGTCCGTTCACTCGCACCGATTTCGGCCCTATCACGATCACCGATTCGCGAGCTGCTCGGCCGACGAGATCCTGATCATCGAGGTCGACCCCGGCGGCCAAGACCGCAAAGGTCACCGCCCGATACATTGCCCCGGTATCGAGGTGAGGCACCTGCAGACGCTCGGCGAGAAGTTTTGCGATCGTCGACTTCCCGCTGCCGGCCGGCCCATCGATCGCGAGCACTCGAGGGGTACTGCGAGCAGTACGACGCAGCTCGTCGAGCATCTCCCAGTAACCGGGAAACGTCTTCGCGACACACCCAGGGTCGTCGATCGACACCGGCCCGCCGGTCAAACCAACCAACGCGAAGGCCATTGCCATCCGATGATCCTCATAGGTGCGAACGACCGCGTGCTCGTGGTCACCGCCGGCGACGGAGAACCCGTCGTCATCGATTGCCGCCGAGATGCCAAGGCGATTCAGCTCATCGACTGCACCCTTCACCCGGTCCGATTCTTTGGTCGTACGAATAAACCCGATCCCGGTGACCAGCGACTGGCCAGCGGCCTTCGCAGCGAGCGCAGCAAACGTGGGTGCAGTATCGCTCATGTCGCCGAGGTCGACCGTCAACGGCTCGAGCATGCCGCTGCCACGGACCTCGATCGAAGCGTCCTCGACGTAGACCGTTGCCCCCATTGGGGCGAGTACTCGCTCGGCGAATTGGGCGTCGCCCTGGAGCGATGCCGATCCAAGCCCACGAACGCGCACACGACCGCCGACGATTGCTGCTGCGGCAAGCGGGTAGGTGGCTGTCGACGCGTCGGGTTCGACGTGATAGTCGGTCGCGGTGTAACCGGTTGGGGCAACGGTGATGATCTGACCATCGGGTTGGTCAACAGCGTCGACGCGGCCACCGAACGCTTCCATCACCGCAATGGTCATGTCGATATAGGGCGTTGACACCGGCGTACCTGTGAGGGCGATTGTCAATCCATCGGGAAACAGCGGAGCGGACAACAACAGCGCCGAGATGAACTGGCTCGAGACAGTCGCGTCGATCGTGACCGAGCTGGCCGTCACGGGTGCGGTCACCGAAATCGGCAGATGGTCGTGGTCGAGCGTCGCGCCGAGGTCGCGAAGGCACGACGCCAACGTGTCCATTGGACGAGCGCGCATCTGCTCATGTCCAGTGAGCGTGCCCGAACCCAACAAGCCAAGCACGGGAAGCAAGAACCTTGCGCTGGTCCCGGACATGTTGGCGTCGAGCGGCCGGGTCGGCACGTCGAGGTCGCGTCCTTTGCCGTGGACGGTCAAGGTGGTGTTGTCGTCGGCAATGTCGGTCGACACACCGAGGAGAGCCAACGCATCGATCATCGCCATAGTGTCGTCAGATAACCCCACACCAGCAAGGATCGTTGTTCCCGTTGCGAGCGCCGCGGTGACGAGGGCGCGGTTCGTGATGCTCTTTGACCCAGGGAGTGTCAGCTCGGCGTCGAGCGTGCCGACAATAGGTTCGACGACCTTCACATCTGCACTCGAACTCATGACAGCGGCCGTACCGACGGGCGATAGCCGTTGCCTTCAAGACCGTCTGTCAACACATCGGCCGAATCGACATCGACCAGCAATACCACGACGCCAGTTGGCCCCTCCGCGCTATGGGCAATCTCCATATCGAAGATGTTGACATCGAGTTCGGCCGCGAGGCTCGTAATGACGGCGAGCTGACCGCTCTCGTCCTTGACGCGCACGCGAACTTCGGCCAGGCCGGGAGGCAACGTGGCACTTGCGGGCAGGTTCACCCGAGCGTCTCGTGCGGTTTGTAGCGTCGCCTCGATCCCCGCAGTATCGGCCGTCGCAACGTACCCCCGGAGGCGTTGAAGGCGACTGATGACCTCGTCGAGCGCGTCGGTAATGGCCTCCCCGTTTTGCACACAAATCGGCGGCCAAATCGACGGAGAACCCGCCGCGATGCGGGTCATATCGCGAAAGCCTCCCGCCGCAAGGCGCAGCATGGCTGCGTGCTCATCGGAACGAGTAGCCGCGACATTCATCAACGCTGCCGCCGTCAGATGCGGCACGTGAGACACCGTCGCGACCATCCGGTCATGCGATGCCGGCGCCAGCGTCAGCGGGTCGGCGCCGATTGCCGTAACAAGATCGTGCATCGCGGCGAACGTCTCATCAGAGGTCGACGGCGTTGGACAGATCACCCACGCCGCGCCACGAAACAATTCCATGCGGGCACCGTCGAGCCCGCTCTGCTCAGACCCAGCCATTGGATGCGAGGGGATAAACCGGGCGTCGTCGACAGCCGAAGCAATCGGCCCTTTCACGCTTCCCGTGTCGGTCACCCACCCCGGCGTCTCGCGAAGCGCACGCTGCACACCCTCGACAATCGCATCCACCGGCGTCGCCACAACCGTGAGCTCAGCATCAGCCGGAAGCCCAGCGCTTGCAATGACCCCGTCGGCAATCGCCCGCTCAACAGTCACTGGATCGCGATCAACACCGCCGACCTGGAAACCCATGTGCGTGAGCCAATGGGCAACGCTTCCTCCAATGAGGCCAAGACCAATGACCCCCGCGGTTCGTACGT
The DNA here is from genome assembly GCA_938084885.1 of uncultured Acidimicrobiales bacterium. Taxonomy (GTDB): domain Bacteria; phylum Actinomycetota; class Acidimicrobiia; order Acidimicrobiales; family SHLQ01; genus SHLQ01. The sequence continues at coordinate 32,155 of CALKGG010000040.1, forward strand.
CAGACATAGAGATCCGAGCCTATTCGCTCTCGTCGGGCGCCACATCGGCCTCGGCTCGCGCCGCAGCATCTGCCTCTTCAACTCCAGCAACGTCGGTCTCGAGCGAACGAACTTCGGCGCTCGTCAAGTCACGCCACTCCCCCGGTTTCAACGAAGGGTCGCTCACCGAACCAATCCGAGACCGCACAAGTCGCGTCACCTCATGGCCAACAGCAGCACACATTCGACGCACCTGACGGTTGCGACCCTCATGGATCACAATCTTGAGCAATCCGGGCGAAAGCTCGGAAACTTTCGCAGGCGACGTGCGACCATCGTCGAGATCAACACCCTCTCGGAGCGCACGAAGTGTCCCCCGACTCGGCGAGCCAGTGACGCTCACCAAGTACTCCTTTTCGACGCCGTAGGACGGATGGGTCAACCGCTGGGTGAGACCACCGTCGTTTGTGAGCAGGATCAGCCCCTCGCTGTCGGCATCGAGGCGACCAATTGGATACAGGCGAACGTCCGCATCGACCAAATCAACCACCGTGGTGCGCCCATGAGTATCGGATGCAGACGAGATGACGTCCTTTGGCTTGTTCAACAGCACGGTCCGCCGAGTCGCGTCGATCGACACCACGGCACCGTCCACCCGCAGCTCATCGACGCTTGGATCAACTTTGTCGCCGAGGGTCGCCAAGACGCCGTTGATGAGCACGCGACCGTCCTCGATCATGTCCTCACACACGCGCCGGCTCGCAACCCCGGCAGCGGCGAGCGCTTTCTGCGCCCGCTGCACATTGCTCATTCCTGTTCCCGCAGCGTGCTGTCCTGCGCAGCAAGCGTGCTGTCCTGCGCAGCAAGCGTGCTGTCCTGCGCAGCAAGCGTGCTGTCCTGCGCAGCAAGCGTGCTGTCGGTCAGATCGAGCACAACAGCGCCATCGTCATCGGTGCCCTCTTCATCGGCACTCACCTCGGTGGGCTCGGCATCGACGGGCGCCGGCGCGTCGGCCGCATCGAAACGCAGACCGTGCTCGAGTGCCTCGACAACCTCAGGAGCCGGAACAAAATCGCCCAAATCGGGAAGGTCGAGAATCGAATCAATATTCATCCGCTCAAGAAACACCGACGTTGTTCCGTACAGCACAGCCTGACCAGGCCCCGGGTCTCGGGAAACCTCGGCAATGTAGCCACGATGATTGAGGGTTCGCATCACCGCATCGACAGACACCCCGCGGATCGACGCCACCTGGGCCCGCGAGATGGGCTGTTTGTAGGCGACAATCGCCAGAGTCTCCAGCGCCGCAGCTGACAAACGCGTCGTTTGGCCCTCCAGAACAAAACGCTCGACGTACGGAGCTTTCGCCGGGTGGCTTTGGTAGCGGTAGCCTCCAGCGACCCGGGCAAGAATGAACCCGCGGCCCTGCGCCCGATAGTCCTCGTCAAGCGCCGCACACGTGGCCTCCACTGCATCCACGCTCGCTTCGACAAGCTGGGCCAACAAGCGGGGCTCGATCGGCCGCTCAGCGACCATCAAGATCGCTTCGATCGCCGCTGTCAGCTCCTCGGGAAGTGCCCCATCGCCCGCTACCCCCGAAACCGAAGTGGTGGGTGTCCCGTCACCAGGCTCAGAAGTGGCGGGCATCTCGTTGGCTCGCGTCGATTCAGGTTCTATGTCTGTGTTCACTTATCCGTCGTATCTGTCGATTGCGAGAGCGGCCCGAGCGTCGGCGGCGTCCCCGCCGATCCACTCGAGTTGAATATTTCCAAAGGCTTCCGGCTGGCGAATATCGACCAGCCCCTGTTTAAAGAGTTCGAGCACGGCCAAGAACCGCACCACCACCTCAAGGCGGTCCACCAAATCCGACGTGAGCGCGCGGAAGCTGACACGCCCAGCGCCGGGCAACTCGTCGAGAAACTCCATCACAGCGTCAGATACCGACGCCGTCACGGCGCTGACGTGATAGAGGTCGAGGACCGGCTCGGGCTTCGGCGTCAGACCGCGAATTGCTGCATCGCGCAGATCCAACACGTCGAGGCCCTCGAGCATGTCGGGCGCAACGCCCATGAACTCGTCTTCCATGCCCGCAACGCGCGGGTAGGTACGGCGCCCCGCTTCATGGAACCTGCGAAGCACGCTCGATGCGTCCTTAAACGTCTTGCATTCGACCAGGCGAGACAGCAGCAGGTCGCGCTCCTCAAAGAGCGCAAGCTCGTCGTCAAGATCGAACGAATCGTCGTCGGGAAGCAGCCGTCGCGCCTTGAGTTCAACAAGTGTCGCGGCGATCAACAAGAACTCGGTAGCGATCTCGAGATCGAGAGTATCCATCTTTTCGAGTTCGGCGAGGTACGCATCGACGATGGTCGCCAACGAAATCTCATAAAGCTCGACCTCTTCAGCGAGGATCAAGTGCAGGAGAAGATCGAAGGGTCCGTTATAGACCTGGGTTTCCACCTCGAATGCCACGGCGGTGATCGTATCTCCGCTGGGGCCGATACTGCATCTCCGGGGCTTCTAGTCTGTCGACGATGAGTACAACAGCGGTCGCGTGGTTCAGAAACGACCTTCGTTTGGAGATGAACCCGGCGTGGGCAACAGCCACCCACGACTCGGACACAGTCGTACCAATGGTCTGCATCGACCCGAACCTGCTCGATTCGGTTGGGCCCTTCCGTCGCAACCTCTACCTGGCAAACGTCGCCGCGCTCGATTCGGAGTTGCGTACCTTAGGCGGTGAACTGTCGGTGGTCGTCGGCAACCCGCGGACCCTCATACCTGAGATCGTCCGAGCCGTCGATGCGCATTCGTTGCACTTCAACCGAACCGCAAGCGCATTTGGGCGCTCCCGAGACAACACAATCGCCGCGAATCTGCACCGCACCCGCCACGTCACCCATTGGGGAACGTTGCTTACTGAACCCGGCACCGTCCTTACCGGCAAGGGCACGCTGTCCAAGGTGTTCACACCATTTTGGCGAAAGTGGGTCACCACTCCCCTGCCAGAACCACCGCCTGGCGGCAACGCACGCCTCGGTGTCCTGCCAACCAACGCGCTCGCCGCCTCCGTGCCGCGCACACTCCCGTACTTTGATCGGCCGATCATTGAACCAGGCAACGACGCAGCGCACGCTGCATTGGCACGCTGGCTCGAGTCTGTCGACAACTACCTCGATACCCGCGACATCCCATCGATCGAGGGCACCTCCCAACTGTCGGCACACCTCAGATTTGGCACTATTGCACCGCGGACCCTCTTCGACATCGTTGCGAGCAGCACCTCCGGGCGCGAAGGGTTCATCCGCCAACTCGCTTGGCGAGACTGGTACGCCCACATGCTCCTCGAAACCCCACAGATGATCGATCATGCGGTCAAGAGCGAATACGACAAGGTCGAGTGGCGCCACGACCCGAACGGTCTCCATGCCTGGCAGCACGGCAAGACCGGCTATCCAATCGTCGACGCCGGCATGCGCCAACTCGCTGCAACTGGATGGATGCACAACCGAATCCGAATGATCACCGGATCGTTCTTGGTCAAAAACCTGCTCATCGACTGGCGCGAAGGCGAGCGCTGGTTCCGCCATCTCCTCATCGACGCCGAACCATCCCAAAACGCCGGCAACTGGCAATGGGTCGCCGGAACCGGCACCGACGCCGCCCCCTATTTCCGTGTCTTCAATCCAATCACCCAGAGCCGTAAGTTCGACCCAACCGGCGACTACATCCGTCGATGGGTGCCAGAGCTTCGCGGCCTCACCAACAAGGCAATCCACGCGCCGTGGGAGTCGGCGCCCCTCGACCTCGCAGCGGCCAACGTCATTCTCGGCGACACCTACCCACCCCCAATCGTCGACCATAGTTTCGCGAGGGAACGCGTGCTCGCCGCCTACAAATCGGCGTTGGGCAAATAACTTCGCCGAGCTCTGATCAGTGCGAGGTCAGATCTTTTCGAGCAACGGCCGCGGATCGACGCGAGCCTTCACGTTCTGCCCGAAGCTGCGCGTCTCGCCGAGCTGACGGTCGAACGAATCAACCTCGCGCCACACGTTGTCAGCGGCCGAGGCGTCGGGTTCGCGGTCGGCATAGATCGTCGTAGTCACATATGGTGCAAGCGCACTGAGCGAAGCCGATGCATGCACACCAAGCTCACGGCGCGACGTCGACACGATCTCTTTGACGGTCATGTCGGGGCGAATCTCGATTCCGGCTTCGAGAAGACGGTCCTTTGACTCCTGCCAACCCGCAAGCACCCGATCGGTGGGATCGATCAGGTTCTGACGGTGACGGCGCCGGATCAACTTCGCGAGCACGATCAAGATCATGAGCAGGATTGGGAACACCAACAAAAAGGTGCCCGACACGATGAGCACCCGAATGGTCGGACTCACCGCAGTATCGGGATCATCGAGGTTATCGTCCTCGGTCGGGTCCGATTCTTGTGGGGTGGGACCCGATGGCGCAGGCTGACCCTCGGGGATCTGTGTGGCGTTGTCGTCGGTCGCGCCGGCTTCGCCGCTGACCGCTGGGACCGGATCGAACGGCACCCACCCAATACCCTCGAAACGGACCTCAGGCCACGCGTCGTACTGCTCGGTGGTCACAGTATCGAGAAAGACCTCTGTCGAATCCTCGTTGACCTGGGTGATGCGGTAGCCAACAGCAATTCGGGTCGGGATGCCTTGCTGGCGTGCTGCGAGGGCAAACGCGGTAACGAACTGGTCCCGATACCCCTCATCTTCGATGAGGAATTCGTTGATTCTTCCAAGCGCAGTCCCAGACGATGCCTCGTTGACAAGCGTGCGTTCCTCGCGAAGGAAAGCTTCGAGCGATAGAAGCTGTTCGTACGTGTTGGCCCCATCGATCTGTGTCGTGAGCGTAGTGATTGGCGAGTCACCGGGGATGTCGATGCCGGTGTCGGTGTAACGAAGATCCGACAGATCCACATTGGCCGCCGCCAGCTCCGCGCTACTTGGAGCAACCACCGTCGAAAGCACGCTGTAGTTACTCAGCTCGCCCTGGCTTCGGTCGAGGAACGTTCCCGAGACCTCATCGAACCAAATGTCGTCGCCTTGCAGGTTGGTCACCGAACCGCCCGTTGGCAGCCATGGGGACTCGGCGTCAAGAAGCTCGAAATTCTGACGGACTTCAATCGATTGGAATGGCGTTTCGATCGTCGCGATGTCTTGGGATGTTGCACTGTAGGTGGAGTCCGTCGACCACGTAACCCCGTCGTAGTTCTCGAGTGCCACGAGCGTGACCCGATCGAAGAATTCCGCCGCAGGTGCCGCTGGAAGGTCGAGCATGAACGCAGGAACGGCGGCCTCCCGCTGCGCTTTCATCTCCGCCAACGGGTTGGTCGCAGTCGACGTCACCTCTTCAGCGCGACGCAATTGGCGAGGATCGAACGGCTCGTCATTGCCAAATGGCACGACAGCGGCAATAAGCGGCACGATCAACCCAAGCGCGACCAACACCGGCGCTCCGGCGATGAGTCGTTCGCTCAGCAACCGCTCGCTCACGAACTCGGTCACCCGTTCGCTGCTCGACTGACCAACTCTCGATTGTGGAATTGCTCGGACGAGCGAAACCAACAACGCAGCTGCGACCAGGCCAGCGATCAAAACATACGATGCGACACCGGTTGGGGCCGCAAGCGGTAGCGAGAGCGCGGCGAGCAGCAGACCGGGCACGAGCACGCCAGCTGTCCCCTCGGGTCGACCCAAATAGTTCCCGGTAACCGCTCCGGCGAGCCACGCGAGGGTCGTGGCAAAGCCAATGGGTTCGGGCGCTGACGTTTCGATTGGAAGCGTCGCAGCAAGCGCATTGCGCCACCCATCAATGGTGGAGCCAACGAGCGCATCGAACAGTTCGGCCGACGTGCCAAAGTTTGTTCCTGGCAGCAACACGGTCAGTCCAAGAAACAACAACCCGAGGATGGCGAGAATGACCGTACGCATAAAGCCATTGAGCGAAGTCTGCGTAAGCAAAACAGCGAGAAGCCCGGCCACAAGCGACCCGGCCATGATTGGAATCACCCAGCCCGGTCCATCGAATACCCGTCCGTAGAACAGCGACGATACAACGAGCAGGAGCCCTGCTGCACTCGCTTGTCCAAGGAGAATTTGTTGTTTCATGAGGGCCTCGTTATTCGATTCCACGCCCTGGCAAAGTCTTCACTTGTTTCGGCAGCGATCACCGTTGCATCGCGGACCCCTGCGGAGCGCTCGCTCCCTGTGGGGCTGAATTGTGCAACGGTGAGAACATCGAAACGGTCTCTGAACATATTGACACGCCGCAGGTCTTCAGTCGTAGCGGTCCCGGTCAGCAGGACCATCGAGACGCCACCGAGATCGGCCTTGGCCAAGTCGAAGGCATCGTCGATCGACCCGCGAAACGACAGTCCAACCTCGGCCAGTCGGTCCATGACCTTTGCCGAGGGCATCCGCTGGTCGAGCTCGACGCCATCGGTGGTGATCAGTCGAAACTCAAAGTTGCGGCTCATCGAGGCCACGACCACCGAAGCAGCCGCTCGGACCGCGTCTTCGAACGCGTAGCCTTCATATGATGCGGCTCGGTTGTCGAGAATGACGAGCGATCGAGGTTGATGGGTGTCGACGTTGTGGCGCACCATCAACTTGTTGATTCGCGCCGAGGACCGCCAATGAATTTGGCGAAGGTCATCGCCGCGGACGTAGTCGCGAAGCGTGTGGAACGTAACACCACCCTCGAGCGCCTCACCACTCTCTGGGCCTTCGAGGTCGCGTGCGAACCCGCTCGGAAACGGCTCGACGGGATGCACGAGCGGATGAACCCACAGGGTTGCGGCACCCTCCTCGGGCTCACCCGAACGAACGAGCCCAAAGGGGTCTGACCTGGTGACGTCGAGTGGCCCAACACGGAAGACGCCGCGCCGCTCGGTGGGCAGCTCGGTTGTGATCACTGCCGACTCATTTGGTTCCAGACTCGGTAGTTCGAGTGGAATTTGGGTGTCGCCGAATTGCTCGAGCGCAATACCGCCCGATGTTCGACGGCGGCCCGTGTTGACGACTGTGAGCTCCGAGCGTGCGGTTCGCCCCGAGCGAACGCGTTCGGGGCTAACAACCCGAGTCGCCGACACCCGCGGACGGCGAACAATCCAGATTCGACCGATCAATACCGCCAATAGCAGCGCAATGCCGAGCGCAAGGAGCGTGTTGTAGCCCAAGATGACGCCGGCAATAGCGGCGATGCCCCCAATGACGAGGAACGACTTTCCAGCGGAGGTCAGCAAGGTAGACGCCCGTCTGCTACTGCTCGATGCGTTCTTTTGGCGTCGGAATTTCTTGGAGCACAGCGCGCAACAGCTCGATTGAATCGATGCCTTCGAACTCTGCCTCGGGCTTCAGAATCATTCGGTGCGCCAACACCGATTCGGTGAGGTCCTTGACGTCGTCGGCGGTGACGAAGGGGCGCCCGTTCGCGGCGGCAAGCGCACGAGCGGTGCGTCCGAGCGCAATCGAGCCACGAGGGCTGACACCCAAGCGAAGCTCGGGCAACTCTCGGGTAGCTCGGACGATCGACACGATGTATTGGCGAACGGCCGGGGAGATGTAGATCGCGTCCGCGACCCGCGCCATCTGACGCACCTCTTCGGTGCTGAGCACGGGTTCGACGTCGACTCGGGTACGACCTGCAGGTGCGCTGTCGATGATGTCGATCTCGGCCACGGCGCTCGGATACCCAATTGCCACCCGCATCATGAAACGATCGATCTGCGCTTCAGGAAGCGAGTAGGTACCGTCATGCTCGACCGGGTTCTGGGTCGCAACGACGAGGAACGGGTTCGGCACCGGACGAGGAACACCATCGACGGTGACCTGATACTCCTCCATCACCTCGAGAAGCGACGACTGGGTCTTTGGCGAGGCACGGTTGATCTCATCGGCGAGCACCACGTTGGCAAACACGGCGCCGGGATGGAACTCAAACTCGCTGTTGGTCTGGTTGAAGATCTGAACGCCGGTAACATCCGACGGCAGCAGGTCGGGGGTGAACTGAATACGGGTCAACGTCCCGTCGACCGACTCGGCGAGGGCCCGGGCAAGCGACGTCTTTCCAGTGCCGGGCACGTCTTCGATGAGCAGGTGGCCTTGTGCCAGCATGCACAGAAAGGCAAGTCGGATCTCACGGGTTTTGCCGTGGATCACGCGCTCGACATTGTTTACAAGTTGTTGAAAACGATCCGCGTAATTTCGAACCTCAAGGTCGAGGTCTTCGACGGCATTCACAGTAGTCACGTGGGCGATCTCCGCTCATATACGTTTAAGGAACAAGTTTGGCGCACGAATCAGTGCACGTCACTTCGAGTGCGCCGGATTCCTGTCACCTCCCACCCAATCAACCTGCTGAGGCTACACGATGAGACGACGATTAGACGCCGAGCTCGTGGCCCGCGGACTCGCGACGTCACGCGGCCACGCCCAAGAACTCATCGATGCAAAACGGGTCACGGTCGGGGGAGCCCACGCATTGAAGGCCTCCCGACAAGTCCACGCTCGTGACGCAATTGTTGTCTCGGGCCCTCCCCCGCGTTTTGTCGGGCGAGCCGGTTGGAAACTCGAAGCCGCAATCGACGCGTTCAGCGTGGACGTTTCGGGCAAGCACTGCATCGACGTTGGGTCTTCAACGGGAGGATTCACCGATTGTCTCCTTCAGCACTCGGCCGCTTCGGTGACCGCTGTCGACGTTGGAACCCATCAACTGCACGAGCGGCTCCGGAACCGGGACCGGGTCATTGTGATGGAGAACTGCAACATTCGCTCGGTCGAATTGGACGCCTTTGCAAACGACCCCGACCGGTGCGACGGATTCTCGTTGCTCGTCGCCGACCTGTCCTTTACCTCGACGACAGCAATGCTTGCTCACTTCGGATCGTTGATCACCTCGACCGGGCAGATGGTCGTTCTCATCAAACCGCAGTTCGAGGCCGGCCGCGAGGAGGTCAGCCGCGGCAAGGGCGTGATTCGCGATCCGGAGGTTTGGGTTCGCGTGATGCACGAGTTCATCGACACCGCAGTCGACGTTGGACTGTCGGTTGAGGGCCTCGAGCGGTCGCCGATCACGGGAGGGAAGGGAAACGTCGAGTTCTTGGCGTTGGTCGAGCGTGCCCCCTGATCACGAATCGAACGGTCGTTCGTCTCTCGTTGGCTCGCGTCGGGTAAGGTCTGTTTCGTGAAGGCGAAAATTGGTTTGGTTCTGCACAGCGCTGACGCTGAGGCGCTCGTGGAAGCGACGAGGCTCACCGCGTCGCTCATCGACAAAGGGCACACGGTCGTTGCCGCCGTCGACGACGACGCAAATGTCATCCCGGGCGCGCTGGGAGTCGATGACGACGAGTTCGCAAATGGACTGGAGTTGGCGATCAGTCTTGGCGGTGACGGCACCATGCTTCGAACCGTGGCGCTCCTCGGCGATAGCGGCGTCAAGGTCCTGGGCGTCAACTTCGGCGACCTCGGTTTCTTGACGGTCGTCGACCCAGAGGAACTCGACCGAGCCGTCGAGCGGTCCCTGTCGGGCGACCACGATATCGAGGAGCGAATGTTGGTATCGGCGACCTTCGCCGGTTCGACATTCCACGCGCTCAACGAGATCGTGATCGAGCGATCCCCCGGAGACACCACGGTCCGTATTGGTGTCACCGTCGACGGAAAGCCCTTCACGTCCTATCCCGCCGACGGGCTCATCGTGGCGACACCGACCGGCAGCACTGCCTATGCCCTCTCGGCACGAGGTCCCATCGTGTTTCCCACACACTATGCCTTGTTGCTTACGCCGGTTTCACCGCACATGCTCTTTGACCGAAGCCTCATCTTGGGCCCCGATTCAGTGGTCGAACTCACCGTCGAGGGGCATCGCCCAGCAGTCGTGTCACAGGACGGCCGTACGGTCTTGTCCATGGAACCCGGAGACACCATTACCTGCCAACGGTCGAGCCGTGTTGCTCGACTCGTCATCTTTGATACCCGAGACAACCTCGCCGTGCTGAAATCCAAGCTCGGCATTGCTGACCGCTAACCCACACCGAGGAGGAAACGAACATGCTCGAAGAACTACGAATTGAGAACCTTGGCGTCATCGATTCGATATCGCTACTGCTCCCTGCGGGCTCGATAGCGGTCACGGGAGAAACGGGTGCGGGCAAGACCATGGTGCTTAGCGCCATCCAATTGCTCATGGGTGCTCGGGCAGAGCCCGACATGGTTCGCCGCGGCACCGACCACGCAATCGTTGAAGGGCGGTTCGTCGATCGAGACGGTGTGGAGCTCGTTGCGAAACGCGTTATTCCGTCCACCGGCCGGTCACGGGCATACCTCGATGGTTCGCTCGCAACTGCAACAGAGCTGCAAGAGCGCATTGCACCCTTGGTCGACCTTCACGGCCAGCACTCCCAACAATCACTGCTCCGTCCGAGCACGCAGCGAGACGCGTTGGACGCGTTTGCGGGCATCGACACGGCGCCGCTGCACCACGTTCGTTCCCAAATCTCTCGTATCGACGCCGAACTCGCCCAAATCGGTGGCGATGCAACCGAGCGGGCCCGCCGAGGCGATCTTCTTCGATACCAACTCGACGAGCTCGCCGCCGCCAACCTTTCCGACCCGAATGAGGACGTTGCACTCCTGGCCCAAGAGGGAGTTCTCGCTCACGCCGTCGAGCATCAAACCGCAGCGGGGCGGGCGGGCGAGCTCGTCAGCGCCGACGGTCCAGCAGCCGAAGCGCTGGTACAGGCCGCAGCGCTGCTCGACGGAGACGGACCGTTCGCCGACGCATTGAACCGCCTCATGGCATTGCAGGAAGAGCTCGCAGGACTGTCGAGCGACATTCGCGACATCGGCGAGTCGATCACCGACGACCCAGAAGCACGAGAATATGTTCGCGAGCGGCTATCACTTCTCGTCGAGTTGCGACGCAAGTACGGCCCGACGCTAACCGACGTCATTGCCTACACAGACGACCTGCAACACCAGCTCGACGAGCTCGAATCGCACGACATTCGGGTCACCCAGCTCGCCGATCAGCGGGCCGCAGCCGCTCGTGAGCGAGATCACCTCGCAGCCGAGATTGAACAGCGCCGAATCCAAGCCGCCACTCCACTCGCGCGAGCTATCGAGGCCGAGCTTGGGCAACTCTCCATGGCCAACGCGGCGGTCGAAATTCGCGTCGCCGGTGCCGCTGGCGATGACGTCGCGATTCTGCTGGCTCCAAACCCCGGGCTCCCATTACTACCGGTTGGTAAGGGCGCGTCGGGCGGCGAGCTGAGTCGCACGATGCTCGCGCTCCGTCTCGTGTTGGCCGGCGGTCCGCCAATCCAGGTATTTGACGAGGTCGATGCCGGTATCGGCGGCAGCACTGCTCGTGCTGTTGGCCGGGCACTTGCGTCACTTGGTGCCGATGGCCAGGTCTTTGTAGTGACGCACCTCGCGCAGGTGGCGTCACATGCCGGGTCACACATCGTTATCGACAAGTCGAGCGCCGACGGGACAACCACCTCGCAAGCACGGGTGCTCTCGCGCACGGAGCGGGTCGTCGAAGTCAGCCGAATGTTGAGTGGTTCGCCCGATAGCAGCGTTGCTCATGAGCATGCTCACGAGCTGCTTGCAACCACATCGTCCACATGGGAAACAGCGGGCGCACAATGAGCACGCCGTGCGTCACAAATCCCGACGATTTCTGTCTCCAGAGCCGCGGACAGGCTCTTGCCAAGTTAGGGTGATCTCCCGTGACCAAGCATGTTTTTGTTACGGGCGGCGTTGCCAGCTCTCTCGGTAAAGGGCTTACGGCTTCGGCCCTCGGTCGACTTCTCAAGGCCCGAGGTCTTCGGGTCACGATGCAGAAACTCGACCCGTATCTGAACGTCGACCCCGGCACGATGAACCCCTTCGAACACGGCGAAGTTTTCGTGACCGACGATGGCGGCGAAACCGACTTAGACCTCGGCCACTACGAGCGGTTCATCGATGAGAACCTCACGATGCGATCAAACGCGACCACGGGTTCGATCTACTCGTCGGTGATCGCCGCAGAACGCCGTGGCGACTATCTCGGGCGCACGGTGCAGGTCATTCCCCACATCACCGACGAGATCAAGCACCGGATCCGTCAGCTAACCAACGACGACACCGACGTGGTCATCACCGAAGTTGGCGGCACCGTCGGCGATATCGAAATCCTTCCCTTTCTCGAGGCCATCCGCCAGTTCCGCCTCGACGTCGGCCCAGAAAACGTCTTTTATTTGCACGTCACGCTCGTGCCGTTCATTGGTCCATCCGGTGAGCAGAAGACCAAGCCCACACAGCACTCGGTGACCGAACTGCGAAGCCGCGGTATCCAGCCCGACGCGATCGTTTGTCGCAGCGACGAGCCAATCACCGACGAACTCAAACGGAAGATTTCTCGTTTGTGCGATGTGCCAGTTGCCGGGGTCATTAACGCCGCCGACGCCGACAGTTTGTACGAAATTCCACTGGTCGTGCACGACGAGGGCCTCGACAGCTTCGTCTGTGAGCACTTCCGGCTCGACAATGTGCCCGAACCAGACCTCGTCGAGTGGAAGGCACTCGTTGATCGAGTGTTCTCGGCAACACAGACTGTTCGCGTTGGGGTTATTGGAAAGTACGTCAGCCTGATCGATGCCTATTTGTCGGTCGTCGAAGCCCTCAACCATGCAGGCATTCACCACCACACCAACGTCGAAATCGACTGGATTCAGGCCGAAGAGGTCGAGGGCATGTTGGCCGAACGGATTCGACATCTCGACGGCATCGTCATTCCCGGCGGCTTTGGCGAACGCGGCATCGAAGGAAAGATCGCGGCCGCGGCCTACGCCCGCGAGAACCACATTCCATGTCTGGGCCTGTGCCTGGGCCTCCAGGTGATGACGATCGAGTACGCACGAAACGCACTCGGTTTGGCCGGAGCGCATTCACTCGAGTTCGACCCACAAACTAAACATGCGGTCGTCAACCTGATGGAGGATCAACGCGATATCTCCGACAAGGGCGGCACAATGCGTCTCGGCGCCTACGTTGCGAAGCTTGCTCCGGGTTCGCAGGTCGCTGAGGCCTACGGCGAAGTGACCGTTTCTGAACGCCACCGCCACCGCTACGAGTTCAACTCGAAGTACATGAGCAAGTTTGACGACGGAGAATTTTGGGCCAGTGGAATGTCTCCCGACGGTCAACTCGTCGAGTTCATCGAGCTTCGCTCCCATCCGTACTATGTCGCCACACAAGCCCACCCCGAGTTCAAGAGCCGCCCGAACCGCCCCGCTCCGCTATTCGCAAGCTTTATCAGTGCTGTAGTGGAGCGTAGTAATGGTCGAAACCCGAAGCTTCTCAAGCTCGACGACGTCGACGCCACTAGCCCAGCGCAGTGACCAGCTCGGGGTTTCGAGCGCTCGACGAGGAGGTCGTCTACGACGGCTGGATCATGAAGGTCGCCCGGGGGCGATTTGCGGCGCCCGACGGTTCGATATTTTCACGCGATGTGGTACATCACCCTGGCGCTGTCGCCGTCGTTCCCCTCATCGAAACACCTGACGGGACCGACATCATGTTGGTACGCCAGTACCGGTCGGCTCTCGACGCGCTGCTTCTCGAAATTCCCGCTGGATTGCGTGATATCGATGGCGAGCCGCCAGCCGAAACTGCCCAACGAGAACTCGTCGAAGAGATCGGCATGCGTGCCGGCACGCTCACCCCTCTCGCGGCAATCCATAACAGTGCCGGGTTTTGCGATGAGCAGATCCACCTGTTCATCGGTACCGATCTCACCACGGTCGAACGAGACGTGACAACGAGCCCCGAAGAAGTCGCCATGGACATTGTTCGTGTGCCGTTGACCGAGGCCTATGGAATGATTGCGTCGGGCGAGATGACCGACGCCAAGACGATCATCGGAGTCCTGGCCGCCCTCAGGCTCTAGTCTTTTGGGCCAATGGTTACTCCGGTCCCCCTTCCCGCCGATCTCGATGACTATCTCACGTATCTGGCCATCGAGAAGGGCCGTTCAGCGAACACCCTTTCTGCCTATCGGTTGGATCTCACGAGATACGCTGCATACCTCGGCGACACCGCGGTGCGCGAAGCAACCGCCGACGATGTGCAGGGCTTTGGTTCAACGCTCAACACGCGCGGACTCGCACGATCGTCGGTCAACCGGACGATGACCGCCGTGCGGGGCTTGCACCGGTATCTGTTCGCGGAGGGTGTGGCCAAACACGACCCGACAGCCGATGTTCCTCCGGCGAAGCTACCGAAAGGCCTCCCCAAAGCGTTGCGCGAAGATGAGATCACCCTCTTACTCGATGCAGTGACCGGCACGGACGCATTTGGGCTTCGCGATCGAGCGTTGCTCGAGCTGCTCTACGGCACCGGTATGCGAATAAGCGAGTGTGTCGGTCTCGGGTTGGACGACCTCGATCTCGATGGCGCGCTTCTGCGGGTCACCGGCAAAGGCGACAAGCAGCGCCTCGTGCCACTCGGCCGGTTGGCCGACTCGGCCCTTCGCGCATGGCTCGAGCCCGAAGGGCGCTCCCAACTTGCGCCCGATGAGTGGAGATCGCGAGATGACCAAATGGCGGTGTTCCTCAATCATCGCGGCGGACGACTGAGCCGGCAAGGCATCTGGGGAGTGGTACGCAAGCACGGTTTGTCGGCCGGGATTGCCGACCGGCTCACCCCCCATGTCCTGCGACATAGCTGCGCGACTCATATGTTGGATCATGGCGCCGACATCCGTACTGTGCAGGAGCTTTTGGGACACGCCTCGATTTCGACCACACAGCTCTATACGAAGGTCTCGACCGACCTGCTTGTTCGCGCCTATACCAGTGCGCATCCTCGCGCTACGGGACGCCCAGGGGCTCGCTGATGGGAGGCGCTACACACCTTGCGAAACGTTTCGTGATATCGCTGTGGCCGCTTGGGCCATCGTCTCAAGATGACCAATGGGCACGTTCGCACCTGATCGACGGTGAGGTTGCGTTGTGGGAACGCATGAACAACCAAGACCGTCGACACTCGATCGGAGTTGCCCGTCGGGTGCACGATGCGCTCGGCGAGACAGCTTCCAGGCCGGTCATGGCCGCGGCGCTACTCCATGACGTTGGGAAGATCGAATCTCGCTTAGGGACCTTTCTCCGCGTCGTGGCGACGCTGTCGGCCGCTGTTGCTGGCCGTGAGACCGCAGAGATGTGGGTCCAGACATCGGGGATTACGCGACGGGTGGGACTGTACCTCAAGCACCCGTCGATCGGCGCGGACTTGCTTGCAATGGCAGGCAGCGATGCCTTCACCCAAACGTGGGCCCGAGAACACCATCATCTGGCCGAGAACTGCTCACTCGACGTCGACCTTGCGACCGCGCTGCGAGACGCCGACGACGACTAACCCGGCCGACTATGGAACGTTGACGACGGCGCTCGCCGAGGCGGTTCCGCCAGCGTCGGTCACTGTCAAGGTAATCGTGTAGGCCACCGGCCCAGGAGAGACAGGAACAGTGAAGTTCACCGGCCCAGCACTCGTTGATGTCGCTGGGGTTGCACCGTTGTCGATCGTCCACGCAAAGGTCGCCCCAGGCTGGGATGTTCCGGTGTAGGTGGCGGTAATCACCGGGCTAGCGAGGCTGGCAGTGAAGGTCGCTGTCGGTGGCGGAATCGGCGGAGCGGTCGTTGTCGTTGTCGTTGTTGTCGTGGTGACGACAGGGACCGTTGTGACATTCACATCGAAATTGAAGGTGGAGCTACCAGCAGAGTTCGTCACGGTCACTGTTGCCGGATACAAGCCGTTCGAGGCAAAAGTGAAGCTCGGAGTCTGCGTTGTCAAGCTGACCTCGTTCGATCCCGGCACGTTCCAGGACCAGTTTGTTGGGCCGTTGACATTTGTTGGGGTCAGCTGCACTTCACCGGGGGCCTGATTGGTTTGGCTCACTGCGGTGACTGACGGCGCAAGTACGACCGAAATCGTGTGGGAGACAGGTGCGGAGCTTCCGTTTGCGTTGGTCGCAACGGCCTGCACGGTATAACTACCGGTCGATGGGAACGAGATAACCGGACTTGACGTGGTTCCTCCCGATTGGATCGTTCCGCCGCCGGCGTTCCATGTCCAACTGGTCGGCGAATTCGTGGCCGCAGCAGCAAACGTGACTGTGCCGCCGTTGTTTGTAGGCGGGCTGATGCTCTGCACAACTGGGACCGGCAAGTTAATCGTGACTGTTTGCACCAATGTGTCGGTCAGCCCGGCTGCATTCGAGGCCGTGAGCGTGATGGGGTAGGTGCCATTGCCCGGGAAGGTAAACGATGGGGTTGCCCCAGCCGCTGGTCCCCCACCAGTTTGGGTCCCGGCGATTGCGTCCGGAGCGTTCCACCCAAAGGCTGTCGCACCTGTTGAACCGCTCGCGTCACACGCCACGCCCGCACCGGCGGGGGCAACAACACAAGTGAACGCTGCGACCGGTGGAGCAAGTTGCACGGTCACTGGGATGACGAACGTGTCGCTTCCAGCCACGTTCGTCGCGGTCAAACGCACTTGGTAGGTGCCCGAGGCTGCGTAGGTGTAGGTGGGATTCTGGAGCGGATTAGCCACGGTCACACCATCGCCAAAGTCCCATGACCATTCGGTTGGACCGTTCGCAGTCAGGTCGGTGAACTGCGCGCTTAGGCCAGATGTGGCGACCGAGAACACTGCGTCGGGTAGTTCTGCAACGGTCACGACGGTCGTAAATGGCGTGGAGTCTCCGGCCTCATTTGTGGCAATGAGCGTTATTGCATAGGTTCCGGGCGAAGCGTACGTCTTGGTCGGTGATCGATCGCCAGCTCGACGGCCCGATCGCGTCGTGCCGTCGCCGAAGTCCCACGACCAAACGGTTGGACTGTTCGTGGACGTATCGGTGAGCGAAACCGTCAGCTCGTTGATGCTGCGCGTAAAGTCGGCAACCGGCGGTTCAATCACGACGATCGTGCGGGAAAATCTCGACGATCCGCCGTCGTTCGTGGCGGTGAGTTCAACCTCATAGGTTCCAGCTACAGAAAACGCGTGCGCCGGATTTTGCGCGCTCGATGGCGCAGTGCCATCGCCAAAGCGCCATGACCACGACGTTGGATCGCCCTGCGATGTGTCCTCAAAGCTGATGAGCTCACCAACAGAAACGGTCGCGCTATTGGGGATCCGGAAGTTTGCAACAGGCGGATCGACCGGAATTGGGAGAACCGTGACGGTCTTTGCTGCGCTGTCTTCGCCTGCCTCGTTCGAGACGGTGAGCGTCACCGTGTACTGGCCTGGTTCGGTCCAGATATTGGTGACGTTTGCGCCCTGAGCCGTCGTGCCGTCACCAAACTCCCACACCAACGAGCTTGGGCTGTTGAGCGAAAGGTCGCTGAAGCTTAGGCTTTCTCCCGCTATGACCGTAAGGGCCGACTCGCTAAACCGAGCGACCGGTGGATCGATTGCGGGCTCGACAAAGATTGTTCGGAACGTGCTGTCTTCACCGGTCGCATTCGAGACCGTGAGCGTGATTCGGTATTCGCCCGGCTCGTCCCAAGCGTGGAAGACCTCGGTGCCAAAGTCCACCGAGCCGTCGCCGAAGTTCCAGCTTGTCGCTGTCGGCGAGTTCGTCGAATCGCTGGTCAGCCCGATTGTCTGCCCAACATCGATGACCGTTGGAATCGTCGCGATAACCGCCTGTGGCGGAAGGCCACCGGGCACCACAGTAATAATTGCGTTGTCAGAGTCGGAGCCTTCCGCGTTGGTCGCGGTCAAGGTCACTTCGAAAGCACCAGGGCTGTCGAAGATCTTGGTCACCGATTGACCAACGTCGCTCGTGCCATCACCAAAGGTCCACAGCAGCGTTTCGGGGTCGCCGGTGCTTGTACTGGTAAATGTGAGCTCTTCGCCAACCTCAATCGTTGCACTCACGAAGCTGAAGTTCGCGCTCGGGGGCAGCGCAATGTCGGGGGCGACCACGGTGAAGTTGTGGGTCTGGAGCGCCTCGTCACCGGCATCGTTCGCGATAAACATGGTGACGGTGTAGACGCCTTCTTCGTCCCACACTTTGGAGACTTCGGGGCCTTCTCCGCTGGTTCCGTCACCGAAGTCCCAGTTCCATTGTGTTGGATTGCCCGTCGAGGCGTCGGTGAGACGCACCTCTTCGCCCGCAAGCAAGACCTCGGCGGAGAAGTTGAAGTTCGCGAGCAGCGTTTCATCGCCCTCGGCGAGATCGGCAGGCTCGACGATCACCGGCGCATTCACGAGTTCGGCGATCTCTCCGCCGATCAGCTCGCCTTCGACAAATTCCTCGCCGCCTTCGCCCACGATCTGTGCATCTTCACCAGCGACTGGCGAAACCGTTGCGTCGGCAACCGTCGTGTCGGTGTCTTGGGCAAAACCCTCAAACAGATCGCCGTCTTCGCCAAAGACACGCTGGCCCTCGGCGTTGTCGGCAATACCGTCGCCGCCGACGGCTTCGTCACCGTCGTCGCCGACACCGATGACGCGAACGTTCTGTTGTTTCGAAATGGGGGTGATGGAATTAGGGCTGATGACCGCAGCGCGGACACCGTTCGGTTCGTTTGCCCAGACAACCCCATCGAAGACCTCGAGTTCAAACTCACGGTCGCGGACGGGAGTAAAGGCGTGTGTTCGACTGACGACACGTTCGGCAATGTCGACAACGACCACCTGGCCAGTTGCGTAGTTGGGAAGGTAGGCAATCGAGTCAACGGCAACCGGTGGGCCAAAGCTACTACCGGTCTCGCTGAGCGAGATCTCGATGCAATCGCCTTCAGCCGGATTGGAAACGCTGAGCACGCCTGCGGTCGCGTCGTGGACGAGGACTCGATGAACGCCATCGCTTTCTGTTAAGACGTTGCCGCCGATGCTCGCGTCGGTCAGCGATCCGCACACCGATGTGGCGTCACCAAACTCGCCAGTGACCGTGTCGACCTCTTGGACAGTCCGGCGTGAGGAGTCAACGACATAGATCGACTCGCCTGCCCGCACAAGCCCGATGGGGTCGTTGGTGACCGACGCTGGTTCGGGCAGCTCGGCGAGCCGGACGAGACCGGTCGGGTCCGAAATCAGCAGCTGGGCACTATCGGCAGTGACTGCGACAAGCTGTCCTGTTGGCGTTGTAACAACATCGCCCAGTCCGTCCGAGACCGGGATATTCAACGGTTCGGTGGAGCCGCTGTTGTAGATCAACACGTTCTCCGAGCTAATAACAAACGATGTGTGCTGGCCCGTATCGGGATCGAGCTCGCCAAGGAACAGCGCGTCGTCAAGGGACCCAACATCGGTGTCGGTCTGATTTGCTGGTTGGAGGTCAACCGCGCTGATCTCGCCATACTCACCAGCGGTTCGATTCAGATACACCGCATCTCGCCCATTTGGAAGCGCCGCAAGACTCTCGGAGTTGTTCTCGGTGACGTCGACCGACGCCGTGATCTCCCGAGTGCTGCCGTTGATCTGGAGGATTCGACCGCGAGCACCGTCCTCGACCCAGACGACCGGGTCGGCCAGCGTCACGCCGGCCGAGGCTCGGGAACCGAGACGGAACACGACAACGAACGCAGCAATCGCCACGAACGCGACAAACAACACCCTCGCCCACCGTGGGATACCAGTAGTGGTCACGTTTTCCAGTCTATTCGACGCAGCCGCGCTTTGTCAGAACGCGAAGGGTAACGATTCCGAAGCGAATTCAGACGTTCGGGAGCACAGTCGACCGTTATTCGACATCCCAGGTTGGGTTCGATCGGAGCAAGCCCGCAAGATCGCCTTGACCCTTCGTTTCCTGCGATGCCGCAAGCTGGCTCGTGGCCTCGGCTGCGTACTCGACACGGTCGATAGCGCGAAACACGCCCACCGGAGTTGGTGAGTACGGGTCGGCCGACAACCGTGACAACGCAAAGGACACCGCAGGGTCTGGCCGCGTCTCGTCGTGAACAACGAGTGCGTCCTCGCCAACGTCAGCAACATCGACGATTACCGCATTGCCGTTGCTATCGATGACCACGCCACGCTCGTTGTCTACGCCGAATCGAACCGGCTCGCCGTGGCGAAGGTTGATCAACATTGCGTCGCGTACGTCGCGCTTGTTGATCGTGTCGAACTGGCCGTCATTGAACACGTTGCAGTTCTGGAACACTTCCACGAGGCTCGCACCGTTGTGAGCGTGTGCGCGAGCAAACGTCTCTTGCATGTGCTTTCGATCCATATCGTGGGTCCTTGCCACAAAGGAGGCCTCCGCTCCGAGCGCCAAACTGACTGCGTTGAATGGCTGATCGATCGAACCCAACGGCGAGGACTTCGTGACCTTGCCCACCTGCGACGTCGGAGAATACTGCCCTTTGGTAAGGCCATAGATCATGTTGTTGAACAACAAGATATTCACGTTTACGTTGCGGCGCAGTGCATGGATCAGGTGGTTACCGCCAATGGACAACATGTCGCCGTCGCCGCCAACAACCCAGACGTCGAGGTCGGGTCGGGCCATCTTTAGCCCCGTGGCAAATGCAGGGGATCGACCGTGGATCGAGTGCATCCCGTAGGTATTCATGTAGTACGGGAATCGGGCCGCGCAGCCAATGCCCGAAATGAAGACCGTGTCCTCACGGCGCACATCGAGGGTTGGCATCAGCATTTGCACCGCCGTCAGGATGGAGTAGTCGCCACATCCCGGGCACCACCGCACTTCCTGATCGGTCGACCAGTCCTTCTTCGTCGTTGCAGGTGCGTTTGCCATCATGAAACCTTTGCGTTTGTCATGAAAGCGAGGATCTCTCGCTCAAGTTCGCCAGCGGTGAATGGCTGACCCATCACCTTGTTGATCGGCTTTGCATCCACCAGGAATTCGGCCCTGATGAGTTTGACGAGTTGCCCCATGTTCAACTCGGGGATGATCACGTTGTCGAAACGTGCGAGCACGTCGCCGAGATCCTTCGGAAATGGGTGAATGTGCGTGAGATGCACGTGTGCAACCTTTGTGCCATCGGCTCGAAGACGGCGCATTGCGCCAGTGATAGCTCCCCACGTGGAGCCCCAGCCAACAATCACCGTGTCAGCATCGGCGTCGCCCTCGACCGAGGTCAACGGAATATCTTCGGCAATGATGTCGATTCGTTCCTTTCGCAGATGCGTCATGCGTTCGTGGTTCGCCGGGTCATAGGACACGTTGCCTGTGCCATCGGCCTT
>CALKGG010000041.1 GCA_938084885.1 uncultured Acidimicrobiales bacterium
CCGTGGCCTCTTACCGCATCTGGCAGAGCATGTGACCTGCCATATCGTCGACTTGCCCGGTGCAGGGGATTCCGAGTTCGACCGCGCGATCACACCCAGCATCACCACCCACGCCGACGCCCTCCGTCGCATTGCGGACGAACTCGGGCTCACTAGCTTCTGCGTGGTTGGGCACGACAGCGGCGGCATGATCGCCCGTTTCGCGTTTGCTGATGACGAACGGGTGAAGGGCTGGGGCTTGATTGCCACCGAGCAGCCTCCGAAGGCGCATTGGCGGTTCTCGTCGTTCCTCGCGATTCGGCACGTTCCCCGATTCGAGAAACTCCTCGGCGTTGTTGCCAATCAACAGCTACTTCGTCGCAACAAGTTTGTGCTCGGTGATCTCTTTGACGACAACGCGCTTCTCTCGGGTGAGTTCGAAGAGTTTGTTCTCCGGCCGCTCAAAGACAACCCGAATCGTCAGTGGGCTGCTGGGGAGTTCGGCCGAAACTTCGACCTTGACCTCTTTGCCGACCTGACGGAATGTCATCGAAAGATCACCGTTCCGGTCCAGCTGGTGTGGGGCGGCAGCGATCCGTTCTTCCCGCTTGACCGCACACGAGAGATGATGCGTGAGTTCGGTGGCCCAGTGGAACTCGAAGTCATCGAGAAGGGAAAGCTCTTCGTTCACGAAGAGTTCCCGACCCGAACCGCAGAAGCGATCCTGCCAACAATCCGCGGTTGATCGTCGGCATGTCTCACACCCGTCCGTTGAACCGAGGTAACTTCCGGCTAAGACGTACAGTTCCTCGAAGCTCGGAGCTGACCTGTTCCCATCTGGACCGCGCTGACCCATGACGCTTGACGTCATTGGTGCCGGCTTTGGCCGCACGGGAACGCTGTCGATGAAAGTGGCGCTCGAGCAGCTTGGCTACGACCGAACTCATCACATGCGCAACGTCTACGCGAGCGCGGAGCAGGTGCGGCTTTGGCACGATGTCGCTGTGGGTAACGAACCTGCGTGGGATGACATCTTTCGCGGCTACAAGGCGTGCGTCGACTTTCCATCGAGTACCTACTACCGCGAGCTTCTCGACCACTACCCAGAGGCCAAGGTGGTGCTGACGACTCGTGATGTCGATCGCTGGTACGAGAGTGCATCGTCGACCATCTATGAGATGAGGCGCCTCATGCCGTCGTGGGTGCTTCGCCTGATTCCGAGGTCGCGTCGCATGTACGAACTGGTGGACGGCACCGTGTGGGACCGCGTGTTCGATGGGCGATTCTCCGACCCGGTGCACGCCAAGCAGGTCTTCCTCGATTACATCGACCAGGTCAAACAAGACGTGCCAGCCGACCAACTATTGGTGTTCCAGGTCGCCGATGGGTGGGAGCCGCTCTGCCGCTTTCTCGGATGCGACGTTCCCGATGGTCCGTTCCCGCACGTGAACGACGCCGACACGTTCAGACGTGCTGTCACCACGTTGAAAATCGTGAGAGCAGCACCGTATGGGCTCGCTCTCGTGCTTGGTGCGACAGCCTGGCGCTACGGACGGTGACCGGTCTGACTCGCTCCAGACGCGGTCCGTTCGTTCTGTGCAATGCTTGACGAGACACGAGCAGCCCGACCCCACTGCTGCTGAACGATCAGCAGGCGATCGAACGCATCTTCAGCCATATCGACAACGGGACCACAGACCTGGGCGACACCGTGTGGCGCGCCACCCGCACGCAGTGGGTCTTCTACCGGCTGAGTTCGTCAACGAATCAGGCCAGGAAGAAGACCGGGACGCGGCGCGGAAGATCCAAGCGTCCGCGACGTCACCGGCCAACACGCACTTCACGTTCGGCTATTTCGAAAAGGCCATCGTGAACTTTCACCAGCACCTCGCGCTCCACCTGGGCGACTAGCTGTCGCCCCTACATAATGCGTCCGAGCTACTGGTTCAAGAGCCAGCCGGCGAAGGTCTTTGCGGCGTCGGTTCGGTATCGGCTGGGCTGTTCGCTCAACCAGTACGACTCGGCGACCGGCGTTGCGTGATCGAACGGCGCAACGAGACGCTGATCGGCGATTGCCTCCTCGGCGAATACGTCGAGCGTCATGGACAGGGCCGACCGATGTTCAGCCGCCACGAGTCCAACGGCGTAGGTGCTAGCGAGGTGCACCCGCTGCTCTGCTGGAAGTTCCTCGCCCTGATCGCCGAGCCAGTTGCGCCACCCGACCGACATAGCGGTGCAGTCGAAGAGTGTCGAGGTTCGCCAGTCCGGATTCTTCAAACTGGGGCTGCAGACCGGGAACGCGTTCGTGCGTCGAAGCAGCGTGGCACCCGCAAGTTCTTCGGTGAACCGGATCTCGATATCGGCGGCAGCAGCGGTTCGCTCCGGGTCATGAATCACCGTGACCACGTCGATCACGATGTCGGGGTGAGATTCCATGAAGTCGGGAAGGCGAGGCGTGAGCCAGTAAATGGCGAACGACAAGTTGACCTGCACGGTGAGGTGGAGCTCGTCGCGCCGCCCGAACACGGCTTGTGTTCCCGTCGTCAGCGCAGCGAGTGAACGTTGAACGATGGGCAGATACGCAATGCCTGCTTCGGAGAGGTCGAGACCTTGATGGCGACGCACAAACAAGGGGCGCCCGACGTGGCGCTCAAGGGCCTTGATTTGCTGGCTCACCGCAGGTTGGGTCAGGTGGAGCTCCTGCGCTGCTCTCGTAAACGACGACAGGCGAGCCGCGGCTTCGAACACGCGCAACTGGTTGAGTGGCGGTAGGCCATCCGACGGCGGCATTAGGTAAGCATAAGTTGGTCTTATGGAGAGTGGCGAATTCGCTTGCTTGCCAGATAGCCGTGGTGTCGGGCAGAGTGCACGAATGACTGCGCCGACGGAGAAGCGGACTCGCATGCAACGGGCAAAGGGCTATGACCCCGAGCCTATGGTCGTACCGCCGCTCTTCGAGTCGCCAGCACGACCGCTGGCCATGGTGAAGTGGTTCCTCGCCAAGTACATGTGGCCCCAATCGATCATGTGGATTGCGTTGACAGCGCTCATGTTTCACGTGTTCACACCATCGCTCGACCGGTTTGCTTCGCTCGGAATTGACGACGTTGGGCTGATCTGGCTTCGCAACACGCTGATGATGCTGGTGGTCATCGGTGGTCAGCACTGGTGGTTGCACATTCGCAAAGCCCAGGGCACCGAGTTCAAGTACGAGTCGCGCTGGCTGGCCAAGAGCCGCAAGTCGTTCACGTTTAACAACCAGACCCGCGACAACATGTTCTGGACGCTCGTCAGCGGAGGCGGCATTGCGGCGTTGTACGAGGCGATCATGTTCCGCCTCTACGCCACCGAGTCGATCCCGCAGCTCAACTCGCTGTGGGCGATCGCGGCGATGACCATTGCGGTGTTCTGGATCGAGGGTGTCCACTTCTATCTCAACCACCGGCTGTTGCACATCGACCCGCTGTACGGCTGGTTCCACGCACTGCACCACCGCAACGTCAACACCGGACCATGGACTGGCATCTCCATGCATCCGGGCGAGCACGTCCTCTACCTCTCGTTGCCGTTCGTGTTCCTGGTGATTCCGGGCTCGCCGTTCATCGCCACGTTCTGCCTCGTCTACCTGATGATCTCGCCGTCGCCATCACATTCAGGGTTCGACCGTTTCAAAACGGGGGAGAGCTCGGACGTTCATGGCGGCGACTACTTCCACAACCTGCATCACCGCTACTTCGAGGTGAACTACGGGATGTTGCTGCTGCCCATGGACAAGTGGTTCGGCACGTTCCACGACGGAAGTATGGAAGCCCACCAAGAAATGAAGAATCGCCGCCGAGCGAGTGCCGAAGCAGGCGACACCGAGAACGTGATTGAAGGAACCAACACATGAAACGTATGTATGACTTTGGGCGAACGCCTGCCAAGCGCAAGTACACGGTCAAGGACCTCCAAGACCTCAAGGGTTCGGGCACGGTACTGTCGATGAGCAATCCAGCGAACGAGGCTGAGCTGCGGGCCTGCCTGGAGGCCGAGATCGATCTGTTGGTCGTGTGGGCTGAACAACTCGACGAGTGCCGTCGGATTGCACCGAGTCAATTCATGGGCATCGGGTCAACGTGGGCCCAGTTCGGCACCAGCGACGAAATCCTGGCTCACGCCGTCGACCTAATGGGTCGGGGCGGCGACATGTACTACACGATCCGTTCCTACGAAGTCATTGAGAAGCTGGCGAACGAGGGCATCCCGGTACAGTCGCACATTGGGCTGATCCCGACGTTCAGCCATCACGCCGGTGGGTTGCGAGCCTACGGGCGGACCGCTGAAGAGGCGATGGAGATATGGAAGACGATCCGCCGCCTCGAAGACGCCGGCTGCTTCGCCGTCGAGGTCGAGTGCATTGCCGAAGAGTTCCTCACCGCAGTGAACAACAAGACATCACTGGTGACGTTCTCTCTCGGTTCAGGTCGCGGTGGCGACGCGGTTTTCTCCTTCGTTGCCGATGCCTGTGGTGAACCATCGGAAGAAGCAAAGCCGCCAAAGCATGCGCACGCGTGGGGCGATGTTGGTCGCCTCCACAAACAGATTCACGAAGAACGGGTGAGCGCGATGAGCCAGTTCCACGCCGAGACCCGCGCCGGGAACTTTCCCTACGACTCGACCAGCATCTCGATGCTGGAGGGTGAACACGACAAGTTCCTCGAAGCCCTCGACAACCAATAGCCGATCAAGGGGAGTCGGGAACGGGTGAGCCCTCGGCGCGTTCGAAAGATGCTGGCTGATGGGGTGATCTCTGGGGAGCGTGTCGGCCGAGCATGGTTGATCGACTCGGACGAGCTGCGTCAGTTCCAACAACACCGGCCCGAGGTTGGTCGCCCGTGGAGTCCATCTTCGGCGTGGGCCGTTTTGGCACTAGCAGAAGGCCGTGAGCTAGATCTCTCAGCAGTCGAGCGGTCTCGAGCTCGGAAGCGTTTGGCCCTGGGGCTAGATCAAGTGGCCGGTCGCCTCGTGGCAAGAGCGGAGCGTCATCACTTCTACGCTCATCTCAGCGTGCTCGATCGGTTGGGCGATGCCCCAGACATAGTGCGAAGCGGCATCAGTGCTGCGTCCGAGCATGGAGCAGATCTGCTGGTCCAGAACGGTTTCGAGGGTTACGTGCGTGCGGGGCATCTCGGCGAGCTTGTGATGCAATTCGGACTGGACGGCAACGCCGAGCGACCGAACGTGGTTTTGCGCGCCGTTGACGATGCCGTGTGGCCGTTTGATGCTGGCCAAGTCGTTGCTGGGAGGGTGGTCGTCGCCGTGGACCTTCTCGAGTCCGGTGATCCGCGCTCGAGCCGGGCTGGCAAAGAATTGTTGGTACGTCTATGAGTGCTTGGCCGAGGCTGAGCGAGGTGAGGGCGGATGGGTTGTTAGTTGGTGAAGACTGACCCCAGCGTTTCAGCGGGGCGCCGACCTTCTTTTTGTTTTGGGCCTCGATGCGTCGGCGGTCGTCTGACTCAGCACCAATCCATCGGTCAGACCCCAGATGTGAGTTTGAGAGCAACCGCCTACGCTTCGGCCATGGCTTCAACCGTCACCACCCGCGTGCGCCATGAAGGTTCGGCACATAAGGGTTCGCGCTTCATCGCAACAGTTGCACCGATAACTGATGAAGCCGCGGCTAAGAAGGTTCTGGCTGAGGTAGCCGCGGAAATGCCCGATGCTGGTCACCACTGCTGGGCCTGGCGGATTGCGTCACCTGCCATCGAGCGGGCGAGTGACGATGGCGAGCCCAGCGGGTCGGCTGGCCGACCGATCCTGTCGCAGCTAACCGGACGCGACCTAGTCGATACAGCGGTGATCGTCAGCCGCTATTGGGGCGGTACGAAGCTTGGCGTTGGCGGTCTTGTCCGTGCCTACGGTGGAGCTGCTGGGGAGGCGCTCGACTATGCAACCCTCGAACCGTGGGTGGCTCGGATCAGCGGAGTCATCCTCCACGGCCATAGCGACAGCGACGCGGTTGCGCGGGCAATGGCCAGTGTGCGGTCCTCAGATGTTGAGGTGATTTACGCCGCTGGGGTGACTCGCCATATCGAGGTCGCGATCGACGATGCTCCGATGCTCGTCTCGGCGATCGCTGACGCGACCGCGGGTCGGGCCAGCGTCAGCCTCGCGGAGGACGCGGGATAAGCACCAACGCAAGGGTCAGGTCTCAACAGTTAACAGGTTCCCCGTCAGGGAGCGTGCGCAACTCACTGTTGGTTGAACCGCTACGCGAGGTGATGACCGATGGGTTGTTAGTTGTTGAGATCTGACCCCAGCGTTTCAGGGTCTGACTTGCGCGCTGGGCTAGCCGAGCGCAGCGGTAATTCGAGCGAGGATCGCTTCCTCGTCACCGGACACTGCCTCGCCACCAAAACCAAGGAATCCACCCTCTTGGCGGCATTCGCGACGGCTTGTCCAATAGAGAGCACACGACCAGCGCTTGGTTGTCGAGCCCCGTGGGCCATATGGCCCGAGGGCTCCGTTGAGACTCAATTCCGCCGGGAGAATCGCCGATGAATCCACATGGCGATGGCACCGAGTCTCGAGACGGATCTCTCATCGCTCGACTTCTCGGCAGAGCCCGAAACGAACACACGCTCCGATGACCCAAATCTGACCCCGGCGCTGTACGTGACGTCTCTCGTCGCGGTAGCGATCTTCATGTTTGACAGAGGCGCGCACGGCTTGGCCGGCACGACTCGCTATGACGAACACATCTCCCTCTGGGTCACCTCAGCAGGCCCCTGGGACGCAGTTATTCGCAGCTTCGAATTCCAAGGGCAAAGCCCCCTCTACTTCGTACTTCTGTGGGCATGGCGACAAGTCGCCGGAGCTTCACTATTCGCCCTTCGCCTTCCCTCCATTTTGGCGCTCGGCGCAGCGGTCTGGGGGCTCCTCAGAATCGGTCGTGACATCGGGAGAGTTCAGGTCGGGATCATCGCCGCCATCTTCTACGTTGCGATGTCCACGCAGCTACTCGATGCTCGTCCCTATGCGTTTCTTGGCCTCTCGGTGGTCCTGGCGTTGCACTACGGCATGCGCTGGGCAACTCCTGAAGGAACAATCGCCGACGGTGTGCGTTGGGCCGTGTTCGCCGTCGCAATGTTGTACTTTCATCCGCTTGCGCTCTGGGCACTCGTACCGCACGCCGCATTGTTCGTTCGTGCCTGGTCGATCGGCCGCTCGCGACAATCGATCGGTCTGGCCGTTCTCGGAGGGGTGTTGCTTCTTCCACTCGTGCCGCAGGTTCTCTCGTTGAGTGCACGCGGTGACACCCTTGTCTTGGTCCCAACTCCAGATCTGACCACGCTCCTCTCGGCGATCTTTCCGCTGGGCGCCGTCGTCGGTATCGCAGTTGCTGCCATTGTGAACGTTCGACAAAACTGGCTGCAGAGCGAGTACGGCGATTGGTTCTCTCTCTTCGTGCTCGGAATGGTCGCACCTGGGATCGGTCTGTTCATCCAGTCTTGGTTGACCGGTGAGGCTGTATTTGTCGAACGCTACTTGCTGCCGGGGCTTCCTCTTTCCGGACTGGTCTTGGGGAGCGTGATCTTGTCCATGCGAAACGTGGCGGTGTGTGGTGGCGTCGTCGCGGCCGCGTTGTTTGGTGCGTATGCCATTGGTCCCGCCACGTACTTGCCCGACTGGAACTTTGCCGCCGACCAGCTGGCGGCAGTCGATTCCACCACTGAGGTGTGGACGATGGGTGGGCTCATCGAGTCGTACCATCCGTGGTACTTCCAGACCGACAACGCCAATGAATACCTAAGCAACCACCTGCGGGTGACAGGCATTGACCGGGCGCTACTCAGCATTCCCGGGAGTGCAGATGAAGACGTGGCAGTCATTCATCAGCGCAACGTTGCTCGCCTCGCTGCGTCAGGCACAGCGGTGGCGATCGTGGATCAACACATGCTCATCCGCGATGGGCGTAACAGTGGCCCGGACTACGCGATCGAGCTACTCCTCGAACAGGAGTATGAGATCATCGCGCAGGACACCCAGGGTGGGATCACGGTCACCCGACTCGAACAGTCATGAGCGTCGCAGTTCAAAAGCGCGTCTTCGATAGCGCAACCGTGTCGGGACGAGCTTCGCGCTTCGTCGCAGTCACATTGGTGACGGCAACGCTTGGTCAGATTCTGCTCTTTCTCTTCTTCGGCGTGTTGGGGTGGAATCCAATCATCGCCAACGTCTTCGCCGTCGTGGCCGTTGCGATCGTCGGGTATGTCCTGAGCATTCGCTACGTCTGGACCGGACAGAGCTCACACAGCCGGAAATCACAGATCAGTGCCTTTGTCGGTTCGGCGTTGCTCGGCCTTTTGATCTCGACGCTGTCCGTCCAGCTCGTGACCGCCCGATTAGATCACGCGTTCGCTGCCAACATCGGAAGCGCGGCTGGCTATGGGCTCGTGTGGATCCTTCGTTTCGGAGTCCTCGAAACGTATGTCTTTCGTCGTCACTCATCTCAAACCGACTGACGATTTGCCGATGGACATCGGCACAGGAACTCGAGGTATTCACGTGGAACGAAAGTCGCGGCTGCTCATCTTTGTCATCGCGTATATGGCCGAGGAGCACATCAACTGGGTCATCGATCGAATTCCCCGAGACCTCCATGACGAGTTCGACGTCGAGGTTGCAGTCTTTGACGACGCGTCTGCAGACCGAACCGCTGAAATTGCGCTTCGAGGATTTGAACGTGCTGCGCTTCCGTATCCAACTCGAGTCTTGGTGAATCCGCAGAATCAGGGCTACGGAGGCAATCAAAAACTCGGCTATCAGTACGCGCAAAATGGCGACTTCGATGTCGTGGTCATGATCCATGGTGACGGGCAGTACCCGCCCGAAGAAATACGCACGATCGCCCGGTGTGCGCTCGATCACGGTGCCGCCTTCGGCAGCCGGTTCGGCATCGACGGTGGAGCGTTGCGAGGCGGAATGCCGAAGTACAAGTACGTTGGCAACCGCATCTTGACCAAAGTACAGAACCGTCTGCTCGGCACAGAGCTGAGCGAGTTTCACAGCGGTTTCCGTGCGTATTCGACCGAGGCGCTCGCATCGATTCCTTTCTCGCTGAACTCCAACAACTTTCACTTCGACACCGAGATCTTCATCCAACTGAGTCGTGCGGGTTTTGAAATCGGCGAGATCGCCATTCCCACCCACTATGGCGAAGAAGAGTGTCGGGTCGATGGGCTTGAATACGCAGGCAACGTCATCAGCCAAAGTCTTCGCTCGAAGGTGCACGACATGGGCCTGTTCTACGAGCGCAAGTACGACATGGGTGATCGCGAGGGACTGTACGAATCGAAGGTCGACTTCATGTCGCCGACCTACATTGCGTTGAACAAGATTCCGGCCAACTCCACCGTGCTCGACCTCGGTAGTTCTGATGGACACCTTGCACGAGGCCTCAAGGCGAAGGGCTGTCGGGTCCTTGGTGTCGATCTTGACACGCCCGCCGATACCTCCGCTTTCGACGTCTTCATCGAACACAACCTTGACAACGGACTGCCCGAAATCGACGAACCAGTCGATGTCGTGGTGATGCTCGACGTCATTGAGCACCTGCGCTCACCTGAAGACTTCGTCGATGAGCTTGCCGAATTTTGCCGCGAGAACAGCGTGCTTCGGCTGCACATCTCGTCAGGAAATGTGGCCTTCCTGCTAACCCGCTTTGGCCTCCTCGCCGGACAGTTCAACTACGGACCGCGAGGGATCTTGGACATGACCCATACGCGGCTGTTCACGAGCCGCACGCTCCGCCGCCTCTTCCGCCAATCGGGCTTCCTCATCAATCACGTTGAGGGCGTGCCGGCTCCGTTTCCTCTCGCTCTTGGCGACGGAAAGAAGGCACGTTTCCTACTGAAGCTCAACCAGCTCGCAATTTCGGTAGCGCCGAAGCTCTTTAGCTTCCAGTTCTTCGTCGATCTGAGGCCCCCTGCTGACCTCGACGAGATGATTCGTCGGTCTCACACCTACGCCGGAGTCATTACCGAGATCGACCAGCCGCCGTTGACGCTCCATGATGTCGATGCTGCGGAGCGTACGCGCGCCGCATAGGGGTAAACCGGCGCTGTCGGTAGCAAACGGATTGTCAGTGTCAACTTCCCCAGCAGTCAGCACACGAGGCAGTATTCCGTTGGCCGCACGTTCAGCAAGAAAGACATGCGATCCGGTGCAAGCCGAGCAGGTTCGGTCCATTGCTGTCGAACGCCTTGGCGAGGTGGTTGGTTTGCTCGGATTCGCGCTCGCTGAACAACTCGACGATGCACTTCGCATTCACCTCGACCTCTGAGCGGACCGGCCTGGTCTGGTCAAGAAGCCTGCCCGTTCCAAACCGTGTCGGCGAGGTTATTGGCCAGCTGCTCGTAGGGTTGTCGAGATATACCACCTCTTGGTGGGGACCTCTCGTTGTCATTCGGGCCCCTTGTTTCGGCCGGACAGCACCCTTTCGCCTCCTCTGAGCACCACGCGAGGAGACTCATGTCTAGTTCCGCGAATTCCGATCAGTTCAGCGCGCACTCGCCCGCTCAAAAGCGGAGAGCGATCGTGTACTGCGAAGCCAACTTCGCTGCGATTGACGGCAAGACCGCCAACGGGCTGGTTCGTCACAGCGAAAGGTACGAGATCCTCTCGGTCATCGACAGCGCGCTGGCCGGACAAGATGCCGGGATGGTGCTCGACGCCAAACCCAACGGTATTCCGGTGTGTCGAGACCTCCAAGACGCTCTCGTTCAGGCCGGCGAGCCTCCCGAACTGTTCATTGTTGGGGTCGCCCCGACCAGCGGGTTGCTATCGCCGGCCGAGCGCGATGTTCTTCTCGAAGCAATGGGCCACGGGCTCAGCATCATCAACGGACTGCATGAGTTCCTAAACGACGACCCCGAGTTCGCAGCAGCAGCAGCGATCAATAGCGTCGAGATCTTCGATGTGCGACGGCCCCGGGCCAAGACCGATCTCCGAATGTTCGAGGGCAGCATCCACAACGTCACATGCCCTCGGATCGCCATTCTCGGAACCGACGGGGCCATCGGCAAACGCACCACCGCCACCATCTTGACCCGAGTGTTGCGAGAACACGGGGTGAACGCCGTTCTCGTCGGGACCGGCCAAACCAGTTTGATCCAGGGCGCCAGCCACGCCGTCGCACTCGACGCCATCCCCGCCCAGTTTGTGACCGGCGAGCTCGAAGCGACGGTGGTCGAGGCGTTCAAAGCCGAGCATCCCGACGTGATTATCGTCGAGGGTCAGGGCGCGCTGAGTCACCCGACGTACCTGAGCTCAACAGCGATCCTGCGCGGTAGCCTTCCCTCCGCGGTAATCCTCCAGCACGCGCCCGCTCGCAAAGTTGTAAGCGACTTTCCGTCGGTGCCGATGCCGACGCCAGCGAGCGAGATCAATCTCATCGAGACGTTCGCCGATACCAGGGTGATTGGGTTGACGATCAATCACGAGAATATGAGTGACAGCGAGGTCACCGCTGCGATCACGATGTATGAGCTCGCGCTCGGGATTCCGGTCACAGATGCCCTCACCCGACCGACGGGTCGGTTGCTCGACATGGTGTTCGAAGCATTCCCAGGCCTCAAAGCAAAGTCGTCGACCGCTCTACGTTGAACGGCCTGCGGCTCGAGGTCGATCTCGACAAGGTCGGAGACAACACAGCCCAGCTGGTAACTCGGGCACGCCAGCGCGGCCTGTCAATCACCGCAACGACCAAGGCCATGCTCGGTGCGCCCGAGCTGGCGCACGTGATCAGCGCCGCTGGGGCCGTGTCACTCGGCGACTCGCGGATCGAAAACGTCGAGCGGATGATCGACGCCGGCATCGATCACCCAATGCTCTTGCTTCGCTCGCCGATGCCCAGCCAGGTCGATCGTGTCGTCCGGGCCGGGGTAACAAGCCTCAACACCGAGACCCAAGTGTTGACCGCCCTCGCCGCAGCTGCTCGAGCGCAGGGGCGAATCCATGACGTCATACTCATGGTCGAGCTCGGCGACCTTCGCGAAGGGCTGATGCCCGAGCAACTCGATCAAGCGGTTAGCCATGTGCTGGGACTGCCCACTCTTCGCCTGCACGGCATCGGAGCGAACCTCGCGTGCCGAAACGGCATCGAACCCACCGTCGAGAACATGGGTGAGCTGTCGGCCATCGTCGACTCGGTCGAGGCCGCGTTCAGTGTCGAGATCGACCTTGTCTCGGGTGGGAACTCGGCAAATCTCGACTGGGCCTTCGGGGCGAGCGCCATTGGTCGCATCAACAATCTGCGGCTGGGAGAGTCGATACTTCTCGGCACCGAACCCCTCCATCGCCGACCAATACCCGGGCTTCACACCGACGCGTTCACCCTCATCGCCGAGGTCATCGAGTCGCAACGGAAACCAACGATGCCATGGGGTCGGTCCGGCCAGAATTCCTTCGGTGAGACCGTCGAGGCCGAGGACCGGGGGAGCGTGTGGCAGACCATTCTCGCCATCGGACGACAGGACACCGACCCAACCGACATGGCAGCCCCCGACGGTGTCGAGATTCTCGCTGCGAGCAGTGATCACCTCGTCGTGGAAACCAGAGACCGGATGTGTCCGGGCGATGAGATCAGATTCGTGCCCGGCTATTCAGCCCTGCTCAGATCCATGACCTCACCATTCGTGGCCAAGCTCCTGTGCCAATCAGATGAGGACGACCTGCCCGGTCGTGGCATCCCATAACCCAAAAGGGTTGGTTTGCAATGAATTCCTTTAGTTCAGGCACTGCCGTGTCGATCCGTAATCATGCAGGCCGAGAGCCCTGAATCCGGTAACGAGTCGGTTGAGGCCATCCTTGTGACTCAACGGCGATTCATCGGCGCGCTGCTCGATCTGGGCCACCTCACTCTCGTAACAACCGATGATGATGGCTTCTATCAGCAACTTCTTGAGCGAGTGGTCGACGTCGTGCCGGGGGCCGAAGGCGGGAGCATCCAGCTCGCGATACCCAACACGTCGGAGTTCCGCTTCGTTTCGGCGGTTGGATTTGATCTGCAGGCGCTCCAAGAGCGGGTGTTAGACAAACGGCACTTCTTTCGAGATGCGCTCGATCCTCGTGCGCAAATCGTCCGGAACTTCAAGGTCGAATCGCGAACAGCGGCCGTCGACGAGTGGTTGGAGCGCGCAGGACGGACGTCGGAAATCAAGTCCAACGTCTCTGCGCCCGTTGTAGTAAACGGCTCAACCGTCGCGTTCTTATCGATCGACAACTTCTCCGATCGCGATGCGTTCACCGAGTACTCCGCAGAGATGATTACCGTCCTGGCTCGCCTGATTGGCAACCTCTACCTGCGTCGATGTCTCGAGTTTGAACAGGAACAGCGGTCAGCCGAGCTGCATCGACGAGCAACCACCGACGGGTTGACTGGAATCTCTAATCGGAGTCAGATCCTTCAGACTCTCGATGCCACCCTGCAAGCGGCTGAGCGGCCGGCAGTGCTGTTCTGCGACCTTGACAATTTCAAGGCGGTCAACGACTCTCACGGTCACACGATTGGGGATTTGTTGATCGCCGCGGTTGCTGAACGGCTGAAGAACCTGTGGACAAATGAGTCTGCGTTCCTCGGTCGTCTCGGCGGCGACGAATTCTTGATTGTGCTCCCACACGCCGATATCCCTGGAGCCGTCGATGCCGCCGAGGCAATACTCGATGCAATGAAGGTTCCATTCAGTGTCGGCGGGTGCGTTTTGCACGCCGGCATGTGCGTCGGCGTTGCCGCCTCGGAGCCCGATCAGTTGGCAGCGACGTCGGCGCAACTGCTCCAGCAGGCTGATACGGCCTTGTACGAGGCAAAGGCGAGAGGGGTTGGCCAGTGCGCCGTGTTTGACCAGGAGATGCGCGACACCATGGTTCGACGCCGAGCGGTCGAACAAGAGGTACGTGACGCGATCGACACCGGTGGCATCGTGACCTATTTCCAGCCCATCGTCGAACTCGTTGGTGGATCCATCATTGGGGTAGAGGCGCTTGCTCGTTTACGTGCCGCCGATGGCAAGATCGTGCCTCCGAGTGGCTTCCTTGAAGATGCAAAGGCGGCCGGACTCCTGCCCACGATTGGCCGCATGGTGTTGCGCGATGCGCTCGAGCTCGGTGCAGCGATGGGTCGTTCTGGCGTCGATCTCGAGTTGTCGGTGAATGTCTCGGCCCAAGAACTCCAATCCGAGCACTTCGTCGAAGGCGTGCTCGAGGCCATCGAAGACTCCAGCGTCGATCCAGATCACGTCGTTCTCGAGATAACCGAGTCGTCTGTCATCAACAGCGATGCTGCGTTCGGGCCGCTCGAGCGCCTTCGATCGCACGGCATTCGGATTGCGCTCGACGACTTTGGCACTGGCTATTCGTCGCTTGCCCATCTGAGGACCTTGCCAATCGACAGGGTCAAGGTGGATCGGTCGTTTCTGCGTGACCTTCTCCACGATGAACGGACGTACGCGATCACGAGATCGCTCCTCATGATGTGTGAGGACCTCCACCTGAATGTGGTGCTCGAAGGAGTCGAGACTCGAGAAGAGGCGGTGGAAGCTCGTCGTCTCGGCGGAAAGTTTGCACAAGGCTATTTCTTTCACCGGCCGATGCCGAGCGCTCAACTGGTCGACACTTTTATGGGTGACACCTTGCGCAACGTGGCGTAGATCCTCACTACCTAGTCTGCGGGCGCGCCCATGGCGCAGCGAACGGTGCCGATCGGCGGCGGGGGAGGCGCTGACGCAACTACTGGTCCAAACGCGCAAGCGCAACGCAGGTCCGCAGGCCTCGTTCGCGACCTGCTCGTTGGTGCGAGCAATGGCCCAAAGAGAGATGCGTAGCGCAAGGTAGTCCGGAGCGAGAAACGCATCGTCGAAGGCCCCACGAACGAAGGCTTCGACCCGTTCGCCGGGGTCAAAGACATCTTCGAGCGACGCCAATGAGGTCTCCAGCAAACGGTCGGTCGCAAGCTCGAAGGCCGCCACGAGAAGTGTTTCGCGATCATCGAAGTGGTAGCCGAGCAGTCCGAGCGAGACTTCCGCTTCGTCAGCGACGTTGCGCAGGCTCGTCCCATCCAGTCCGTCGCGTGCAATGCAGGAGAGTGCCGCGTCGAGGATCTGCTCTTGGGTGTCGGTCAGCGCCATAGTCGGCGATCATACATGGCTGGACGAACGTCCAGGAAGACTGGACGAGCGTACAGTCGCGCCGGTACTGTCACCTCGCCGGCCACATCACGCCGATACGGGACTGGGGGGTCACGTGCTGCTTCACCGATCGAGCGTCATCGAAGACATTGTCGATCTCGACACGTACCCAATCCACAAGACGAACAGCACCGTCCGTTCTGACTTGATCGCCGAGACTCGATGCATCGGGTGACCAAGATTGTCGGCGACACCACGCGCTACAACGCCCTGCCCACGTACGTGCACGACCCGTACCGTATGAATCGGCCGCACCACTCGACGACCTACTACGGGCGGGCGACAGACCTTCACCACGAACGGGCTGACCTGCGCGTCGACGGGCTTGCCGAGTGATGCGCGTACTTTTCGTTGGCTTGGGCAACATGGGTGCCCCCATGGCCCACAACCTGCTCGCCTCTGGCATCGAACTATCGGTGTTCGATTCCGACGCCGACAAGATGGCCCCACTCATTGCGGCGGGAGCGGCGTCGGTGTCGTCAGTGGCCGATGGCGCAGCTCATGGAGATGTCGTGATGACGTCTCTGCCCGGGCCAGCCCAGGTCGAATCGGTCGGCTCCGAGCTTTTCGCATCCCTTCGACCTGCGTCGGTATGGATCGACCTGTCGACCAATGACCTCGCCTGTGCCCGCCGACTTGTTGCCAAAGCCGCCGAAGCCGGCGTGCACATGCTCGACGGGCCGGTCACCGGTGGCGCCGAAGGTGCAGCTGCAGGGACGCTTAGCGTGCTCGTCGGAGGCGACGAAGACGTGCATGCGCGATGCTTGCCGATCTTCGAAGCAATTGGATCTCGCTATGGCCTCCTCGGCCCGTACGGCGCAGGCTACGTCGCCAAGATCGCATCGGTCACGCTGTGCTACACCCAATCGGTGTGCCTCACCGAGGCCCTCCTGCTCGGCGCGAAGGGTGGTGTCGATCCGGCCGCCATGCTCGACGTTATTCAACACTCCACCGGGCGCAGCTACGTCGCCGAACGCTACGGCCCCGAGATTCTCAACGGCGGCTACGACGACACGTTCGCACTCGAGCTCGCCGTCAAAGATCTCCGGTTGGCCTCTGAGATGGCAGCCCAAGTCGGCGCCGATCTCACGTTCACCGAAGGTGTCCTCGACCTCTATCGGTCGACAGTCGCCACATTCGGAGCGGACGCCCCGCATCTGATAGCCATGCAGGCAATCGAACAACGTAACGATCTGATCTTTCATCAGCCTCCATCAGTGACAGCACCGTAAGGACCGAGGTAGCGAACAATGACCAACACAACACCACGCAACAAAGAAGTAACCGCCGAAGACTTCACCGCCTCAAACGCGGGATCGTTCACCGGGGACGAATGGCAGGCTCGAGTCGACCTTGCCGCCATGTACCGGCTGGCTGCGCACTTCGGCTACGACGATCTCGTCTGGAACCACATCACCATGCGGGTCCCGGGCAGCGACCACGACTTCTTCCTCAACAAGTTCGGGCTGCTCTATAACGAGGTCACTGCCTCCAACATCATCAAGGTCGACAGCGCCGGCACCGTGCTCGAAGGCCCCGCCGACGTGAACACGGCCGGGTTCGTGATCCACTCGGCCATTCACAACGACTTTCCTAAGTGGAAAGTGGTATTCCACGCACACGTCCCGGATGCGCTTGCCGTCACTGCACTCACGGGCGGATTCCAGCACCTCGTGCAAGACACCTCGATGCTCTATGGCGATATTGGCTACCACGACTGGGAAGGCCTCTCGCTTACGCTTGAAGAACGCGAACGGTTGGCCGCCAACATGGAAGGGAAGCGGGCACTTATCATGCGCAACCACGGCTTCCTCACCGTCGGCGAGACCGCGGGCGAGGCCTTTATGGTTATGCACTACCTCATCCGGGGCTGTCGCACCTTGCTAGCTGCGCACGCAACCGGGCTCGAGATCGACCCCGGTCCGAAGGAAATCTGGGAGCTTTCGAAAGAGCAGTACGACCACTTCCCGCTCGGCCTCCACGAGTGGCCAGCGCTTCTGCGCATGCTCGACCAGGCCGACCCGAGCTACCGCCAGTAGTCACCGATGAAAATCGTCGACGCAAGTACCCGCATCGTCGAGGTGCCGCTTTCGAAGCCGATCACGACCGCGCTCCACGACATGGCGTCCGTTGGCTGCGTGCTTCTGACCTTGCGAACGAATGACGGCGTCGAGGGAGAGGCCTATGCGTTTACCCTCAACAGCGCACGTATCAAGGCGTTCGATGAGATGATCACCGGTCTTGTAGAGCTGGCGATTGGCCGAGACCCCCACGACACCGAAGGCATCTGGCACGACGTCTGGCGCGAGATCAATCCGACCGGCCACAAGGGCGTCACGATCGCTGCACTTTCGACGATCGATGTCGCGTGTTGGGACATCGTTGGCCGGGCGGCGGGCCTTCCGCTGCACAAAATCTTCGGGGCGTGTCGCAGCTCGGTTGCGACCTATGCGAGTTCAGGCTTGTGGCTCTCCCAGCCCATCGACGAACTGGTTGCCGTTGCCCAGGACTTTGTCGATCAGGGCTTTCGTGCCATGAAGCTCCGCATCGGCAACCCACGCATCGCCGCCGACGTCGAACGTGTCCGGGTCGTTCGTGAGGCAATCGGCGACGACATTGAACTGCTCGTCGACGCCAATCAGGGGTTGACTGTGAAGCACGCAATCCGCCTGGCGCGCCAGCTCGAACCCTTTGATCTCACCTGGTTCGAAGAACCGGTCGCAACGCACGACCGAGTGGGCTGTGCGGAAGTGCGTTCGGCGACCGACATCCCAATCGCCACCGGCGAGACCGAGTACACCCGCTATGGCATGTTGGACCTGCTCGACGCGCGCGCTGTCGACGTGTTGATGCCCGACCTGCAACGCATCGGCGGATACTCCGAGTTCCGCAAGGCCGCGGCGCTCGCAGCGGCGTTCGACAAGCCGGTTTCCACCCACATCTTCACCGAACAGAGCTTGGCGATTGCGGGGTCGACGCATAACTGCATCTCGGTCGAGCACATGGACTGGTTCGCTCCGCTCTTCAACGAAGAGATGGAACTGCGGAACGGCGAGCTGGTCATCCCCGATCGTCCCGGCACCGGGTTCACGTTCCGAAAATGACCCCACCGCGCCCAACCCACACCTGACACAGAAACAAAGGACGAACCTGTGAGAATTTCACTCGAAGGTAAGCGAGCATTCGTCACCGCCGGTGGTGACGGCATGGGTCGCACCACAGCGATCACCATGGCCGAACTTGGAGCGGATGTGTTTACGTGCGACATCGACGCAAGCGGCCTCGAAACGTTGCCCGACTCGATTCGCACATGGCAATGCGACGTCGGCGATTCCGACGCACTCGACGCCATCTTCGACGAGATCCTTCCCGGAGGCCTCGACATCTTGATCAACAACGCCGGTGTCTCTGGTCCGACGAAGCTGGTCGAAGACATCACCAACGACGAGTGGGACCAGTGCATGAGCATCTGCATCGGCTCGCACTTCTACTGTGCTCGGCGCGTCGTTCCCGTTTTCAAAGCGCAGCAGAGCGGGGTGATCATCAACATGGTGTCGGCAGCGGGCATCATGGGGTTCCCTGGTCGTAGCCCCTACGTGGCAGCAAAATACGCGGTCTCGGGTTTCACCGAAACCCTCGCAATGGAACTCGGACCCGACAATATCCGGGTCAACGGCATTGTTCCCGGCAACGTAAACGGTGACCGCATAGAACGCGTTATTGCAAACCACGCCGCGCTTGAGAACCTCGACCCCGAAGAGGTCCGCAAGATCTACGCCATCGGCACATCGATGCAGTGTTACGTCGATCCGCAGGAGATCAGCGACCTCATTGTCTACTTGGTGAGCGACTATGGCCGCCATATCTCCGGTCAGATCATCGGCGTTGATGGCAATACCGAAACGCTGTGGCCCCGGTCTAGCTGAGCTAGGCGCAGATCGCCTCTAGCTCGACTTCGACGGTCACCGTCTTTGCCGAGTCGATGCTTGTGTAGAAACCGCTCCACCAACAGAACTCATCATCGGGGAATTCGGCTTCGACACCGATGGCTCCTTGGGCGATGTCGTTTGGAATGTCGATCGTTCCGGTTGCATCGAGGAACCCAACGATGATCGTCTCATCGCCAGATGCGGATCGGACTTCGAACGTGCTCAGATCGCCGCCGTACACATCGTCGATCACATCGTCGGGACTGAAGGTGAACGTGAATCGCCTGAACCCTTCGGGCGGTTGGTCGTCAGTGTTTGCCACCTCGGACTGATTCGAACCGCACGCGGTCAGTAACAACGCGAGTGCGAACGCAATCGCTACGGCCTTTCGAAATGCTCTCATGATGCTCATAGGTCCTACTACGGTCACTGGCCCCTTCTGGTTCCCACCTGGCAGAAAGGCGAGCGGCGCAGGTCACAAGTCGTCGGGTTGTGTGATTGTACGAATGTACGTACATTTAGGTAACGCACACCTGAAGGGCCAAAACCGTGATATCTGAGCAGCACTACCTCGACTGCCTCTCGCAGGCTGCTCCACCGAACTCCCCAATCGTTCTGGTCTGCGACAACGGCGAAGCAAAGAACCAATTGGCTCGCAGTGGCTACGACGACGTCGTCGGAACCCTTGTCGACTCGTCGATGGCAGCGAACGCGTAGCTGGCCCCCGGTGTCACTACTCCCGATCACCTCGTGGGCGAGGGGCTACAAAAGTAGCGACCTCCGGTCAGACCTCGCAGCCGGGCTCACCGTTGCTGCAATGTTGGTCCCACAAGCAATGGCATATGCGCTGCTCGCCGGGCTCCCACCGCAGGCCGGCCTCTACGCCGCAACTATCCCCGTCATGGTCTACGCAGTCTTTGGAACGTCGCGGCAATTGGCGGTCGGGCCGGTAGCAATCGTTTCGCTTCTCACCGCAACCTCCTTGGCACCGTTCGCCGAAGTAGGAACCGGCGCCTACCTGGCAGCGGCAGCAATGCTGGCGCTCGTCGTTGGTGCGGTCCACATTGCAGTCGGAGTCGCTCGCCTCGGCAAGCTCGTCAGCTTGCTGTCTCACGCAGTGCTCGTCGGCTTTACGTCGGCGGCGGCGATCATCATTGGGTTCTCCCAAGTTCGACACATTCTCGGCGTCAACGTTGCCCGACAAGATCACTTCTATCAAACAGTCCGCGAAGTAGTTGCAAGCCTCGGCGGAATCAACTGGCCCACCTTCGTACTGGGAACCCTCGCACTTGTCACGCTGCGAATCCTGAAGGCTCGCGCTCCACAGCTTCCGGCAGCGCTAATTGTCGTCGTCGGGTCAATTCTCGCCGTCGAGCTACTCAACCTAGAAACCCACGGAGTGTCGTTGGTCGGGGCGATCCCCGATCAACTGCCGAGCCTCTCGCTGCCAACCGGCCAGGGTTCGCTAGCAATCGACCTCCTTCCCTCAGCGCTACTCATCACCATGGTGGGCTTCATGGAATCCATTGCGGTCGCGCGGGTCTACGCCCGCCGACACAACTACTCGCTCGACCCCAACCAGGAACTGATCGGGCTCGGCGCGGCCAACGTGGCTGCCGGTTTGTTCGGTGGCTATCCCGTCACTGGTGGATTCTCCCGCACCGCAGTAAACGACTCGGCCGGAGCACGGACTCCCTTGGCGTCCATTGTGACCGCAATCCTCGTTCTCATCACCCTGGCGTTCCTTACCCCAGTGCTCCAATCGCTCCCGAAAGCCGCGCTTGGCGCCATTATTGTCAGCGCCGTGATCGGGCTGGTAGACATCAAAGAGATCACACACATCGCCCGAGTCAAACGCACCGACCTCATTGGCCTCGCCGTAACGTTCACCGCAACACTCCTACTCAGCATCGAGCTCGGAATCGTCGTTGCCGTCGTGGCATCGCTGTTCGACGTCGTTGCCCGAAGGACCACGCCGGACGAACCAGCTGTCGCAGTCCATCCCCCCATGTCCGCCCAAAGACATTCCTAACCGCCCCAAACGAGAAAAGAAGTTCCCATGACCACGACCATCAGCAGCCCAGAACTTCTCAACCGCCTCCGAGACGAACCGCACCTCGCGGTAATCGACGTACGAACCGGAGCCGAGTTCGAGAGCCTCCACATCCCCGGCTCGCACAGCGTGCCACTCAACGTTCTTGATGAACGTGCGGCAGATCTGGCTGCTCTCGACCGGCCAGCGGTACTCGTTTGCCAGTCGGGTGCTCGCTCCCAGAGCGCGCTCGAAGTCCTCGGCGGCGCAGGCAAGACCGACATTTGGTCGCTCGACGGTGGTCTCATTGCTTGGCAGGCAGCGGGTGGAGACACCGCTGCTGGAGCGAGTGCTACGTGGGCAATGGACCGTCAGGTCCGGCTAGCCGCCGGGTCGTTGGTGCTCACTGGCATCCTCGGCAGCCTCATCAAGCCGAACGCGAAATGGCTCGCTGGAGGCATCGGAACCGGCTTGGTCTACTCGGCCATCTCAAACACCTGCACGATGGGCGACATGTTGTCCAAGCTTCCGTACAACAAGGTCGAGGGTTACGACGTCGACGCCGTCCTCGGCGAACTCAAGCAGGGGACCAGCTAGCGCGCTGACTCCCATAGGCCCGCAGCTCCACCGGCTGACTATGGCGAAATGAACAACGCAAGCATTCCAATGCCAGGTTGGGTGCCACCGACGCGTCTATGCGAGGTCTGCGAGATCGGCGAGCGCATTCGAAGAGAAATTCGATGCACGTGTTGACCTTGACACGGTGTCAAGCCATACCGTCGCGACATGTTCATGATCGGCGACTTCGCCCAACTTGCGCAGGTGTCGTCGCGGGTGTTGCGGCACTATGACCGCATCGACCTGTTGAAACCAGCCCACGTCGACCCCATCACGGGGTACCGCTTCTACGGAGCTGCGCAGCTTGCCGACATCAACCGGATCGTTGTGCTTCGAGACTTGGGTTTCGGGTTGACCAAGATTGGCGAAATGACCCAAGAGCCAATGTCATCAGGTGAACTTCGCGCAATGTTGAAGCTGCGTAAGAATCAGGCGGCTGCCGAGCTCGAAGCTGCCGAGCAGCGTCTTCGACGGATCGATTCTCGAATCAATCAGCTCGACGAACATGCGCCAGC
The DNA here is from genome assembly GCA_938084885.1 of uncultured Acidimicrobiales bacterium. Classification (GTDB taxonomy): domain Bacteria; phylum Actinomycetota; class Acidimicrobiia; order Acidimicrobiales; family SHLQ01; genus SHLQ01. The sequence goes on from CALKGG010000041.1 coordinate 22,301, forward strand.
GGTCGACCTCGTGTCGAAATCGGTCCCGGCGATCAGCGTGTGGTCCATGACCTATCAGACGGGCGGAGCCGAGGAAGCGTTCAACGCGTTGTCGGCGTTGGTCGAACGAGTGCGTGGTTTCATCGATGACCTCGTGTCGCCGTATGCGATTGCGCGTTGGGCTACCGAGTTCGATGAGGAGGACTTCGCCGTCGAATTTTCCGTACCGGTCGATGATCGACTTATGGAGGCGGCTGCTGGACTTGGGCTCGAAGAAGTTGTACTTCCTGCGGTCGAGGTCGTTTCGACTGTCCGATCCACCAACCCCGATCTTCTCCATGTGACCAACGGCGCGATTGGACGGTGGATCGAGAATGAATCACTGCGGATCGCTGGGCCGATCCGCGAGGTTCTTCTGGCCGATCCCGCAGCTGGCGATTCCGAACAAGTCGTCGAGGTGCAGGTGCCCGTCGCTGCCCAATAGCCGTTTCGAGGTGAAATCTGCGCCGACCCCTTGACTTTGACACGGTGTCAATCTTTACCGTTGTGTAGGTGATCAAGAACCTCCTCTCGAAGACCCTTCCGTTCGTTGCAGCAGCTGCCCTGCTCTTCCCAGGTATCCGCAAGCTGGCCGATGCCGGCTGGCGCGACGAACTCACCACCACCTACCAACTGGGCGACCTCAACTTCGGCGGCTGGTTCTTCGTGATGGTCGGCCTGATCGAGCTCGCGATGGCGGGGTTGATCCTGTGGCCAAAGACTCGGGTCCCGGCGGGACTTGCCATGGCTGGCTTCTTCGTTGGTGCCCTGGTATTCAACCTGGGCCTACGGGTCGACCAGGACCTTCTCCCGGCCGACCGGCCGACCCTCGGCACGCTGATCCCGCTCGACACCTCCCATCTTCTCATCGGCCTCGCTGTTGCGTGGCTGTGGCGGAGCGCAGGGAAAACAACCGACCTCTGGGTCAATCGCCGACCCAGCTCGAACGCATAGAAAGCAGGCAAGTATGGAAACAACGATCTACACCGACAAGGCCGGACACGCTCTGCAAGGACACGACCCCGTTGCCTACTTCACCGTTGGTGCCCCCGCGAAGGGAAATCCGAATATCAGTCGTGATTGGAACGGGGCGACCTGGCTCTTCTCAAGCTCGGAACACCGCGACCAGTTCGACGCCGACCCGGACAGATACGCTCCAGCCTTCGGAGGGCACTGCGCAGTTGCACGGGTCTTTGGGGCAGAGCTCAAGGGGTCGGCCAAACGCTGGCGCATCGTGGACGACAGGTTGTACATCAACAAAAACCTGCTGGCGTCTTCGATGTTTGCGCCGCTCGCTAGCCGCATCCAGAAGCTCGACGGAACCACATGACGTCGGCACACGCACGAAAAGATTTGCTGTCGAAGACCGTGAATGCGTTCCACAAGACTCTGGTCGCGGTCTCGGGTGGTCGCCTCGGTAACTCGATAGGGAACATCCCTGTAGTGAAGCTCACCACAACCGGCCGTAAGTCAGGTCAAGCACGAACGGTGATGCTCACCGCACCAATCCACGGCGACGGCCGCTATGTGTTGGTTGCGTCCAAGGGTGGCGACGACCGTGATCCGGACTGGTACCGCAACTTGGTCGCCAATCCGAATGTCACGCTTGAGCCTGTGGGTAGCAGCGGGCCGGTCCCGCTCGTCGCACGGACGGCGACGGCCGATGAGACGGCGGAGCTGTGGCCGAGAATCGTGATTGAAGCCGAGGGTTACGCGGCGTACAAAGACAAGACCAACCGCGACATCCCGGTCGTCATCTGTGAGCCCGTCGGCTAACGGCTCGGACGTTCGACGAAGCCAAATGAAGACCATGAGCACATCAGGACATGCGTTTCCGACGGACGACTGAGTCGAAGCTCGTCCGTCGGAATTACCTAGATCAATCCGTCAGACTTGCCCGACTTTTTGGCCTTCTTGTCCTGGCGCTTCTCTTTTGCTGACTTTGCGGCGGGAGTTTTCGATGCCCGACCGCCTTTGTCTTTACCGGCCACACAGGCCTCTCTCCGACCAGACGGAATGTCGGTCGGGCCCCACTATTGCACAGTGGCGGAAGTCTTGATGAAAACTGCTGCTCGCAGCAGAGGTTGCAACATCGAGAAAAGCGTTGTCGACCAGCCCACCCCTGCGCATTGCGGAGTGCTTCGGTGGCCTTGGGCCAACGTCGTCGAATTGCTTACAGACTCGGGTTGACCAGCACCTTTTCACCAGTGGCCTTCTTCTCGTACGCCTTGGCGATCTCTGGGTCGATCATGTCCGTGAGCGAAATCTCGCTCGAGTACTCGCTATGGAAGATGCCGTTGCGCTCAGCAACCGTAAACATACGCATTTCGATCATGCGCTCCATCCCAACTTCTTCGAGATGTGGAGTGAGCAGCCAGCCGCCGAGGCCCCAGAAGAAGCCGTAGCCCGCACCGAGGACCGTTTCGCCAGTGTCGAGCCGGCCATAGATGTAGACCTGCTTGTGCACTGTCGAGCCGTACACGCTGAACTCTGCGCCTCGCTTCGCGGCAGCCTGTTCCATTGCGGTGAGGATGTAGTTGGCCATCTTTCCGCCACCGATGGCATCAAAGCCGAGCGTCGCTCCGGTTTCGGCCAGCGCATCGACCAGGTTGGCCATGAAATCATCGGTGCTGCTGTCGACGACGTGTGCATCGGGCAGTCCAATGTCGGTGAGGATCTTCTTCTGGGCCTCGCTCCGCACAATCGCGACCAGAGGAACGTTCTCCTTCAGGCAGAGCTTTGCGAGCATCTGGCCGAGGTTGGATGCCGCTGCGGTATGGACCAGAGCTTCGTGGCCCTCGGCGCGCATGGTGTTGAGGAAACCTTGTGCCGTCATTGGGTTGACGAACAGGCTTGCCCCTTCTTTTGCCGGCGCGCCTTCGGGTAGCGGCACGCACATCTTTGCTGGCATCACGCGGTGCGATCGATACATTTCGCCGCCAACGATGGTCACGGTCTTGCCCATCAACGCCTGGGCAGCGTCCAATGAGCCCGCAGCTACGACGGTGCCTGCGCCCTCGTTGCCCGCAGCAAGCTTCTTGCCCATACGTCCAGCAAACGCTCGCATCAACGCCGGATCCACGTCGGCAACCAACGCTGGGTAGCCATCCACCTCTTCAGTCCGAACCGTGTCCATATCGCCTGGCGCAGTCAGCAATCCCAAGTCGGATGGGTTGATCGGCACGGCCTCCATCTGAACGACCACCTCATGATCCGCCGGCTCTGGCACGTCATAGGGCTCGACCGAGAGCACAAGCTTTCCGTCTTCGGTCACGGTGGTGAAGAGTTGCTTTGCGTTGTCAATGCTCATCAGGGGTGTTCCTCTTTGCTACGGCGGCGGAGTTCGAGCTCCTTCGCGCACCCTAACCGAGGATTGCTACTTCTCGATTGACGGCCAACTCGGTTGCCCTAACAGTCGGCGATGCGGCGGTCGAGGTGACGGATTTCTGCGGGGTTGCGGGCGAGGCGGCGGGCCTCGGCGAATGCTGTTCTTGCGGCCTCTTCGCTTCCCGCCAACAGGTGGAGTTCGGCCTCGGCCGCGTGGAACAGGTGGTAGGTGGCAAGGTCGTCGCCCTTCGGTAGGGCATCGAGGCCAGCTTGGGGGCTCTCTGCCATGCCGATTGCGACCGCTCGATTGAGCATCACGATCGGTGAAGGGTCGATGGTGGCCAGCCGGTCATAGAGCGCCGCGATGCGTGACCAGTTGGTCTCACCAGCGTCGGGGGCGTTGGTGTGGTAGCCAGCGATCATTGCCTGCATCTGGTAGCGGCCCGGCGCCTTCAAGGCCATGGCATGACGCAGCGCAGCGTTGCCTTGTTCGATATCTGGCCGATGCCATTTGGTGCGATCTTGGTCGGGGAGCAGTACGAGGTCGGCGTTCGCGTCGAGGCGCGTGTCGTGACGGGCATGGTGAAACAGTTCGAGTGCGAGCAAACCGTGAATCTCGGCGTGCTCGGGCAATAGCTCGACCAGTGAGCGGGTCAGTCGCATTGCCTCTTCGCAAAGGTCGACTCGCATTGGCTCGGGATCTTCGCCTCGACCCAAGTAGCCCTCGTTGAACACGAGGTAGAGCACGCTGAGGACCGCATCGAGGCGATGTTCGAGCTGTTGTGGCAGGTGAAGGGGGATAGCGGCGTCGCGAATCTTGGCTTTCGCCCGAGAAATGCGTTGAGCCAGGGTCGGTGTTGGGATCAGGTACGCAGCGGCGATCTCGTCGGTGGTGAGGCCAGCGATCAGCCGCAGCGTCAACGCAACTTGTGCGTCGGTGCTCAGTGCTGGGTGACAGCACAGGAACATCAGTCGAAGCTGATCTTCAGGCAGGTTCGGGTCGCTGCTCGGGTCGTCTATGAGGAAGGTGTCGTGCATGGTGGTGGTCTCGTTCGGATCGGCATGAAGCTCATGGGCCGCCACCCGTGTTCGGCGACGCTCGACGTCGAGTCGTCGGACTCGATCGATCGCCCGGCGGCTGGCTACCCGATTGAGCCAAGCGCCCGGGTTGTCCGGGATGCCCTGTACGGGCCATTGCTTGGCCGCTTCAGCGAGCGCATCAGCGACGGCGTCGTCGGCCAGGTGCAGGTCGCTGAAACGCCCAGCTAGTAGCGCCAGCACACGTGGTGCGTCTTGGCGAACTAGCTGGGCGAGTGCAGCTTCAATATTGGTCATCTCCGTGTGTTCGATTACGCCCCTGGGCGGAAGGCGATCGGACGGACTTCGAAGTGGCCGTACGGCATTGGAATTCTGTCGGCGATAGCCAGAGCTTCATCGAGGTCGGCAGCTTCGACGAGGTAATACCCACCGAGCTGTTCTTTCGTCTCGGCGTATGGGCCATCGGTCATCGAGTTGCCCTCAGGCGACTTGTGCAACATGGTTGCGGTCGCGGTAGGGGCGAGGCTGGCGCCTCCGATGAAGTGCCCGCCTTCGGTGAGCTCGGCATTGAAGGCCATCCATTCGCCCATCATCTCGTCGAACTCGGGCGAGCCAGGCGCAAAGTCCGGGGCAGCGCTCTCGTCTGAGTAAAGCATGATCATGTATTCCATGGTTTTTCTTTCTGTTGGTTTGCGACGTTAGTCGTTGGTTGTTGGTGGTTTGAAAGTTGAGTAGTTGAACGGGTGCGGCTTACGCCGTGGCGAGGCGGTCGAGGTTGTCGAGGGTGATTTCCATGCCGTTGGTGATGTTGGCGGCTCGATCGGTTACGCCGTTCTTCTTCTGGGCTCGGCGGATGAACCATGGTGATGCCTTGTCTTGGCGCACCGACTCGACGACTCGGGTGCCGCCATCGACTTGGTGGAACTCGTAGCGCCATGTCGGACCAAAGCCCATTGGCACCTTGAATTCGAAGACCTGGCCCGGCTCGGCTGCGGTGACTGTTGGCTTGGTCGTCCACTTGCTCTTGCCGAGTTCGTTCTGGCCCTTGAAGCGAGCTCCGACCTCTGGGCCCTCGGTCTTGCCGACCCACTCGGCGCCCTTGCACTCCGGGCTCAGTTCGCCGATGCGGCTGACGTCGGTGACGATGTCGTAGAGGGTCTCGGGCGATGCGGCGATGGTGCGCTCGACGGTGATGGTGATTGGCTGATGCTTGCTCATGATGGGTCTCCTCGTGGATTGTTTTGAACCGGCTTTTCCGATCCTTTGCCCACGTGTCGCAGCGCTCGACAGAATTCGACACAGAAATCCAGAATTTCTTCGAAATCTTGGCTGACGTATCATCAGACCAAACCGATTGGGGATCGCTGATGGACATGGCTGAATTTGGTCTAGCTGGGAAGGTCGCGCTCGTCACCGGTGCATCTCGGGGAATTGGTCGCGACCTTGCAGCCGCGCTCGTTGCGGCTGGCGCCCGAGTCGCAGTGGGCACTCGGAACCAGCAAGACGCTGACGCAGTAGTCGACTCGATTGGGTCAGCGGATGCGCTTGGCGTTGTCCTCGACGTCACGAACATCGACCACATTGGTGCAGCGATGGAAACGGTTCGAGCGCACTTCGGTTCGCTGGACATTGTGGTGAACAACGCCGGACTGGGCGCCAATCATCGTGCCGAAGACGTTACCGAGCACGACTGGGATTCGATGATGGACGTCAATCTCAAAGGCCTGTTCTTTTGCTGCCAAGCAGCGGGCCGCATCATGTTGGATCAAGGTGCAGGTCGGATCATCAACATTGGCTCCCAGGCCGGCGTCGTCGGCATTCGCGACCACGCGGTCTATTCGGCGTCCAAGGGCGGAGTCCATATGTTGACCAAAGTGCTCGCACTCGAATGGTCGAATCGCGGCGTGACGGTCAACGCCGTGGCGCCCACCTTCATTCGAACGCCAGGAACCGCAGAGCGCCTCGACGATCCCGAGATTTCTGCCGACATCCTGGCCCGCATTCCAATCGGACGGGTCGGCACCACCAGCGATGTCGCTGCGGCGGTGATCTATCTGGCTTCTGAAGCCGGCGCAATGGTGACAGGCCACGTCCTCGTTATCGACGGGGGATGGACCGCGCAGTAACCGGTCGCCGTCGACTGGCGATTACTTCAGGACGCCACTTCGGATCAGGCCCGTACCTGTTCGCACCAGCCGTTCCATCGATGGCCAACATCACCAAGTCCCAGCCTGTGACATGACGAACGGGGTCAGACCCCACTCCGTAACATGACGAACGGGGTCAGACCCCACGCCCATCGAATGTCGAGCGCCGCGGAAATCGGCCTGCTCGTGCGAGTAACTAACCTGACCGATACGCCGCACCTTCGCTAGCAACGATCGCTCGGTCCAAATCACTTCGCTTCTGACCAGCGCGTGATGACTTGGGTGTCGGCTACGAAGCGAACGTTCGGTTCTGGCGACCAATAGTGCGCCGCTTCGCCAACCGCGTTCGTAACCATGCGTGCCGCTTCGTCAGCTCGCTCTGTTGGCACGTGGACGAGCAGCTCGTCGTGCAGGCACAGCACAACCTCAGCGCCGAGTGCTCGAGCGTGTCGGCGGACCGTGATCGCCCACACCTTGAAGAACTCGGCGGCTGAACCTTGGATCAGTGCGTTGCGGGCGTAGCGGCCCCGTGCAGCAGCGACCGAAACAGCACGATCGAGATTGCCATCTTGGCCCTGGTCGGCCGACATCCGGACCCGTCGTCCGCCGCTGGTGAAGACGTCTTCTGATCGCTTTCCCGACTCGGCCGCTTGCTCCAGTAGCCCCATCGCGACGGGGTAGTTCTTCTGAAGACCGGCAAGAGCACTAGCGGACTCGCCGGTTGTTGCGCCGTACATTGCGCCGAGAACCGCAAGCTTTGCCAGCTCTCTGGTGATACCAAGCCGGTCAGCGATGGGCGAGTAGAGGTCGTTGCCTTGCGTGGCTTCGATCAGCGCTCGATCTCCCGAAACCGCGGCGAGCACTCTTGGTTCGATCTGGCCGAGGTCAGCGCGAACAAAGCGGTAGCCGTCCTCGGCAGCCACAAGAGATCGCATCGTCAGCGGCAGGTTGTGCAGCCCAGCCGATGCGGTCATCCGCCCAGCTGCACCGTCAGAGCTCGACCACGAACCACGCAGTCGCCCGCCGCCCACGTGTTCGTCGAGCCACCGATACCCGTATGTCGTCGCGATCCGCTCGGCCTTTCTCCATGTGAGCAGCGCATCGATGAGCGGTTCGGTCTCGCGGAGCTGTTCGAGCCGCCACGCCCGAGTGTCGGGAAGGTCGAAGCCCTCAAGTTCGAGCATGCGTTTGACGTCAGCCGGATTGCGCAGGTTCACCTCTCGACGTGGCGTGAGATGATCGAGCACAACGGCATCGCGCGCTGCCCGAATCTCGTCTTCGTGCGCCCATGAAGTTGGCGGGGGACCAGCAGACGTTGCGATGAGGTCGGCGGCTGCAGGCTCGTCGATTGGCAGGCCGGCCGTCGACATCTCGGCGCATAACAGTTCTGCAGCCGATTCGGAGCGGGCGGTCGACATCAGTCGAGACGGATTGGGTCGTGCCTCGATCCGTTGTTCTTGCAAGCGCGCTGCACCGAGGGCGAGCGCTGCCCACTCGGCGAGCCGCTCTGGTGTTTGGCCAAAGCCGCCATCGATCCATTCGGGACGCAGGTGCCCGTCGGGCATGACAGCGTGTTGCTGGTCGCCCTCATCGGCAGGTGCATCCAGAAGACCGAGTTGGCCCATCTTCGGAAGTGTTTCGAGCGGCAAGCCGTGGAGCTCGGCCCAGGTTTCGGCAATTGACGTTCGCCACCTTCCGGTAAATAGGCGCTGGACCACGAGTATGTCCCAGCAGCGGTCGATGTCGATTCCGGCGCTCGCCACAAGCGCTGTTGTTTCCTCACCCCACCAGACCCAACGAGGCCCGGTAGATGCCGCGAACTCGCACAATCGTGTGAGCGGGTCGACGGTTGCAATAGCCCACCGGTCGTCACCTCGGGCCAGACCGAGCCCGATGCCCGGGGAGATGGCCAGGCCGACGAGATCGTGTTGCTCAAAATCGATCGGCGTCTTCACAAACGCTGTCTACTCCGTCTCGCCGCTTATTGTCGCACCAACGATCGTTGGTCACGGAATCGATTCAGTGTCCTGCCCGATTACACGGTTAGATTGGCTCGCCGATGGATGGCGTGAAGACCAGCGGGTTCTTCAGATGACGTTCCAGCGTGAGCAGCCCGAGGTCATAGGGGGCGAGCGCAGGTTTCACATCGAGTATCAGTGCGCAAAGCGAGGCGCAGAACACGCCTGACGCTCGCTAAATGAGACCGTGTGGTGCGCTAGACCGATCGTCATCAGATGTGCGCTGACCCCTGCTGATTGGCACGGGTAGCGGCGAACCAAATCCCGCCCCTGCTGCATCGGGTGCCCAATCTTCGTCAAGGGCCTTCTCGCCATGCATGAATGCCACCTGCGGCTCATGTCCTAGGTTGGACACATGGCTCTCAATGCACTTCCCGCAGAATTCATCGGCACGATTTCGGCTCGGACGAACGATGTTTCTCGTCCCATGGTCAAGCGCGGCCCATTCGGAACAAAGGTGGTAGCCACGGTCACCGCAGCTACTTTCGTTGGCCCGAAGATCAATGCTGCTTCGATCGACGGCGTTGCTGGTGCCGACTGGCTGACCATTCTCGAGGGCGGCAGCTTTGCTCTTGATGTTCGCTTCTCGCTCCGCACAGACGACGGCGCCGATATCTATGTTACGTACACCGGTTTCGGCACCAGGGACGAAGAAGGCGGTGCCAGCATTCGTATCTCGCCGCGATTTGAGACCGGCGACGATCGTTATGCGTGGCTCAACAACCTGTTCACCGTTGCTGTCGGAAAGACGACGCCAGACGGTGTGGAGTACGACGTCTACGCGGTGTAGTCCTCCGTTCCGAGGGTCATGGTGCTGGGGTATCGAGCAACGCCCAAAATGCGTTGACCAGCGGGTTCTTCAGGTGACGTTCCAGCGTGAAGAGGCCGAGGTCATAGGGGGCGAGCGCCGGTTCGACATCGAGTACCCGAATGCGTGAGGAATGGGGGCTGTTGTCGAGCACGATCTTTGGCACGACACCGACACCGAGTCCAAGGCTGACCATGCTGACGATGGCCTCGTTGCCCGCTACTTGGGCGTAGATCTGTGGGGTGACGTCACGCTCGTCGAACCAGGCGTCCACACGTCTTCGGGCGATTCCGCCAGCGGCGAGGATCATTGGGATGTCGTGCCATTCAGCGGTCTCGTCTGGGGCGGATTCGGTGGGGGCTACAAACACCAACGGCGACTCGGCAATGGGTTTGAACAGCACGCCGGACGGCAGCGTCTCTGGTCGAGCGGCAATTGCGAGCTCTTCCTCGAGTGCCACGATGCGTTCGATGGCATGTTCGGGGTCCCCGGTTTGCAGCAGTATTTCAACGTCGGGATGGGCGGGCCGGAAGCGGTTCAGTAGGTCGACGAGGATGCTGTGGCTTGCTGTGACTGAGCAGTAGAGGCGTATCTCGCCAGCAAGTTGTTCTGCCGGATCGGTGAGGTCGTAACAGATCTGTTCCCACTGCTGCACTGCGTCGCGTGCGTACCGTTGAAAGGTGATGCCTTCGGGTGTGAGCGTGACCGTCCGGTTGTCGCGATCGAACAAGACGGTAGTGAGCTCGGTCTCCAACTGTCGAATGTTCCGCGACAGTGCAGAGGTGCTGATATTGACCTTTGCGCTGGCGCGTCCGAAGTGCAGTGTCTCACTGAGCACGATGAAGTGTTTGAGCGTTCGAATGTCCACGCATGCAGTATGGGGGAGCGATGACCTCGTGTTGCAGAATGTGGGACACGGTGTTGCAAATATCTCAATTTACGAAACGCGTGGACGTCGGTAGTGTGGCGGCCATGGCCAATTACTTCAACTCCCTTTCACTGCGCGAGCAGCTCGCCGAACTCGGCAAGTGCCGCTTCATGCATCTCGACGAATTCACCGAAGGCGTCGATGCCCTCATGGGCAAGAAGATCGTCGTGATTGGTTGCGGCGCACAAGGGCTCAACCAGGGTCTCAACCTTCGCGACAGCGGTCTCGATGTCTCCTATGCGCTGCGTGAAGCTGCAATTGCCGAGCAGCGCCAGTCGTGGAAGAACGCCACCGAGAACGGTTTCACCGTCGGCACCTACGAAGAGCTCCTCCCAACAGCCGACGTGGTCCTCAACCTCACGCCGGACAAGCAACACACCAACGTGGTCAACACGATCATGCCAATGATGAAGCAGGGCGCAACGCTGTCCTACTCACACGGCTTCAACATTGTTGAAGAGGCAATGGCCGTCCGCGACGACATCACCGTCATCATGGTCGCCCCCAAGTGTCCGGGCTCTGAGGTCCGTGCTGAATACGTGCGCGGCTTCGGCGTGCCAACCCTTATTGCGGTCCACGAAGATAACGACCCGAACGGCGAAGGCCTGGCCCTGGCCAAGGCATACGCCGTCGGCACCGGCGGTCACAAGGCTGGCGTATTGATGTCTTCGTTCGTCGCTGAGGTCAAGTCCGACCTCATGGGTGAACAGACGATTCTTTGCGGCATGCTCCAGACGGGCTCGCTCCTTTGCTTCGACAAGATGATCGACGAGGGCATCGACCCCGGCTACGCCTCGAAGCTCATCCAGTACGGCTGGGAAACCGTGACCGAAGCACTCAAGTATGGCGGCGTCACCAACATGATGGATCGCCTGTCGAACCCGGCCAAGATCCGTGCGTTCGATCTCGCAGAAGAGATGAAGGACATCATGCGTCCGCTTTACCAAAAGCATCAGGACGACATAATGACCGGCGCGTTCTCGTCGGGCATGATGGACGACTGGGCCAACGACGATGCCAAGCTCCTCGGCTGGCGCGCAGACACTGCCGAGACCGCGTTCGAAAAGACCGAAGCTGGCGACATGGAGATCTCCGAGCAGGAGTACTTCGACAACGGCATCCTTATGGTTGCGATGGTCAAGGCCGGCGTCGAGCTCGCGTTCGAAACCATGACGGCTGCGGGCATCGTTGCCGACTCGGCCTACTACGAGTCGCTTCACGAGACGCCACTTATCGCCAACACGATTGCTCGCAAGAAGCTGTACGAGATGAACGCAACGATCTCCGATACCGCTGAGTACGGCTGTTACCTCTATAACCACGCATGCGTGCCGCTGCTGGCCGACTTCATGACCGGGATCACGAGCGACGTGATTGGCAAGGGGCTCGATCTTTCCGACGCTGGCGTCGACAACGCACGCCTCATCGAAGTCAACGCCGCTATTCGCAGTCACCCGGTTGAGGAGATCGGCGCAGTCTTGCGAGGTCACATGGCCGACATGAAACGAATTGTCTGAAACACAGATCAAGCTTGAAGATCTGTCTGTTGACTTCGACGGGCGGTTTCGGCTCGATGACATCACGTGGGCGATCACGCCAGGCCAGCAGTGGCTGATCGCCGGGGCGAACGGCTCCGGCAAGTCCGCGCTCGCCGCGGTGCTTGCGGGGGAGGGCGACCACATATCGGGCACGCTGGTAGGCCTTCCCGGCAACGTTGCGTTGGTTTCCTATGAACGTCAGGCCGAGCTCATTGCGGCCGAGCTTCGCAAGGACGACGCCGACATTCTCGACGTGATCTCCGAGGGAACTCCAGTCTCCGAAATCATCGCCGAGGTCTGCCTTGACGATGCGCTGGCCCAAGAGCTGGTGGCCACGTTGGGCCTCAAGCCGTTGACGGACCGTGCCTTTCGCAAGCTGTCGACGGGAGAGACACGCAAGGTGATGCTTATCCGGGCACTGACGAGCCGCCCGGAACTCCTTGTGCTGGATGAGCCGTTCGATGGTCTCGACCACGACTCGCTGGAGTGGCTGCAAGGTCACCTCGCAGCCTTGGCCGAGACAGTGCCGATGGTGCTCGTGCTCAACCGATTCGACGAATGCCCGGACTTCATCACCCACATTGCCTACGTCGACGGCGGGCAGCTGCTGCACCAGGTCGACCGCTCCGACGAGCAGTCCCTTGCCGAACTGCATCAGCTGATCCATTTGAAGACCAGCGAGCTCGACGTGCCAGCGGCCGACCCAGCGATGGCACTTCCGTCGCTCAACCCAGACGAGCCGCTGGTTCAGCTGAGCAAAGCGACCGTTCGCTACACCGATAACACCGTGTTTGAGAACCTCGACTGGACCATCGACGCAAACGAGCACTGGCAGGTGAGCGGGCCAAACGGCAGCGGCAAGACGTGCCTACTTTCACTGATCACCGGCGATCACCCGCAGTGCTACGTCAACGACATCAGGGTCTTTGGTTTCCAGCGCGGCACCGGCGAGAGCATCTGGCAGATCAAGCAGTACATCGGCTACGTCTCCACCGCCCTGCAATGGGAGTATCGGGTCGGCACCAGCCTGCGCAACGTCATCATCTCGGGCTTCTACGACAGCATTGGTCTGTACACCAAGAGCACCGACACACAGAAGGCCATCGCCGACGACTGGCTACACGTGCTCGGCATGGCCGGCCGTTCTGACGAGCCATTCACTGGACTGTCGTTCGGCGAACAACGCTTGGCGCTCATTGCCCGTGCCATGGTCAAGCATCCGCCGCTATTGATCCTCGACGAACCGTGTTTGGGACTCGACGACATGAACCGCCAACTGGTCCTCGCCCTCATCGAACGCATCTGCCGCTCGGGCAACACGACCGTGCTCTACGTGAACCACCGCCTTGAAGACGCCATCCCAGGTATCGAGAACCACCTCGCCCTCGGCTAGTGATCTTGTTCACCGTGACACCTGTACCCAGATTGGTATCAAAGTGATACCATCACCCGTATGGCTATGACTCTGCGTTTAACCGAAGAAGAGCAAGCTGCCTTGCAAGCGCGAGCTGAGGCGGAGGGTATGTCGATGCAAGAGGCAGCCCGCAGAGCAGTGCGAGAGTTCGTTGCTGATGCCGATCATCGCGAACGAGTAGCCCTCGCCGCAGAGACGGTCATGCGATCGCACGCTGACGCCTTGCGACGCCTCGGCGAATGACTGTGCTGATCAAATGACTGTGCTGATCAAATGACTGTGCTGATCAAATGACTGTGCTGATCAAATGACTGTGCTGATCAAATGACTGTGCCGATCGAGTATCTCAACCTCGACGACCTCATGGAACTGGCTATCTTGCTTCTGGGCGAGCCGGCGCCGATACGCGATGTAGGTCTTCTCGGTTCGGCCGCGGCCAGACCGCAGACCACCGCGTTCGGCGAGCACGCGTACTCTGATCTCTGGACGAAGTCCGCAGCTCTGCTGCAATCCATTCTGAAGAACCATGGACTCATCGATGGCAACAAGCGTCTCGGATGGCTAGCTACTGCGGTATTCCTGGAGCTAAACGGGCTGACGCCATCGAAGCTTTCCAATGAGGTCGTGTACGAACTCGTCTATGGCGTGGCCGCAGGTGACTTCGAGATCGACGAGATCGCAGCACAGATCCGCGACGCAATCGAGGGTGTGTAGTTTCTTCACCGAGATTGGCGAAGTAACTGCGTTGGCCGTATTTACGCGGCGTTGACCGATAGCTAGCGAGTGGTGAGTGCGGCTCGGGCCTGTTCGGGCGTTGCGCCGGTCCAGTTGCGAAACGCTCGATAGAACGAGCTCGTCTCGCCGTATCCGAGCAGGAACGCAATCTCGGTGGCGGACAAGTCCGGGTTCCGAAGATAATGCGTTGCGAGCTCCTCACGGGTCGCGTCGAGTATCTGTTGAAAGCTCGTGTCCTCGGCTTTGAGCTGGCGATGCAGGGTGCGCGAGCTGACAGCGAGTTCGTGGGCGACGTCGTTGACCGTTGTTCGCCCGATTGGCAGTAGCTCCATCAGAATCGCTCGCACCCGTTCGCCGGTTGGCGCTCCAGAGTCGAGGTCGGCGAGCCGGCGGCGAAGCTCGGGCTCGAACGTCTCCCAGATCGCTTCGTTTGCGGTGAGAAATGGGCGGGCGGCGTCGACAGCGCTGAACGTGACCAACGCGGTCTCGTTCTCTTCAATGTCGACTCCGAGGAACTCCCGATAGGCCTCTCGATCGTCGGGCACTACAGGCACGGCCACCCTGGCCGGAACGACGCGTGTCCGAGTGCCAGCGCGAGCAACGTTGACCCAAAACAGCAACTCGGTGATCGCGAGAGTGGACGGTGCTTCGTCTCCTGCGGGCCACGAGAACGAAATACTCGTCTTCTCTGGGTCGATGTCTACCCCCATCAGGAGAGGTCCGATCAACTTCTTGTACAGCGCAAGTCGTTGCGCAGCGGTGTTGAGGTCCGGGCTCATCATGGCGGCAAACACCGGCGGGGCAAAGACCTCCGGCGAAATTGCCTGCGCAAGGACGAGTGGCAGGTTGGGTTCGTTCGCCTCGACCTCGAGGGCGCGCCACAGCGAGAAGAACTCCGCTTGCGAGAGCCACACGGGGCCGCCGGACAAAAGGTCGGAGCGGAGCCCCGCACGACGCAACACTGCTGCCGGGCTGACGCCGATATCGGACAGCAGGGCGCGTGCGCTCGGTTCGAGCGCGTACTTGTTGTGCACTGGGCACTCCTTACGGACGATTCCACTGACCACGGTACCGACGCATGTCAGCCCAATGGGTCTCGATTACTGCCAGGTCAGTCGCAGATGCTGCCAACACGGGTCGGCGGGATCTGCGATCGATCTGGCAGTAATTGCGAACGCAAGCCCGAGGCGTCGAACGTACGGTGATGCACACGCACAAACCGAGCGACATGTAGACCCGGAGTACTCATGACCAAGACATCACGATCGAGCTATCACGACGACCTGCAACGCGGGTACCTGCCGGGCAAGGCGGTCACCTGGATCGCTCGACGACGTTGGGGTCTTCGCATGATGCAACGCTTCGCCATGGGTCCAATGGTTGGGAACACCATCGACGGAGTCGTAAACGACGAGATTTTCATACCGAGTACGACGACGCCGGGGCATTCCATCCGGGCACGCGTCTACAAGCCGAAAGAAGCTGTCGGGCCGCTGCCCGCAATGATCTACCTGCACGGCGGCGGCTACCAAGTCGGTGTTCCTGAGCAAGCACATGCGTTCTTTGAGGATCTGCTTCAGCGACGCAATGTTGCGATCGTTGCACCGGCGTACCGGCTATCGCTCGATGGCCATCCGTTCCCTGCTGGACTCGATGACTGCTTCGACACCATCACGCACATGTCCAATCACGCAGCCGAGCTTGGCCTGCGCAACGACAAGTTCATCGTCGCCGGACACAGCGGCGGGGGCGGTATGGCCGCAGCACTAACCCATTGGATCGTCGACACCGGGGCCGTCGAGCTGGCCTTCCAGATGCCGATCTATCCAATGCTCGACCACCGGATGGAGACACCGTCGGCCCAATTTGTTGGGACAGCTATCTGGGACAAACACACCAATGCGCTCGCATGGAACAACTACCTCGGGCATCTCAACGGCGACGTTCCCGAATACGCCTCGCCGGCGCTGCGACAAGATCTTCGCGGCCTGCCGCCCACCATCAGCTGGGTCGGCACCGTCGAACCGTTCAAGGACGAGACCATCAACTACATGGAGGCGCTCGACGCAGCTGGCGTGCCTACGCGTTTTCGACTCTTCGAAGGCGGCTTTCACGGCTTCGAGATCGGTGCACCGAAAGCAGGTGTCTCGCTCGAAGCGATCGAGTTCCAAGGAAGTGCCTTCGCCGACTTCTACGACCTCTACCTCTAGCGGGGTCACGCGGCTGAATCATGCTGCGGGGCGAACCGCCTCGGCAGGTTCTAGGCGGCTTGCTCGCCACGCCGGATAGAGGCCGGCGAGGGCCCCGAGCCCGAACGCAGCACCGACACCGATCGAGAGCCAGTACCAGGGAACGATCGCGTCGAAGTCTTTGTACTGCGCATAACCCAGGACAATCCCGACGCCGATCGCCACCCCGAGCAGGCCGCCGAGAAGCGACAGCATGATCGACTCGATCACGAACTGCGACGCAATGTGTTTCCGTGTGGCCCCAAGCGACCTTCGCAGACCGATCTCGCCACGGCGTTCGATCACCGAGATCACCATGATGTTGGCGATGCCGATTCCGCCGACCGCCAACACGATCAATGCCAGAGCTTGCAGAATTCGGGCGAACGTCTCGTCGATCACTTCGCGAATCTCCAACGCCTCGGTCGGCCTCGACACCGCAACCTCGCCCGGCGCCGCGGGGTTGGCCTGAGCGGGAATGAGGTCTCGGGCATCGTCGAGCTGTTCGGGGCGCACCTGGGCATAGATGGCGCTCGGCGTGTCGGGCGTTTCGAACAGCTCCTGTGCGACCGATAAGCCAAGGATGGCCATGCGGTTTAGGTCGGTGTTGAGCGTCTCGAATTCGTTCAAGACGCCGATGACAGCGAACTGGTTGCCGGAGATGTTGATCGTGGGATGGCCGACCAAGTGATGAATGCCGAGCCGCTCAGCGGCGAGCGAGCCGAGTACGACGCCAGGCACCTCTACCGACGTCGCGTCATGGAACCGCCCAAACGCCATCGAACCGTTCACCGGTTCGAGCAGGTCGAGTCCCGACGACGTAAT
Source organism: uncultured Acidimicrobiales bacterium (assembly GCA_938084885.1). Lineage (GTDB taxonomy): Bacteria > Actinomycetota > Acidimicrobiia > Acidimicrobiales > SHLQ01 > SHLQ01. Next base: position 39,325 of record CALKGG010000041.1, read on the forward strand.
TGCGCTCACCGTGACGCCGCCCGTCTGCACCTCGGGGATCAGCTCGTTTCGGCGAGCTCGTGCGTCGACCGGGTAGAGGGCGGCCACGTGCTCGAGCGCGTCGAGGTGCGTGTCGAGCATGTCGGCGGCGTAGGGGAGGAGCTCGGCTTCTTCGGTGATGCCGGTTCCTGCGGTGATGAACAGAAAGTCCGAGCCCAACGCGTCGATCTCGGCTCGAGCCTCGGCCTGGTTTGCCTCGGTGATGCCTTGAATGCTGATGAGCGATGCGATGCCGATCGAGATGCCGAGCGCAGTCAATGCCGTCCGCAGCGTGCGGCTTGTCAGGCCACGCAGGGCCTGCATAACGACGTCGATGAGCCGCAAGCGACTTCGGAGTTTCTT
>CALKGG010000042.1 GCA_938084885.1 uncultured Acidimicrobiales bacterium
CGTTGGATCACGACCGAGTCTCGACCCGACCCCTTTGCCTCTCGTAGCGCCGTATCGGCAATGGAGATGAGGGTGTCTCGGTTCGATGCCTGGGTGGCGGCAGCAACACCAATGCTCACCGAGACGGTGATGTTTCCGACGCTGGTGTCGACGGGGATATTGCGCACTGTTTGGCGTAGGCGTTCAGTTGTTCGTTCGGCGGTGGTGGCATCGTGGCGGGGAAGAAGGATCAAGAATTCTTCACCGCCGACCCGGCCAATTTCGGCACCGTCGGGGATTGCTGAACTCAGCCGGTTCGCAACTGCCAACAGGACCTCATCGCCCACTTGGTGTCCGAATTCGTCGTTCACTTGTTTGAATAAGTCGATGTCGAGCATTGCAACGGCGCGGTCGCTGGCATCGATCGCGAGGCTCGTCGCACTCGCCATGATTACCCGGCGGTTGGGAAGGCCCGTGAGCGTGTCGGTAGCGGCGATCTCCTCGAGGTCCTCAATATCACGTGTTGCAGGGAGAGCAAAGAGACCCAACAACAAGATGGTGGTCGTCCCAACGAAGATGGTCAGCAACCGTTCTTGTCCTCGTGCGGCGGTCAGCTCTTCGACGATGGCTCCGCTCGGCGCATATACCCCGAGTGTCCAGTCAAGGTTGCCGATCTGCACTCCCTCGAACGCCACCCGAGATGATCCAGCCCCAGCATCGTCAAAGTCTTGAACCCCGACTGGTTCCATATCGCCGTCAGCGAGGAGCACACTGGTGGCACTTTGCGCGTAGATGTCGTCGAACTCCAGTATCGACACGGTTCGAAAGCCGTCGCCATCTGGAACACGCAACAAATCAGCGTTGGGGTGGGCAATCACCGTACTGCTGCGATCGACAAGGATGGTCCCGCCGTCGTCCGACGTATCGAGTTGAGCGAGCAGCACCGACAGCTCGCCGAGTTCAATGTCCGCGCCAACAACCCCGACTGCTTCGCCATCGCGAATGATTGCACGCGACGCTGTGATACCCAACTGGCCCGAGGTGAAAAACACGTAGGGGTCGGTCCAGACTGCCTCAGACGGAGTGTCCATTGCACCGACGAACCATGGACGCCCCGACGGATCGAAATCGTCGGTCGGGTCCTCGAACGAATCGAGAAGCTCGCCCTCATTGGAGAAGATCTCGATGATCGTGGTGCGGTCCGAGTCATCGACAGTCGTGGTCTTGTGCCGAAAGTTCTGACCGTCTCGGCTCACGAAAAGAAAGTCGCCATCGGGGGAACCAACAAAGGCTCCTGACATCTGCGGTGTGCGTGCCAGTGCCTCTTGGAAGGTGTCTTGTAACGCTGATTCAGCAACGTCAGACGATGTGAGGAGGCTGCTCGTCAGGTCGGCGATTGCCTCGGCTGGCTCGAGGTGGGCCCGGACGGCCTCTGCGGACTCGGCCGCGGTTGACGACAACAACCGTGCGGTGTGGTTGGCTTCAGCAGCGCCCGATATTCGCCCACTCGTGAGCACGAGAGCCAAGACGGTCGCCGCCTGCGCGGTTAAGAGCAAAAAGAGCAGTCTTCTACGTAACGCGCTTTGCATGTTTCAACCTCAACCCGCCACGGACTATCTAATCGGCAGTTCGCCGCAGTATTTCACCCACAGTACTGGAATCATCGTGATGGCGAATCGTCCGCCGTCGTTGCGAAAATGGCGTTATGCGACGAGGTCCTGGTGGTGGGGGTTGGTGTTGATGTGGTGCGCCGCAAAAGGACAGACGGGAACGATCTTTCGCTCTGAGGAACGCAGCTGTGAAAGGACGCCATCCATCAGGCGACCCGCATGACCCTGGCCCCGATGTGCCGGGTCTGTCGATACGTGCGGTATCACCACCTGGCCACCAGCCCGTTCGCTGTACTCGGCCACGCTCACGATCTCGCCGTTCACGTGAAGTTCGAATCGACCCTCGTCTGCATTCTCGATCACGTCGTGTAACGGCGCTTCCGAGGTGTGCTCGTCGACGGGGTGGTTTTCGGACGCTGCGAGTTCGAGACGCTTGGCCTCCAACTCGTCGTTGGTCGGCTCGATCTGGAACGAGCCATCGGGGTAGAGCACGAGCGGAATCTTTCGCACCCCACCGTTGTGCTCGAGCACGACATCGGTCTCATGGGGATGCTCGACCAAATCGACATAGTCGAACGCCATCTCGTTCGCGTCGAAGAAGGACTTCGCTCGAATGCAGTCGCCGCACCAGTCGGCGCCGTACATGGTGATCGTGTCTGGGTTGGGTTCGTGACGTTCGCTCATGATGCATTGCACAGTATCGGGGATTTCGAACCGCTCGCTCGTCTGGTAGAGAAGCAGGTAGGCAGCGAATTGCAGCCACGGGCGCGATCGGTACAAATGCAGATGGAGCGTTCGAGGTCGAGCTAGCGTTACCCCACGATGACCGCACACTTCGAGGTACACGACGTCCAGCGACTCGGTCGTAGGATCGAGGTTGTGTACCGGCCCACGTCGATCGACGGGGCGTTACGGGCCCTCCGCGACGATCCAACGTCGCGACCGCTCGCTGGTGGGACCGATCTGCTGCTCGACCTGCAGCGAGGCGACTCGGGTGCTGCGGTGCCAGTTGTCGATTTGACCGCTATCGAAGCGTTCACTGAGATTGTTGATGAAGGAGATCATTTCCGTCTCGCGGGTGGAGTGCGCCACAACCAGGTTGTCCAGCACCACGGGCTTGTCGGCGACGCGCTGCCGCTCGCTCAGGCCTGTCTTGAAGTTGGATCCCCCCAGCTTCGAAACCGGGCGACCATCGCTGGCAACTTGGCAACGGCAAGCCCGGCCAATGACACCATCTCGGCGCTGATGGCACTTGGCGCCTCAGTCGAGATCTCGCATTTGCGCAGCGAAGGTGTGGAGGTGCGAACAGTCCCGATCGACCAGTTCTTCACCGGTTTCCGCCAAACCGTGCTGGGCCCGGGCGATCTCATCACCGCCATTGTTGTGCCCAAGCTCGCCGCGAATCAGCGAGGTATATGGGTCAAGCTCGGGCTACGCCGGGCACAGGCCATCAGCGTGGTCCACGCAGCGATCATCGTGACGTTCGCCAACGACCTACGAGACGGTCCGACAGGTGCAGCCGCCGTCGCCGAAACCCGCCTCGCCATGGGGAGCGTGGCGCCGACTGTCGTCCTCGTTCCCGACGTTAGTGAACTGCTCGCCGGGCGTCCGCTGACCCCTGACCTTGCCAAAACCGCAGCCACGGTAGCGGCCGACGCGGTCAGCCCAATTTCTGATGGGCGAGCGACCGCCCACTACCGCAGGGACGGGATTGGCGTGCTCGTCGAGCGTTCGCTTTCGGCAATCGCGGAAGGAACCCATGGCTCGATGTGGCCCGACGCGCCCCCAACGTTGAGCGCACCAGCAGACCTCGATCGCTCTGCAGCTGCACCCCAGAGCGTCGTGGGAGCGGGATCTGAGATCGAGATCGAACTCAACGGGCAGCGCACGTCTGCACCGAACACCGAGGCGACGCTTCTCGACCACGTCCGCAGTTGCCTCGGCGCAACCGGCATGAAAGAGGGCTGTGCGGAAGGGGAGTGCGGCGCGTGCACGATGATCGTTGACGGCGCCGCAGCCATGAGCTGCCTCATACCCGCAGCGCAGGTCGACGGTGCAACAGTTATCACCGTCGAAGGACTCAACCATCCCATCCAGCAAGCGTTCGTTGACGAGTTCGCAGTGCAATGCGGCTTCTGCATCCCGGGCTTTCTCGTGTCGGGAGCTCGTCTCCTCGACGAAACGAACGCTCCAACGACCGAACAAATCACACACGCACTTTCCGGAAACTTGTGCCGCTGCACGGGCTACTACCCAATCGTCGATGCCGTGCATGCCGCAGCGGTTGAGATTCGAGGACGCCGTGACTGAGCCCGCACACGCCATGAGCAGTGTCGGCGCATCGGCGCCTCGAATCGATGCGTTCGACAAGGTCACCGGCGCCGCCGACTACTCGGCCGATCGTGTTCCCGCCGACGCCCTTTTTGCCCACGTGGTATTTTCAAACGAGCCCCACGCTCGAATGATCGCAATGGATACTTCGGTCGCCGAGACAGCCCCCGGAGTGGTCGCGGTGTTGACTGCCAAAGATGTGCCGGTCAACGAGTACGGCCTCACGATGTTCGATCAGCCCGTCATGGTTGGACTCGGAGACACCGGACGAACCGCCGTCGACTGCGGGGTCAGCCGGTGGGAAGCCGACAAGGTCGCCGTCGTTATTGCCGAGTCGCCCAAAGAGGCAGCAGCAGCCGCCGAGTTGATCGAGATCTCGTGGCGGCGTCGGCCCATCATCGAACACATCGACCACGCCGTTGGCGACGACGTGCTCGTGCACCCAGAATCTGGATCCAACACCTACTACGAACTCAAGATCCGCAAGGGCGATATGGCGGCTGGGTGGTCAACCGCCGATGTTGTTATCGAAGGCACCTATGAATTGCCTCATCAAGAGCACGCATACCTCCAAGTCGAGGCCGCAACAGCCTGGATCGACGACGCTGGCCGAGTCACCGTAGAAACCGGCGGCCAGTGGGCATGGGAGGACCAGCAACAAGTTGCTCATGCACTCGACATCGATCCAAACGAGGTGCGGATCATCTACGCAGCGATCGGCGGCGCATTCGGGGGCAAGGAGGACATGACCCTCCAGATCGTGATGGCGCTCGCCGCAAAGAAACTCGACGAGATGGGGATTGCTCGCCCCGTCCATTGTCGTTGGAGTCGCGAAGAGTCGATTGTTGGCCACCACAAACGACACCGAGCAACCATTCACGCAAAACTCGGCGCCACGAGCGAGGGAAAGATCACCGCTGTTGAGGCGGAGGTACTTCTTGACGCCGGGGCGTACAACTACACGTCCAACAAAGTGCTCGGAAACGCGCACCTGTCGGTTGCGGGCGCCTATGAGGTTCCCAATGCGCACATCGACAGCAAGGCGATTTACACCACGACCGTGCCCGGCGGAGCGTTCCGCGGGTTCGGCGGCCCACAAGGGGCCTTCGTCGCCGAGACCCAGATGAACAAACTCGCCGATGCGTTGGGTATGGACCCCGTGGAGCTTCGCCGTCGAAACGTGCTTTCAGATGGCAGCGTCGGCATCACCCAAGCAGTGATGCCCGACGGTGTCACGCTCGAAGCAGTGATCGACCAATGCGCGACCGAAGCCGACATGGTGGGCGACCTCGCACCCGCGTTGGCCTATACGCCCGTGGCCTCCCTACCTCCATCGCCGCAGGCGTTGGTTCGGGGTCGGGGCTTTGCGAGCGGCTACAAGAACGTTGGATTCAGCTTCGGGTTCCCCGAACGATGCGAAGCAGAGGTTCGTTTGTATGGCGGTCCCGACGATGACGAGCCCAGAACAGCGGAGATCTTCCACGGAGGAGCCGAGGTTGGACAGGGAGCCCACCAGGCATTCCGGCAGATGACGAGCGAGGCGACCGGTGTGCCGATCGGGTCGGTCACTGGAACGTTTTCTGACACGGCCACCACCGGCGATAGCGGATCTGTGTCTGCCAGCCGGATGACGTTTATGGCAGGCAACTCGATTCTTGGCGCAGCCGAGGAAGCCGACAAGGCGTGGCGCGACGGAGCTCGGCCGGCGATTGGCACGTTCCGTTACACCCCGCCGCCCACCGAGACGCTCGACCCCGACACCGGGGAGGGGCAACCGAACTTCAGCTACGGCTACATGGCCCAAGCCGTTGACGTCACCGTCGACACCGGCACCGGACACATCCGCGTCGACCGGGTAACGAGCACACACGACGTGGGTCGGGCCATCAACCCTCGGCTGGTCAAGGGCCAGATCGAAGGGGCGGTAGTACAAGCCCACGGCTATGTGTTGAGCGAGAACCTTCAACTTGTCGATGGCCGTATCCGAAACCCTCGCCTCAGCAGCTACCTGATCCCTGGGATTGGTGACATTCCCGAGCATGTCGAGAGTGTCATCCTCGAACTTGCCGACCCCCATGGGCCGTGGGGGGCTCGCGGTATGGCCGAAATGCCATACATCACCTACGCACCGGCAGTGATTGCGGCGGTTCACGACGCGACTGGAGTGTGGTTCGACGAGTTCCCGTTGACGCCGAGTCGCGTCCTCGCTGGTTTGCGCGCAGTCGCCGACTAGCCCGAGATCGTCACCGGCGCGCCGGCGGGCACGTTCGCCGCAAGAAACTGAATCACCTCGTTCGGCACACGAACACAGCCATTTGAGATGGCGTGACCCAGTTGGCCTTCGGGGGTGTTGGTACCGTGGATGGCGATGACTGGGAGCCCGCCATCGAACGTGTCGAGCGCTTCGGAAAAACCGGACAGCACGAGAGCGTGCGTGCCGAGAAACGATTCGGACGCGGGGTTTTCTCGGACCGCTGCGACGTAGAACGTTCCTAACGGCGTCGGTGTTCGAGGGTTACCAATAGCGGCTTGTGTTTCGGCGATGAGCACGTCGTCATTAAAGACCCGGACCGAAGTGTTCGCCAGGTTTACTTCGGCGCGAACAGCCGTCGTGGTGAGCGTGTACTTCTCTGTCGGGATCCACGCTTCTTGCCCATTGGGTCGAACCGGCAGGGCGACCTTGACCCACTCGTCGGCAACCGACCCTTCGGTCACCCGCAGCGTGAGCGGGCCGCCGAACTGATGCGGGTTCGGAACAACGAACGGCAAGGGAACGATGTTTCCATCGGGACCGTCGTAGGCGAGCAGAAACGGAACCTCCGCCGTGGCCGTCGCCACGATCGACTCGTTGGGTCGAAGTGCCGGTGGTGCAGTCGTTGTAGTCGGCGCGATGGTTGTTGTGGTGGTAGTGGTCGTGGTTGTTGTTGTCGTCGTCGTGGCAATAGTGGTTGGCGACGTTGTCGAGATCGGAACCGCAACGGCCGATCGTTCCTCGCCAACCGAGACGATCTCGGCGACCGTGAGCTGTGCTGGGCTCGGGTTGGTTCGTGCATAGACGGTCCCGATAGCCGCGACCGTTGCAATGACCGCGACAAGCGCTACGAGAGTTCGATCAAGTCGCACAACGTAACCATAGCGTCGTAGGCCACTTCGGCTCGGCGGTACTGTCCGAGTCGGTCGTGGATCTGACCTAGCGCTCCTCGCGTCGATAGGCCAGACCAATCGCCGCTGGAGCGATGCTCGGCCGGTTCCGGGATCGCACGGAGAGGATGATCAGGACGATGACCGTCAGGATGTAGGGAAGCATGCTGACGAGCGTTGGATCGGCGTCGAAGTTGAGACACGCAATGTCTTCGCCGTCTTGGCAGCGGAAGGTTTGCAGTCGCGGGCCGAGTGCAATGAGGCCGCCGAAGAGTAGCGAGCCGAACAACACCCGTCCTGGCTTCCATGCCCCAAAGATGACGAGGGCGACTGCAATCCAGCCGAGCCCGCCCGTGGCACCTTCGCTCCAACCGGGAGACAACACGAGGCTGAGGTACGTCCCGGCCGCACCAGCGAAACCTCCGCCGATAGCAACAGCGGTCAGTCGGGTTGCGGCGACCTTGGTGCCTGCGGCGTCCGCGGTCGCTGCGCTTTCGCCGACCGCTCGCAGCGACAGTCCCATTCGGGTTCGAGTGAGCACGAACCATGTCACCGCGCCCAGAGAGAGGGCAAGCCAGCTCAACGCGTCGATCGAGAAAAGCGTCTCGCCAATCCAGGGGATATCGCTCAGCGGTCCAAGGTCGAGTGCGCTAAACCGTGCGGTCGACAACACGGTCGTTAGCGCAAGGCTCTGTCCAAAGAATGCAGCGAGTCCCAATCCAAGGATGGTCAACGCCAGGCCGCTCACCACCTGATCGGCTCCAATGACGACCGACGCGAGGCCGTGGATAAGCGAGAACGCGGCGGTGACCACGACGGCGAACAGCAGCGCGAGCCATGGGTTTCCGGTCTCGGCTCCGATCCAGAACGATGCCATGGCCCCAACCGCCATCATGCCTTCGACGCCAAGGTTGAGGACGCCCGCCTTCTCGGCAATGGTTTCTCCGAGCGCGGCCAAGTAGAGGAGCGTCCCAAATTCGAGAACGGAAACGAGGAGCCCGACGATGGTTTCTTGGGTCATGGTGTTGCCTCGGCAGATGCTTCGGCGGACCCCGAAATTGATTCGGCCCCGGTCGGCACTCCAGTGCCACTGCCCGACCGAGTGATTTCATATGCGGTGAAGACGGCAGCAGCCAGTGCCCCCATGAGGACGAGCGCTTGAATAATCTCGCTGATCGAGTCGGAGACGCCTTGTGTTTGGATGGCTGTTCCGCCGACTCGCAGCGCACCGAACGCAATGGCCACAAGGGCAACCCCCGACGGACGCATCAGCGCAAGTGCGGCGACGATAATGCCCGCAAACCCCCAACCTTCGGCGATTCCCTCGACGATGCGGTCCGATGAGGTGAGACGGATTCCGCCGGCCAAACCAGCGATCGCGCCCGACAAGATCAACACGGTCATGATCTTGGCCCTGAGCGAGATGCCAACGTATTCGGCTGCCTGAGCCGACGAGCCCGCCACCCGAAGTTCGAACCCCCATTTACTTCTCGACGCAAATACTCCAAAGATCACGAGCACGATCGCGGCGATGATGACGCCAACGTTTGCTCGACTAAAGAGCGTCGGCAGTGCTGCCTGTTCCGGCAGCACTGGAGCAACCGGGAAACCAATGGCGGTTGGATCCTGCCACGGTCCGTTGACGAGGTAGCGAACAAGGCGGAGCGCAATCTCGTTCAGCATCAGCGTCGTGATGATCTCGTTCACACCCAGATGTGCTTTGGCAATCGCCGGACCGAGCGCAAGCAGGCCTCCGCCGACGACCGCAGCGACGAGCATGATGACGATGAGCAGCGGTCCGGGCAGGTCGGGACCAAGGCGTGCAATCCATGTCCCCGCAATCGCTCCAGCAATGATCTGTCCCTCGGCGCCGATGTTCCACAAGCCCATCGACCCAGCCACCGCGACCGCCAGACCAGCCAGACCCAGCGGAACGGCTTGTGTGAGCGTGTTTGAAATGGCTTGGCTTCCTCCGAAGGCCGAGTCGGCCATCTCGATGTAGATCTCGATTGGATTGAAGCCCGTGGCGACCAGCAGAATCGCTCCCGCAACGAGTGCAACAGCGAGCCCAATGGCGAACGCAAGGAACTGTCCACCGGGGAGAGGTTTGTCCCGTCGGGCGAGTCGGTAACCAAACATTTTCAGGCTCCCGTCATCGCCGCGCCGACCGCTTGGCGGGTGGCGGTATCTGGGTCGAAGTCATTGGAGATCATTCCTTCATGCATCACGAGCAAACGGTCGCTGAGCGCGAAGAGCTCTTCGAGGTCTTCGCTAATCAGCAGAATCCCGACGCCAGCCGCTGCTTGTTCGACGAGGATCTTCTGGATGGCAGCGACGCCCTGCACGTCGAGGCCTCGAGTTGGTTGCGCGGCGATAAGAACCTTTGGATCACCGTCGAGTTCGCGGCCGACGAGCAGCCGTTGCAGGTTGCCGCCCGAGAGGCCAGCGAGCGGTGCGTCAAGCTTTCCGACCTTGATCTGGTAACGCTCGATGAGGCTCTCGGCTTGATTCGAAGCTGCGTTTCGATCGATGAAGAACCCGTTGCCGAGCGTCGTGTAGTTGCGCATCATGGCGTTCTCGACCGCGTCCATTCGAGGAGCAAGGCCGACGCCCAGACGATCTTCGGGCACATAGGCAAGGCCAGCGGCGTTGCGATCTCTCGGACTCGAAGTGGTGAGGTCGGTGCCGTCGACGGTGACCGTGCCGGCCTCGAGCGCGGTGAGCCCGGCGAGCGCGTCGGCGAGTGGGCGTTGACCGTTGCCGGCGACCCCCGCAATGCCGACGATCTCTCCTGCGCCGACGGTTAGCGACACACCGTCGACGACAGCACGGCCGTGCACATCGACGACCTTCGCGTTCTCGACCGAGAGGGCCGTGTTGCCAACAGCGGTCGTGCGTACCCGACGCTGGGACACCGCCGTTGCTTCGCCGACCATGAGCTCAGCCATTCGACCGGCGTCGAGGTCGGTGACCGAAAGCGATGACGCGACGGTCTTGCCGCCGCGGAGCACCGTGGCCTCGTCGCAGAACGCCTTCACTTCATCAAGCTTGTGGCTGATGAAGATGATGCTGCGTCCTTCGCTCGACATGGTCTTGGTAATCCGACCGAGCTCTTGGGCTTCGGCGGGGGTCAGCACCGCGGTTGGTTCGTCCAAGATGAGGACGTTGGCGTCACGCCATAGAGCTTTGAGTATCTCGACCCGCTGGCGCTCGCCCATCGACAGCTGCCAGATCTGGCGACCGGGTTCGGTGGCCAGACCGAACCGGTCGGCGAGCTCGGCGACCTGTTTTTCGATCGAGCCTTTGGCCACGATGGTCGGTGCAGCGCCGAGGGCGACGTTCTCGGCGACGGTGAATGTCGGAATGAGCCGGAACTCTTGGTACACCATGCCGACACCGGCGGCGATCGCTGCTGCCGGGTTTGCGAACTGGTGCTCGACGCCATCGAGGCGCACCGTTCCGTCGTCGGCGGCGTATACACCCGCGAGTACGTTCATGAGCGTCGTCTTTCCCGCTCCGTTTTCGCCGAGCACAGCGTGCACCGTGCCGGAGCGGACCGACAGGGACGCGCCAGCGTTTGCAATGACGCCCGGGAACCGTTTCCAAATTCCCTCGAGCTCTACAGCGGTCACTTCTCTCCTCGCCAGGAATGCAAACGGGGCCGCCCTGCATGTCGCAGAGACGGCCCCGAAGCTATTTCGTATTCGCGGTTTTGGCTAACCAGAAATGGTCGACCTGCGACCGGTCGGTACTAGCCGATCTCGCCAACGACGTTATCGACGAAGAAGTTCATGTTGAGCAGGACCCCGTCGTGGATCTCGTCGCCCTCGGAGGCAACGACGGCGTCGGGGTCGAACGGATTGGTCAGTTCGGTCTGGATGATGCCGTCGTCGATGATGACCGTTCCATCTTGTGCAATGACCTGACCTTGGTCGAACACGTCGAACTCGCCTTGCAAGATCGAGTCCTTCACGTCTTGCATCTCCGATGCCACTGGTGAGGACTCGGGGACCTCGATGTCGACGACGCCGTCGACCATACCGCCCCACCATGCTTCAGGGGTGTAGGTGCCGGCTTCGACGGCCTCGATGATCTCGCTGTAACGAGGCGTCCAGTTCCAAACTGGGGCGGTGAGGTAGGCGTCGACCTGTGCGCTCATGTCGCTGTGGTAGCCAATGAAGGTGCCACCAGCCTCGGAGATTGCTTGACCGGTTGCTGTCGAGTCCTGATGCATGGACAGCACATCGGCGCCGGAGTCGATAAGGGCCTGAGCAGCTGCAGTTTCTTCGGGGATACCAAACCAGGTGCTGGTCCAGTTGACTTCGACGACTGCGTCTGGGTTGACGGCCTGCACGCCGAGGGCAAATGCGTTGATGCCGCGAATGACCTCAGGGATTGGGAACGCTGCCACGTAGCCAATGGTGTTGGACTCGGTGGCTGCGCCCGCTGCCATTCCCGCAATGTAGCGAGGCTGGTACATGCGGCCGAACGTGTTGCCCATGTTGGTGTCGTTCATCAAGAAGCCCGAGATGTGCTCGAAGGTCACATCGGGGTTCTCTTCAGCGAAACGGAGGGTGGCGTCCTGGTAGCCGAACGACGTGGCGAAGATGACGTTGAAACCATCGTCGATGAAGTTCTGGACGGCCTCGTCAAATTCTGCACCGCCCTCGGGGATGTTCTCGACGAATGCGGTCTCGGCGCCGGTGGCTGCTTCTGCGCCCTGACGTCCGAGGTCGTGTTGGAAATTCCAGCCGGCGTCGCCGACAGGTGCGACCATGACGAACGCCGCACGAACGTCGCTTTCGCCACCGTCTGTGCCCTCTGACGACTCTTCGGTCTCGGCCTCGTCTGTGCCTTCGGTTGCGGTGTCGGCGGAACTACCGCATGCCGCTGCAACGAGCGCAAGAATGGTGAGAAGCGCAAGGAGCGCCTTTCTCGTGGATGTCATGTGTTACCCCTCCAGGTGGTGATCAACCCGCCTGTTCTAGCCGAGACGCACACATCGCGCCACGTGGGCAACAGTCATGTAACACAAGGGGTCGCCAACGTCACACCTGCAGAGCCTGGCTTGTAACGGTGACCGGGGTGGCGAACGCTCGGACGACCTGAGGAGCCAGACCGTCCGGCCTACAGATCGAGTTCGGAACGATGGGTCGGGATCGACGTCACGTTGATCGATGCATCTGCCCGTTGGAGGTCGATGATTGGTCGCTCCGTGAGATCGAACGGCGTGAGCTCGACGTGGGTGAGGTCGCTGGTCAACCCTGATTGTGCCGCCCGGGCCGGCAGCGACTCGACGAGGTCAATCAATTGTTCGAAGGACGTCGGTTGCGACACACACCATGATGCGTCAGTGATCGAGTGCGTTTTCGAGGTGGGGGCATGGTCGAGAGCGACTGCCAGCACCGGTATCTGCCACAGTACCGAATGGGTTTGTAGCTGACCGAGCGTTCGCCGACCGTCATGGTCGAGGTTCAACATGATGAGGTCGGGGAGTCCGCCAAACTCCATTCGCTGGTGCAACAGGATCATCAGGTCGACGCCGCGATCAACGAATGTGAACTCGATTGCAACGTTGCACTCTTCAGCGGCTAACACCAAGAGCAGCTGTTGATTGAGGTCGTCGTCGCAAACCAGTACGTGCAGGGCCGCCCCAGAACCAGTGGCGGTGGTGTTCCCGGACGGTTTCATTGATGCCGTTTGCGGAATTCGTACCGTTCTCGTCATCTGGACCTCCGGGGTCGGCGTCGCTGTTAGAAATCAAACCAATACGAGAGTGATCGGCCTTTTGGCCCATTTCTTTAGTCATTCGGCCTAGATATCTGTCGAACGTTCGCGTTCGCGGTTATGTCCAGAATCGATCGATGACGTCGAGCCACAGTTTGGTGGTGAGGCGAAGGGATTCGATGTCGATCCGTTCGTTATGTCCGTGAAAGCGGTTCATAAACTCGCCCAAGCCAATGTTGGGGCTGAGTAATCCGGCGCCGTACGACGGCACTCCCCGTTCTCGAAAGAAGCGTGCGTCGGTTCCGCCGGTGACCATCGACGGGAGGACTCGTGCGCCGGGGTACGTCATCTGGATCGCGTCGGTGAGCGCCGACCACAGCGGACCGTCGGTGCTCGACTCGGTCGCACGCATGTCGTGGATGGGTTCGATCTCGATCGAACCCATGAGTTCGGGACCAATGGCGTCGCGCAGGTGCTGTTGCGCGTCCTCGACGGTTTCACCGGGTAGAACCCGAATGTCGACGACGAGCTCGACTCGATCGGCGATCGTGTTGTGCTTGGTGCCGCCCGATATCACGTTTGGCGAGAACGTTGTGTGGCAACACGCGTGCAGGTTTCGAGCGAGGGCTGGTTCCATCTCTGAAAGCGCCTCGCCAATGCGACCTGGGTCGAGCAGTTTCGCTTCGGTCTCGGCATCGAAGTTTTGGGCCTTGATCCGCCCCTCGAAGAGCATGTCGATCTGGGGGCCGGGGTCGTAGGCCTCGATCCGGCGAACTGCTTCGGCAGCCTTTGCTATTGCGTTGTTCGTTCGGTAGGGCATCGATCCGTGGCCGGGTTCGCCCGACACGATCAATCGTTGAGCACATACACCCTTTTCGGCTGTCGTCAACAGCACGGTGATCCCGTCGTCGGCCACCAAAGGCGAACCGCCATATTCGGTGAGGACGTAATCGCACTCGAGAACGTCCCAACGATCCCGGACGAGCTGTTCGGCCCCGAAACCTCCGCCCGCCTCTTCATCGGCGACCGCAAAGTAGATGATGTCGCCCCGGTATCGGCGAGTACCCGAGGCAATATGGCGAAAGGCCACGGCCATCGACGACGTGACGTTCAACATGTCGACGGCGCCTCGGCCCCAGATCTCGTCGCCGATACGTTCGCCACCGAACGGATCGACTTTCCACCCCTCGGGCGACACCGGGACGACGTCGGTGTGGCCCATGAGCATGAGCGCTGGGGCGTCGGGGTCGGTGCCGGGAAGCCGGGCCACAAGAGAGTCGCGGTCGGGGAGGCCCGGCAGCACCTCGAGGTCGACGCTGGCACCTTCGATCACCGTTGCCAACACATCGGCGTTTCGTGTCTCGTGGCCAGATTCGGGGGTACCGTCGTTGACGCACTCGTTTTGGATGAGCGTTTGTAGGAGCTCGACCGTTTCGTTCGTGAGCGTCTCGAGTGTGCTGTCGTTGGTGGTCACGGCGCTTCGGTGAGTTCTCGGTAGGCCTTTAGCGCCCGCGCGTGACCCTTTGCTCCCGAACCAATCACCCCGCCGCTGCGCGCCTTCTTTGCCTTGTCGGCAACGTTGTCGAGGAGCTCGGCAATGTCGTCGCCGATGCCAGCAGAACGCACGGCTTCGACCGCGACATAGAGATCGCCGAGCGACTCCATGACGTCTTTGTATTCCTTTTCGAGCTTCTCGCGTGCGTTGTTGACTTCTTGTTCTGTGGCCATGGTCAGACCCTACAAGATTGGTCGCGTCGCCAAATTGGCAATGCGGCCTTTTGGGTCGCGTCCCGGCTAGAGGGAAGCAAAGACCTCGGCCGGTGCAGCGGCGATGCCGGTGTAGAACGTTCCGAACTCGGCATAGACCGACGACGCCTCGTCGAAGCGCATCGTGTAGACGACCTCTTTGAGATCGTCGGGGTTCTGGCCAAAGAGGGTGACGCCCCACTCCCAGTCGTCGACGCCAGCAGCGCCCGTGATGACCTGGAGGATGCGGCCCTTGAACTTTCGACCCGATGTGCCGTGTTCGTACATGAGCTCCTTGCGCTCTTCGAACGGCAGAGTGAACCAGTTGGCGTGACCTTCGCGCTTTTTGCTCATTGGATAGAAGCACCACGCTGGCTTGTCGCCTACGACGTTGGTGAGGTCGGGGTAGAGGCGCATGTTTCGCATCTCCTCGGGAACGCCAGCGGCGTACTCGCTGATCTCGGTGAGCGACACGAACGAGTCGACGATGTCGAGTCCAGCTCTTGTGATGGCTGATTGCAGGGACCGTAGCGCCCACCAGTCGGGGTGCATTGCCATGATTGCTACGTCGGCTTTGTGGCCGAGCATCGAGACGGTGACCACTTGGACATCTTCGGCTTGTGCCTTCTCGATGGCGCCAATCGCCGCGTCGGTGTCGAAGTTCGCGGCGGGCTTACAGAAGAGGTGGACGACGCCACGACCCTCGGATGGTGCAACTGGTTCGGTCATGGGTTCATCCTACGAATCGATGCGCCCGAGCGGGCACTTGGCCTGTCGATGATCGGCGGCTCAGTAGACGTTGATCTCGCCCTCGCGAATGAATCCAGCGAGTTGGATGTTTCCCGCATGGGCAGTGTCGACCGCGAGCGCCGAGGGCGCGCTCACCGACACGATGGTGCCAAACCCGCCCGCCCAGGCCTTCTGGACCATCTCGAAGCTGGCCCGACCACTGACATACAGCGCGAGCTCTGACGGCGGCGGGCTCGTGGGCTCTTGGGAGTCGAGAATCATCCGGCCAACGACCTTGTCGACCGCGTTGTGGCGCCCGATGTCTTCGCGAACTAGGCGGATCGTGCCGCTGCGATCGAATGTCGCGGCTGCGTGAACTGCGCCGGTTTTCGCAAAGAGCTCTTGCTCATCGCGAACCTTCTCGGCGACGGAAATCAAGAGCAGGGGATCGAACGCCTCGGTGCTGAGAGGGATCAAACGGTCGGTAAGTTCGTCGATTGCATCGGCGCCGCAGAGGCCGCACGAGGACGAGGTCGAACCGAGTCGGGGGGTTGGCTCGGGAGCGAGTCCACCGGTCTCGACGGTGACCACGTTGAACTCGGTGTCGAGCGCTGAGCCATCGGCGCAGTACCGAACCGACGTGACCGCTGCTCCACCCAACATTCCCTCGGCGTGCAGAAAGCCGACGGCAAGTTCGAAGTCGTTGCCTGGGGTTCGCATCGTGGTCGCGACGAGGGTGCCGTCGAGTTGGATGCTGAGCGGCTCTTCGACAATGACCTCATCGGGGCGGCGCCGGTCTCCGTTTGCTCCGTGTCGTTGCACGAAGACTTTGTGGCTTCTACCGCGCTGGACTCGTTCGCTCACGAGATCAGGGTACCGATGTCTCGGGCGCAACCAGTGGCTGAGTCGAGGCCGACCCGGGGCGTTTGGAGATGGCCCCGGCGGCGAGCAGGGCGAGGACACTGCTCGCTATCCAGGCTGGGGTATACCCGAACTGATCGATCGACCATCCAACGGCCGGCCCGCCGACGGTCAATCCAAGGAAAAATCCCAGCATCAGTCGGCCGGTCGCCTTGCCAGCGTTAGTGCCTTGTCTGATCATCGAGAGGTTTGCGGCGGTGTTCCATGTCCCCAGGGTGAGACCGGCGAGAATGGTGCCGATCCACAACAGGTTCGGTCGGCCACCCGATGAGGCGGTGACGATCAGCAGCGCTCCTGCACCGACGGTTGCCATGATGATCATCATCTTTCGTGCCGAGACACCTCGGTCGAGTAACACGCCTGCGGTCAATCGGGCCGGCACGGCGACAAGACCTTGCAATGCAAATACCTGACCCGCCCGCCCGACCGATAGACCGACCGACTCCTCGGCAAAGAGCGGGAGGAAGCGGCCAAATCCGCCGCCCACGGAGCCGAGCAAGAACCCATAGATAGCCACTTGGGTAACGAACATCGGTAGACGAGGCGCCGTCGAATGTCCCGTCGTGGTTGTATTCTCGTCCCCCCGTTGCGTCTTTGCCGGCACGAGGCCGAGCCCGAAGAACAGCGAGAACGACAGTGCCGCGGTCAACCACATTGCCGACCGCCAGCCAAAGAACGCTGACATTGTTGGCACCGCCACGCCGGCAATGACGACGGCGGTTTGCACGCCGGACTGTTTGATGCCGGTGACGATGCCTCGCTTCGCATCGGCAATGCCCGCTGAGATTGCCGTATTCGTGGCCGGATTACCCAACCCCTGGGCAACGCCGCCGATCGCGCTTGCTCCCAACAGGACGAGGTAGTTCGGGGACAGTGCGAGAAGAACCGCTGAAAGGCCCGAAAACAGCAAGGTTGTTCCGACGGCGTTCTTTCCGCCGACCGAGTCGCTGAACTTCCCCGACGCAGGGGAGAGCAACGCCCCAACCGCGGTATTGACTGCGCCGAGCAGGCCGATTTGTAACTTCGACAACTGAAACTCGACAGCCAGCTCCGACGCAGCAACGGCGAGTGCGAAGAACGACAGCGTCGACACGGTCATTGTCGACAGCATCATGAGCGACAGCCCGACAGTGCGCGGGTTCACATGGTTCCGATAGCCGTCGCGTTGACACGAATCGCGCCCTCAAAGTCTTCGTGGTTCAGGTAGCAGCCATGAAAGACGCGGGTGCCGGTGAACGCCATGCGGCCGTGAAGGCATCGCCAGTTGTCAATAATGAGCGCATCACCGGGGGTGAGATAGGTCGACCACCATCGGGAGCGGTCCGCTATCAGCTCATGGAACGCGCCATAGGCGCGATACCACTCATCCATGTCGCCGGGCGCCAACGCAAACGGGGCCCGGTCGTAGTTGTTAAAGGTGATCTGCAACAAATTGCCCATGTCGTCGAGTCGAATCGTTGGCCGTTGCGCACGGAGGTGCACGCCGTGTTCGATGTAGTGAGCGGGAACCGGCACGGTGGTCAGCGTGTGAAACGCCGACGGGTCGTGCACTCGAAGATGATCGGCCGCGGCGAACCCGTCGACGATGACGGACTCGCCGCCGTCGCCGGTGCGTTCGGCACACACGAACAACTGCAACCCAGGAGCGTCGTGGCTGTAGGTGCCATCGGTGTGCGGTTCAAGGGTGTCGGTGTTGTAGGCCGAGTCGGCGTGTTCGGTGAGCCCCGCCGCCAACGTCCAGGTGCCGCCGAAGATGGTCTGACGCACGTACCCAATTCGTGCGACGAGCGCATTGACCGAACTCGTCTCGGGCGGCGCTCCGCTGATGAGACCGACGCCGAATCGGGAAATGTCGTGCAACCATTCGGCGCGGCCGTCCTCGGAGCGAACCACGGCGTCGTAGGGGAGTGGAGACATTTCGGCTGCTTCGGCGGTGTGCCACAGCGCGTAGTCGACGCCGGGCCCGCGGCCGGATACTTCGCGAAGGAGGGTGATGGGAAGAAGTGAATCGGCGGTGTCGTCGGGCCACGACACGCGTACGTGATCGCCATCGATGGTGACGTCGCCGGCAGGCTGTCGCGGGTCGAGGGTGAACGTGTCGACTATCCGCTGCCTGGTCGACGCGTCAAACGATGTGGCGTCTCGACTGTTGTCCCGTATCCAGCGCCAAGACACGACGAGCGGTTCGGCCTCGTCGTCGAAGCCGAACCCTACCGTCTCGTCGTCAGACCAAATGTGGAGCGGGGGTGCGCTACCGGGCATTCCGGCAGCGTACTGCTGACACCCGCTACGCCGAGTTACTCGGCGAGCGGAATGATGCTCTGCGTTGAATAGTTCTCGGGGTCCGGGGTTGTGAGCACACCGTCGACGTCTTGTTCGATGTAGTCGATAAAGATCTGCGCGTACTCGAGCAGCGTGTCCTCGA
>CALKGG010000043.1 GCA_938084885.1 uncultured Acidimicrobiales bacterium
AATCACACCAGCCACCGGCGACGGAACCTCCGAATCAACCTTGTCCGTCGACACCTCAAAGAGGGCCTCGTCCTCGGCAACCGTGTCGCCGACGTTCTTGAACCAACGGGTAATCGTCCCCTCGGTCACCGATTCTCCGAGGAGGGGGAGAGTGATGTCGCTCATGAGTCTGTGTGTCTTTCGTGTGAGATGGAAGTAGTCGTGTGTGTAGAGAGCAGTGATAGTCGAGCTGGGCGGTTAGCCGTGCAGGCCGCGCCCTGTCAGCGACATAACCGTCTCGCCGAATAGCTCGCTCATTGTTGGGTGTGGCTGAATGAAATGCGCAACGTCGTCCACGGTAGCTTCCCAGTTGATGGCCATATAGCCCTGACCCAACTGTTCGGTGACCCAAGGACCCACCATGTGGACACCGAGGAGGCGACCAGCGGTACCGTCGGCGTTCTTTTCGGCGATGACCTTGACGAGGCCGTCGGTCTCGCCAACGATCATTGCTCGTCCGTTTCCGGTGAACTTGTGCGAAGAGGTCACCACATCGAAACCCGCCTCCTTGGCGGATTCTTCAGTGTGACCCGCAAAGGCCACCTCAGGGTGGCAGTAAATGCACCAGGGAACGTTCTGATAGTCGACAGGCTTTGGATCCTCGCCCAGAATCCCGCGAATTGCGACCATGCCCTCGGCAAAGGCAATATGCGCGAGCTGGGCGGTTGCGATGACGTCACCCACGGCATAGACGCCAGGGATCGATGTCAGACAGTTCTCATCGACGGGGATGAATCCGCGTTCGTCGAGCGCCATACCAACAGCGTCGAGGCCGAGCAGGTCGGCGAATGGGCGACGGCCGATCGAGAGAACGACCATGTCGACATCGATGGACTCGCCATCACCGAACGAGACCCTCGTTGCGCCATCGACAACTTCTTGGCCCGACACCATGACTCCTGTGCGGATATCGATCCCGCGGGCCTTGAGCGATCGCTCGACGATGCGTGCAGCTGCGGGGTCGACACCAGGGATGATCTTTGGCATTGCTTCAAGGACGGTGACCTCGGTGCCGAGATCGGTCATCATCGATGCAAATTCGATGCCGATTGCGCCGCCGCCGATCACCGCGGCGCGGGCTGGTAGCTCCTGCACCGAGAGCAGCTCGTCGGAGGTAACAATACGAGTGCCGTCGACGTCGAATCCCGGGATCGTGCGAGGCACCGAACCGCCGGCGAGAACGAGATTGTCTCCCGAGACTGACACCTCGCCTGACTCTCCCCCGCTGACGTTAACCGTCTTGATGTCACCGGTCGAAAAGACCGAGCCAACGCCGTCAAAGACCGTTACCTTCCGGTGCTTGAGTAGTGCTGACAGTCCGTTTGTGAGGTTGTCGATCACCCCTTGTTTGCGTACTTGCGTCACGCTGAAGTCGATTGTTGGAGCTGAGGTTCCGACTCCAAAGTCGGCTGCGTGAGACACGGTGCGGAACACCGCGGCAGTCTCGAGCAGTTCTTTGGCCGGGATGCATCCAACGTGGAGGCACGTGCCGCCTAGCTTGGATTTTTCGATCAGCGCGACGTTCAGTCCCGCCGCTGCGCCATACAGCGCTGAGGCATAGCCCGCTGGACCGCCTCCTACGACGACGACATCGAAATGGTTAGACATGAGCGCTCCATAGTGTTTGTCGGGAAACGTGAGCCCAGTTGGTGAGGTCGGACGCGATACCCATGACCGTAGTGGGGAATCTCATCGGGCGAGAACCACCTGCAGAGCAAACGCGACCAAAATAGCGACGCCGAGGAGAAGGGACGCAAGGATCAGTTTGCGAGTGCTCAACGTCGAGGTCTCCAGCGTGGGAAGTAAGCCGATGCAAAGGCGTCCGGCAGGTACTTAGGTTATCCCTGTCTATTCCTTCCCCGACCTGAAAACTTCGCCACCACGCAGCGTCATGTTTTTCTGTTTGTTTCTAGACTGGGCGCTACTTCAAGGGGCGTGTCAGTCTGTTTCAGCTCGAGGCGACCACTACACGCGACTGTGAGCGCACAAAGACACACATGACCGATTCCGTTCACGCTTCCCCATCACCACCAGCGGCTCTCGGCGAGCTACCGGACACTGCCGTTGGAGCGGTCGTTGCCTTGGTCCGCGTCGCCGAGTTGTACGACCCCGCAGTTGCCCATCGCGCTGCCCTACGAGCCATCGTTGCTGAACGTCTTTACGCCGAATACCAGACACGCACAGGCGCGACTTTGGACGCGGCGTTACCTCATGGATCGATGATCGTGGCCAGCGCTGCGCTGAGCGACGTCGACCTCATCATTTCGCGTCCAGATGACCCCGAGGGCGCGAATGAACCAACCCGACCGCTGCTCGGAGCAACACTCGTCGGAAGCCTTGGTGGACTGACCAATATCGCAACAGCGATCGAGCATCATCGCGAACGTTGGGACGGCACCGGGATTCCAAGTGGACTTCGCGGCCTGTCGATTCCGTTGACCGCTCGAATCACCGCGGTCGCTGATGCAATCGTCGGGAATCCAACAGCTGGCTTTGTGCCGTCGTGGCATCACGCCCGTCGTCGCGTGAGCCGTCTGAAGGGTGAGTCGCTCGATCCCTCCCTGTGCGACGTCATCGAACACATCAACCTCGACGATATTGTTGCACCGCCGGTCCCGTCATCGACGATCGCTGCGCTTCTCACCAAAGCTCGAACCACGCCAGCCAGCCCAACACCAGACGACCCAACACCAGACGACCCAGCACCAGCGGTCAACCTCGCGCCACTCGCTACCTCAACAACGATCCGCAACGCCGTTGCCGCAGCTGGCAACACCTCTGAGCTCCTCAACGTCATTGCGTCGAACACACTTGGAGCCGTGGGGGCCGCCGAGGTTCTCGTGCTTCGATCAAGCTCGACCCAACTCGTTGCCGACCCGGTTGCTCGGGTGGTCGATGGCGGCCAACCCGCTCTCGACCCGTCGAGACTCGATGACCTCTATGAATTCTCAACCCAAGCCGAACTTCGCACTGGGGTAACACTCGCCCGAGATACCGCGGCGGCTCCGAACGCCTCCGATGCCACGAGCGAAATCGACGAGATCATCGCCCCGATCATGGTCGGGACCGAAATTTGGGGTGCCCTTGTCGCCACGCGCCGGCGCACCGCTCACCGGTTCACCCCGGCCGACGTTGCCCTTCTCGCCAACATCGCAGTCGAAACGGCCGACGCCATTGCGAGTACGACGCACTGGGCCGAGATGGAACGCATGGCGTTGCGCGATCAATTGACCGGCCTCGGCAATCGCCACGAGCTCTACCGTGTCCTCGACGAGATCTTTCTGCAGCCACCGACGAAGCGGGTCGACACGGCACTCATCATGTGTGATGTCGATGGGCTGAAGATCGTCAACGACACACTGGGCCACCACGCCGGAGACCGACTGCTCATCGATGCAGCAGCAGCGTTGAAAGGCGCTGTCAGAGACAGCGAGCGCACCACGGTTTGCCGCATTGGTGGCGATGAATTCTGCATGGTTATCAACGGCGGCGCACTGCTGACCGCCCACGACATCTCTGATACGATCGAACGGCTCTTCGCCCGTTCTGCGGGTTCGGGCCCGGCGCGATCAATCTCGTGCGGCATCGCCTTTGCCGACGACACCGTCGAAAGCCGTAGCGCGCTTCTTCGCGCTGCCGACGAGAACCAATACCAGACCAAGCGAGCACGCAAAACCGTCGAACGGGCAGCGATTGGCGACCCTGACATTTTGGCCCGTGACGCTGGCACCCCCGATACCGGCGACCGGCGAGCCATTCGCGACTGACACGAATGTGGGTGGCTGGCCTGCGCTAGGCGCCTAGCGGTCGACTATCTCGGGTCGGTGACGTTGCGTTGACGATCGTCTCGACCTGGTCGAGATGGTCGACCGTGCCACGGTGTTCGAGGCGGTACGCGGGCACCGTGTTTGCCAACGTGACAATGGCGTCGAACGCGGCCTGGCCGACACGATCGAAGTCGAACGCGTTTGCGAGTAGATCGGCAAACGCGTCGAACGCGCTGAGCGGGGTAATGACAGTTTCGCTATGCGACGTGTACTGCGGGAAGATGATCGCCGAAATCGAACCGCCCTCTGAGAGCAATCCGGGACCGATCGAACGGGGGTCGATATCGATGGTCGATCCGGTCCGTTGCACGTTTGGCAGCAGACTCTCGAGCACATGCTGGCTTCCTGGGTCGATACTGATCGATTTCGTGTAGGGCTCTACCTGGAAGGTTTCGGTGTCGACCAGCACTGCTTCATCGCTGACGTACTTGTGGCCTCGGAGGACAAGCTGGCTGATCAGCGTCGACTTTCCAGCGTTACTGACCCCCGGAAAGATCGCAATGCCGGTGTTGAACTCGGCCGCAGAGGCGTGAAAGACAACCGCGTCGTCGAGGTAGTCGAGCGGCGCTGCGTTGATCTCGGCAACGACGTGTCGAATGACCCGCGCTCGCGAGGTGAACACCTGGTCGGTGCCCCTGGTCGTTCGCACCGACCACGCCGCCCGGCGCGTCTGGTCGGCGAATGGGGTTGGCTCGCTCGAGGGCGGCGCCGATAGTGCTCGTATTGCAATGGCGATATGGCCAGCGTTTGACGACGCTGGAGCGCCACGGAGCGGATCGAGAATCGCATCGAGTTCTGCTCGAATGAGTTCATCGTCGACCGAAAGAACGACCGACTTCCGTAAGGAACTGAACGGACCGAGGTGGTGAATGGCCCCCTCATGGCCGGCGGGTGTGGAAGTCGTTGGCTCATCGTCGTTCGCAACAACGCTCGGCGGCGGCCAATCGGGGGCCACGACGCGATCGTTGAACCTCGCCATCTCCCCTGCGGTCCCACACAGACCAGACTCGACCAGGTTCGCGACGAGCTCTTCGACGTCACTCGAGATGTCGGCGACGTCAACGCCATATTCGAACGCCGACGCGGCGGAGATTTCTGCGACCGTCGCCGGGTGGTCCAACGCATTCCAGATTGCCGCAGCCGTTGGGTTGAGCATGTGCAGCTGCCGGTCGTCGAGGTTGAACACGACGTGGTGTCCGTCGACTGTTCCGGTCAAGGCGTGCGGGTTTCGCACGAACGTTGGCGCCGTCATCGTCGTGCCGCCCGACGTGCGCCCAACCGTTCGGTTCCGAGACCAAACGCAATGAGCAGCAGCACGAACGGGATCACTTGCGCTCGCTGCCGGCTCAAGATGCCAAAGTTGCCAATTGCAGAAAAGAGAAAGATGAAGACGGACGTGAACCCCACGGCATAGAGCAGCTGGCCCCGCTGAAAGATTGTTCGTATCTCCCGAATCAACCCGGGAACCGCCCGAGCGAGCAATCCCGCCAAGATTGCTCCCTCGATTCCGCTGATCATCGAAGGAGCGTTTGCTGCTTCCCAAACAAATGGGCGGAACAAGACAGTCACCGCGGCCAACGGGTAGTCGCGAACGGACCCGACCCGTGCTGCAGTAAACGCCGAATTGTCTTGACTGGTGCGATTTTGTGCGAAGTCGAGAGCGGCAGAAACATCGGAAACGCCGTCGAAACTCTCGAGGTTGAAGAGCTGCGCAGATGCGCCGGTCATCAACATGGCGCCGACCAGCACGACCATCAGCACAACAACATGCATGACGAATCGATTGCGGTTCTCTGTTTGGCGAGCAAACAGTCCAAACACCAGGCCCGCAAGAACCAGCATCGCGACGTGCGGTCGAATGAGGCCGACAATACTGACACCGGCAAGCACGCTCATCACCCCACTCCAGTTGCGTTCATACACCAGGGATGCGCCGTACAAACTCAGCCCGATCCCGAGCAACGCCAGGCTTTCCTTGCCGATCGATGACGGCCAGTACGCCATCGTTGGCGAAAACATGATGAGGAGCGTGGCGATCCGCATCTGGGCGTCGTTCAACACTGGCTGGATTGCAATGAGGAAGAAGACCTGACCGATAAACCCGAAGAGAACAAAGACCAGGAACGTTGATACATAGTCGGAGTTGGTGACAACATTGACCACGCCTGCGAGGTACCTCACCGAGCCAGTTCCAGGTATTGCGCGACCAGTATCGACGCCGAAGTCGAACGCTCGTAGGGCGTTTGCAATGCGGACACCTTCGAGTTGGTAGACCGGACTGTCAGCTCCGCTGATCAACCGCGGCACTGCCCCAACGACTCGGGCACCGAAGCCTGCGAGCACCGCTGCGGCTACGAACTCGTTGGTGCGCGGGAGAACGAAACGGCGCGCCGATAGCGCCACGATCAACGTGAGCACGGGGGCAACGATGAGCCCGAGGAGGGTGTCTTCTCGCTCGAGAAACCCGAGGACTCCAAAAGCAAGGCCGCCCCCGAGTCCGCCGACAGCGCCAATGGCTTTTAATGTAGGGATCGGCCATGTACGCCCTCGCGAAACAGCGGTGTTGTTCGGGCGGTCCGGAATGATGACCAGCCCGTCGGGGGTCCGAACTGTGCCCTCGACAGTTGTTCGGTACCCGGGTCGACGTGTCCCAGCTCGATGTTTCGCCGTGGTGTGGACTGCTGATCGGCGTTGGCTTGGCCGCGGAATTACCCGCTGCTCATCGTCAGTAGCTCCCATGTTTGGACCCATGGGCTATGTGGCGCGTGGGGGCCGAGCGTCAGTACTGGCGTCCCTGCCATCGATGACGCCAGCAGCATTGCCGCGTTGGTCACCGGGTTGACGAGCGCCATCGAGATCGGCATTGAGATCGACGTTGAGATCGCTGCCGAGATCGACCCGAGGTATCAGATCGACGAGATCAAGCGCCTCCAAATCGAACGACTCGAGAGTAAATTTGCTGAGATCGAAGTCGTCAAGATCGACCTCTTTACTGGTTTCCAGTGCGTCGACGTCGTCTGCGGAATCGGCGACTTCGAGGGCGAGTTCGCTCACGGCAACCTGACCAGACGCGCCGGTCGGCGATGACCCTTGTGGCCCAACGGTTGCACGTCGAGCGACTCGATCGCGGACGTCGAGCGGCTGCGCTGCGCCCCGGCGGCTCTCGCTATCGGAGTCGTCGTCGTAGTACTCGTCGCCGTAATACCCGTCGTAGTACAGACCCGTCGAATGGCGGGCGCTCACATCGGAGATCGCAATACCGAGAACGTGCGCTCGCCGTCTTTCCAAGATTTCGGCGGCCCGATCTGCGCCTTGCAACGTGGTCTGACCAGCCCGAATCACAAGCACGACATCGTCGGCCAGGTCGAGCAAGTCGACGGCATCATTGGTTGCGAGCAACGGTGCGGTATCGATGATGACGACGTCATAGATATCTTTGGCCTTCTCGATCACTGTTCGTTGTGCCGCAATGATCTCGGTCGGCAAGGCGTCTTCGATGGAGATGGCGTTCGAGATGAGTGACAGTCCCTCGATGTTGGTCGGCGAAACCGTTTCCGGCTGGTACGCCGTCTTGGTCATGTGATGCAGTCGTGGTCGCCGGAAGTCGCAGTTGATAAGCAGGACCGATTGACCCGCTTCGGCAACCATTGCGCCGAGGTTTGCAACGGTGGTGGTCTTGCCTTCAGACGGACCAGGCGAGGTCACAAGGACGACCTGTCCGCTCTGCTGTCGTGCCCGCCGCGCGTAGGACAACGCGGATCCAAGAGCCCGGTATTGCTCGGCGAATCGGCTGCGAGGAGCCGAGCGCGCAACGATCTCGCCGTCATCACGTTGGGAGCGCTCGAGGCTCGGGACCTCGGCCAGCACCGGAAGATCGAGCAGCTCCTCGACCTGGCGCTTCGATCGGACTCGAGTATCGAGACGATTGAGAACAATCGAAACCAACACCCCGCCGAGCAAACCGAGAAGCGCACCGAATCCAATGCGCGGGATGACCCCGGACGGGAGACTGTTGCTGACCGCAGAAAGCGCTCCGGAGTCCTCGGCAACTTCGCTATCAGATCCGAAGAGAATGGCGATGTTTTGACCAAGCGCAGCGTTGTCGACGACCTGATCGAAACGGCTCTGACTGATGACGCTGGCGTTCCCGGCAGCACCTTGCAGTGTCTCGATCGGAACGACAGGGATGCCGGTCGATCGAGCGTCGAGCAATTCGGCGTTCGCATGAATGCGAGCGCTCAAGAACTGTTGCTCGTCTTGTGAGAGCAGTGTGGTCGCCTCAATATCTTCGGCCGCTTCTGCTGCAGCGAGCTCTGTCCGAACGCTTGCAAGGTTGGCCTCGGCCTCAGAGAGGCGGAGTTCAGCGCTCGCAACCGTTTCGGCTGCGAACTCTCGCGCTTCGGCCTCGAGGTAGGACAGGAGTTGGCGAGCAAACTCATCGGCGAGCATCTCTGCTTGACCAGGTGTTGGCGCAACGGCGACGATGTCGAGCGTTTCGCTGTCGGATCGGATGATGGCCCGCACCTGCGTTGAGGCCACGGACTGGTCGATGTCGAGCGCCGAAGCAACCGCAACGGGCACCTCACCAATCGTGACTCGCCGGGCCAGCACGTTCAGGTTGCGAACGCCGAGCACCGATTGTGTGGATGGCACTGCGTTGTCGATCACGAGTACGTGTTTGGCCTCGAAGTGATCAACGGCGACCGGAGCAATAGCTGAGTCTGCAGCGACGATGGCCGACACCCATCCGAGGAGGCTTCCCACCACGACGAGCACGGCGAGCAGCCGCCACCGGCGGGCAACGTTTCGCGCTGGACCCAATGGGTCTTCGAGCGTTCCGCCTCGTCCGACAATCCCAAAAGACGGCTGCATCGATTCGCTCACGAAGGACTCGTGGGAAGCTTCATCGAAGCGACTCTCACGATTTTCACGATTTTCCATGTTTAGCAGTGCACCTCAAGTCAATAGAACGCCCGGTTCACACAGCTGCGTTCCGGGTCCAATCGGCACCAACTCTCTGGTAGTGAGCCATATGGACGACATCTCATGGGTCATTTAGCCCACGAGGGCGAGCCACATCACCACCGAGGTGCGCCCCTGCGAGTGACGCACCTCGTCAAGGGGCTTGGTCCTGGCGGTGCCGAACGGCTGGTTTTGAACCAACTGCAAACGTCTGCGGGCGGTGTTGAGTATTCGGTTCTGCGCCTCATCCCCGAAAAAGACCACCTCGTTGCCGATATCGAGCAGACGGGAGCCGCGACGGCACTCGTCCCTGGTGGCAGGCTGTGGCCACTGCGGCTTCGTTCTGCTCTCGCCGAGCTTCGCCCCGACATCGTGCACGCACACTCCCCCGTTATGGCCGCAGCGGTCCGAACACTGGTGCGCACTGGTGCCGTCACGGCAAAGGTCGTCACCACAGAACACAACCGTTGGCCTCGCCATCACCAATTCACCCGGCTCGCGAACAGGCTGACTGCGCCGTTCGACGACGCCCGAATTGCGGTCTCCCAGGACGTTCTCGAGACGATGGATCAACGTTTGCATAGTTCTACCACCGTGCTCGACCACGGCGTGCCAATCGCCAGCCTCGCCGCAATGGCCTCTGAACGGGCGAGGTATCGGGCCGAGCTCGGTGTCGACGAGCAGAACATCGTCGTAGGAATCGTTGCGAACTTTCGCCCCGAAAAGGCCTATGAAGTTTTTCTCGATGCCGCACAATCGGCGCTCCGCGACCAGCCAAATCTACGATTTGTTGTCGTTGGGCAGGGCCCTGGTGAAGCGGACTTTCGTTTCCGAGTTCGCAGTCTCGAGCTCGAGAAGACTGTTTCTGTCCTCGGCTATCGCAAGGACGCGACAGCGGTCATGAGCGCATTCGACATCTTCACGCTGACGTCTCGTCACGAAGGCAAACCAGTGTCGATCATGGAAGCACTGGCGATGCGCCTACCGATTGTTGCGACCCGAGCAGGCGGCATTCCCGAAGCGGTCGACCACGAACGCAACGGCATCCTCTGCTCGATCGGCGACGCTCAGGCGCTCGCGAGCGCATACGTTCGACTCGCGCGGGATCAGGCGCTTCGCAACTCGATGGCGGTGGCGTCGGGCGAGTCGGCATCTCGGTTCGATGCGTCGCGCTCGACAAGATCGATCGAGTCGAGGTACCAAGGAATCTCGGGCTCGGTGGGGTAATTCGGTACCGGAGCTGACATGGACTTGCTCGCAAGTAGCTGTTCATAGACGTCGAGGGTGATCTCGATCACGCGCTGCTGATCGAACGCTTCGATTGCCTTGCGCCGGGCGGCGCGCCCCATCTCGGCTCGAAGCACCGGCATCCGCGTGAGGCGTTCGATTGCTAGCGCAAGGTGGTGTGGCTTCTTCGCACTGACGAGCAGGCCGGTGGTTCCATGATCGACCACTTGGCGACAGCCCCGGATGTCGGTGGCAATGACGGGCATACCCATGGCGCTCGCTTCCATGGCAGCCCGGGGGAACCCCTCTCGGTGCGATGGAAGCGCAAAGACATCGAACATCGACAGTATCGAAGCAACGTCGTGCTGCTCGCCGAGGAAGTGCACACCGTGCTCCTTCGTCATGAACGCACGCGTTTCTGCGTCGACCGCATCGGGGCCGCTCTCGGTTGGACCGACGACCACAAAGGCGATCTCGGTGGAGTTGAACTGGCGCCGAAGGATCTTTACAGCATCAAAGAATTCGCCGTATCCCTTTTCCCAGACGAGGCGACCAACCATGCCAACAATGGGCGTCGTGAGCGGAATGCCCAGCTGAATACGCCGACATCGAGCAGCACGGGCTCGCTGCCGGTTCGGCGTAAACGCGTCGAGGTCGATGCCATTGCCGAGAAGGTGCACCCGTTCTTTGGGAACACCGAGCGAACAGAGCGTTTCGACGTCTTCGATGTTTTGTACAAGTTCAGCATCGCTGTGCGCTGCGGCGAGCCGTTCCAGTCCGTACACCGCTGCTCGCCGAGCGAGCGGATCGGCCTTCTGGGCATAGAGGCCGTGCACGGTGTTAACCACGATCGGCACCCGACTCCACCTGCCAACAATGCGGCCAATCACGCCCGGCTTTGGGTTGTGCGTGTGCAAAATGTCGGGCTGGACCTCGTCCAAAAGCGATTTGCATTGGGCCGCAGCGCGCACGTCGGACCCAAAGTCGACGCTTCGTGTGAATGCGCTCAACTCATGGTGGGTGATGCCCCGTTGTTCCATCGCCCTTGCGTGTGGGCCGGGAGCGGACGCGGTGACCACGTCGTAGCCCGCGGCAACAAACGCATCGAGCTGAGGGCCGAGAAGCCAATCGAGGCTGATTGGTGTTGTCGTGACGTGCAGAAGCCTGGTCATGAAGTCTTTCCCCTGTAGCGAACGAGGTTGAGTACTCGGCGAACGTCGTCTTCGACGCGCATCCCGCCAGCAGCTTTGCGAACAAAGCCCTGCCAGCCATCCGCGTTCTGGATCGGCGACCGAGAAAGGCGATGAAGGTTCGTATGGCCAATTCGATTCGGCCGCGTCCCCGCAACCGCAGCCGTCACATATCGGCGCACGATGTGGGCTTCGATAGATCCCGATGCCGCCACGGCCTTGGGATAGGCGAAGTGACGTGGGGTGACACCGAGTTCGTCTTCGATCCGGCGATCGCATGCTGCGAGTTGCTCAGCTGCGGTGTCGGGCGAGCAACGATCGAGCAGCACGTGGCCGTGGGTATGAGATCCAATCGTGACGAGCCCGGTGCTGAGACAGTCCCGGAGTTCATTCCAGGAAATCGGCACACCCTCGCTCGGATACTGCGTACCAGTGTCGACGTTTGCGGTGGAAAGATAGAGCGTGGCGGGCAGTTGATGCTCCACCAAGATCGGCAGAACCACCTCGGCGAAATCTGACGTTCCGTCATCGAACGTGATCACGATGGGCGGGGCGCTTTGGCCGTTGCTGGCAGCACCATTTGTCGATGCCTCGACCGCGCCACTCGTGTCCGCGTTGTCGCCAGCATCGGCGTTGGCACGGCGATGTGTGCTCGTGAGAAGTTCGATCGACTCGTCGAGGGTCAAAACCCGTTCGCGAACGTGTGTAATCTGTCGACGAAATGCCGACGTCGACAGGTCGACGGGGCTCACGGTGCGGCCGCCAACGCGATGATATGCAAGCACAACCACGCCGTGTTGAGACGGGGACAGATCATCGACGACGTACGCGAGCCGTTTCGCTATCCGACGCGAACTTGGGATGTCCGCCCGCTGCTGCTCCCGCGTTTTGAGGTGACGTGTCACCAGCCCCCATCGACTGTTCCCTTCGAAAGTTGAGCCGTTTGACCTAGGACTTTTGGCCCGTGATCTATTCTCAGCCCGTGGCTGCAGACGACTTCGAATTCCGGGAGGCAACCCCTGGGGACAACGACGAGGTCGTTGCGGTGTGCTCGTCCGCCTTGGGGTGGACCGATCCCGAATTCGATCATGCACTGTTTCGTTGGAAGCATTTCGACAATGCTTTTGGACGTTCCGTTCTTCTCGTCGCGGTCGATGAGCACGGCATTGCTGCGGTTCGACCATTCATGCGTTGGACCTTTCGTGACCCGACGGGTCAGACCTTCCACGCCGCCAGAGCCGTCGACACCGCAACCCACCCTCGGGCCCAAGGCAAGGGCTTGTTCACTCGGTTGACCACGTTTGGTATCGACATGCTCGAAGCCCAAAACGTCGACTTCATCTTCAATACACCGAACGAGAAGAGCTTGCCCGGCTACCTAAAGATGGGCTGGGTTGCGGCCGGACCGGTTACGTTCGGATACGGCGTTCGGTCACCCATTTCTCTTACGCGCACGGCTCGAAGCCGAACCGCCGCGGCAAAGCACTCACTGCCGATACCGAACATTGGCATCTCGGTCGACGAAGGCCTTGACCTCATCAACCCCACGCCGGATTTCATCGCCAATCCCGACGATGCCCGCCCATTCGCTGGCACGGCTCCGAGCGCTGAGCTGCCCGCCAACCATGCACTCGAGACCGCACATTCCTTCGAGAGTTTGCGTTGGCGGTATGGCTCTGCGCCCATGGACTATCGATTCCTCGTCGGCCCAGACCGCAGCGGGCTTATTGTTCGGCTGCGTCAACGTGGGAGCGCTCGCGAGCTTGTTGTCGCCCATCGAATTGGCCATTTGGACAACCACGATGCCGGCCGCGCCATCCGCAACGCTATGGCTCAAGCCCGCGCCGATCACTGCATTGGGTGGGCGGGCCTCGGCGGAACGGTCTCGTTACCAACGCTCGGGCCAGCTCTGGCCCTTCGACACGTCAACAACCCGCCGCCGTCCAGTATTGATTGGCTCCCGGGCGATATCGAGATTTTTTGAGCCGATTGCGACACATTTTGCTCAATAGTCCGTACGGCTCACCGATGGACGAAGGTGTCGGGTACCTCTTCTCTTGCTTCTCTGCCAACCATCGGCGAACGCCGTCCATTACGGATTTTGTTCGTGTCTTCGACGACTACCGGTGGGTCTGGCCGCAGCCAACGCGAACTTGACGCACTGCTGCAGAAGGCCGGCGCCGAGACAATGATGCTGGTCGACAATGCCAAAGGGTCAACGTTCACACGCTTCCTGCACGAACAACTCTGGGATGCCTCGGTCCGTTTCGCTGACACTCCGGTACTTGGGGAATCGGCCACCTGGCTGCGGTCGATTCCGGGACGACGACCAAACAGCGAGTCCAAGGACAGCGAGGGTTCGAACATCTTGGTGACACCAGCGCCAGAGAACGCTTTGCCCGACATTGCAGTCACGTTCTGCCCCGACATTGTCGTTGGCTCAAGCATTGCCCGGACCACGTGGCGAAGCATCCAAGAAACCTGCGAGTCGCTCCACATACCAACGGCGCTGTACATGCGTGAGGAAACGGCGCTCGGTCACCTCACCGAACATCGCGGGAACCAGTTCCGCCGGGACGACCTCGTCCTCGCAAACAGCAAAACGCTCGTGAAGTCAGCCGAGGCCTTCGACACAACTGCGCAATTTGTCCCGTCCGTCGTGGATCTCCGGGCTGCCAAGGTCGATTCGACTCGCGAGCGAATACTGCTGATCAATCCGCGCGAAGAACACGGCGTTCAGATGATCGAGGATCTCGCGGCACACTTTCGAACCATCGAGTTCGTACTTCAAGAGTCGTGGGAGCTGTCGAGCGCCGAACGCGACCTCGTGGATTCGATCCTGTCTCGGCACCCAAACGTCTGTTTTCGGGAGCGAAGCGAATCGCCACACGAGATCTACCGAGACGCTGCGATCGTGCTTGCTCCTCACCGGATGGACAATCGACCACGATCCATCCTCGAAGCACAGAGCAACGGCATTCCTGTCATTGCCAACGACTTACCCGGACTTGTCGAATCTGTCGGGTCCGGGGGGCTTATCGTGTCAAGCCCGAATGAATGGTCAGATGCAATCACGAAGCTGTGGCAGGACCCTGCGGCCTACCGCCGCTTCCAAGACGCGGCTCGCAAACACGCAAATCGGGACGAGATTCAGCCAAACACCATCGTGCGGACGTTCCTTTCGCATATTCGTGCAACGATCATCGAGCGGCGAAACAGTCCCATCGATCTGTCATGACGGGCGCACAGATGGACAAGGCAATCTCTGTAGTTATTGCCGCCAAGAACTCCGCTGACACCCTCGGCGAACAACTCGAGGCACTTGTCGAGCAGCGCTGGCCATACGGAGGTGAGATCATTGTTTCTGACAATGGGTCGACCGACGAGACCCCGCAAATCGCAGCCTCCTACGACGCTCCAGACCGCCGCGTCATCGTTCTTCCAACAGCAGAGGTAGCCGGAGCTGGCTATGCCCGCAATCGTGGCGCTGAAGTCGCGAGCTATAACCGGCTTGGCTTCTGCGACGCCGATGATGTCGTTGGCGATTCCTGGGTTGAAGCACTCGGCAATGCGCTCGATACCGCCGATGCTGTCGGCGGGTCCCTCGACCTCGACCGTCTGAATAGCCGAGCAGCAGCCCAATCTCGCGGCAACTGGACTGCACATGGGCTGCCACGTCTCGACGGGAGCGTTCCCGTCCTGAGTTCGTGCAATCTCGGCATACGGCGGTCGTTGTTTGAACAGGTTGGCGGCTTTGATATCTCCTACACGCGAAGTCAGGACGCTGAGCTGTCGGTGCGAATCCATAGCACCGGAGCGGCCACGATCTACGCCGAGGATGCTGTCGTGCACTATCGCATGCGTTCAACCGTGCGCGAGGTCTTCGACCAGGCCTACAAATGGGGGCAGAACGAACCTCGATTGTTGCGCCAAATCGATCCGGCAAGTGCAGCGCTGTCGCCACGTTCGATCGCCCGATCGTGGCTTTGGCTCATAACGTCCCTCCCCCTAGTAACGAACGAGGCGGGCAGGTTTCGCTACGCGTACGTGCTCGGCAAGAGACTCGGATTCTTGCACGGCGCTTCGCGCCTTGAGAGCGGCAGCCAACACGTCACCCGCGAGACATCATGATCTCGGTCGTGGTTCCGTGCTTTAACGTTGCAGACACGCTTCAGGTGCAAGTCGATCGCCTGCTGCCCCAGATCATCGAACATGGCGGCGAGCTCGTGCTGATTGACAACAACTCGACCGATGGAACAGCAAACATGCTCCGCGATCTGTCCCGGTCGCCACACATTATCGTCGACTCGGCGACCGAACGTCAGAGTGTTGCGCACGCTCGCAATGCTGGCGTCGAAAGAGCAAGCGGAGATCTGCTCCTCTTTTGTGATGCCGACGACATCGTCGATGACTCGTGGGTCGAAGAAATGGTAACTGCCCTCGAAGATCACCCCGTCGTCACTGGACACCTAGAAACCCATTCGCTCAACGGCAACCACCAGCAGCAAGCCCGCGGCACATCTTCTGGCCCAGCGACGTTCTACGGGATTTTCTTACTCGCCCACGGTGGCAATATGGGGGTCCGGCGGTCGGCGTGGTGCGAGATCGGCCCACTCGACGAAACCCTTGCCTCGGTCGAAGACATGGAATGGTCAATGCGCGCTCACCTCGCTGGGTACAACGTCGCAAAAGCTGCCAGCGCGATCATCCACTACCGCTATCGATCAACTCCGAAGGCTCTGTGGTCGCAAGGGTTCGCCTACGGCACGTTCCGCCCCGAGGTTGCGCGCCGTGTGCATCAGCACCTCGGGTATCGAGTTGGTCGCCTGGCGGGCGCGAAGTCATGGGTGTGGTTGTTTGTCCACCCCCTCTCCTGGCTCTCGCCCAATGGCCGTGCTCAGCTCGCCTGGGTTGCGGGCAACCGGCTGGGACATCTCCGAGGCAGCCTTCGCTCTCGCTTTATTTTGCTCTGACTTCGGCTCTGGATGGGTAATGAGAACCATCGATGTGCCGATAGGTCTTCGTGATGAAATTTCGGGGTTTTCAGCCCGACAACAGGTCGTTCGGCTTGCTCCATTCGCAGCGGGAGATGGTCGGCCTTTCCTACCCGCTCCTCGTCGCGCTCGGCGGACTGTCCGCCCTTGCTGGACTTGGCCAGGCAAGCCTTCTCGTGGTCGTCGTACGGATCGCGACCGCCCTCACTGCCCAGACCGAACAGATCACCGGACGCGTCGGGCCGCTC
Organism: uncultured Acidimicrobiales bacterium; assembly: GCA_938084885.1. Taxonomy (GTDB): domain Bacteria; phylum Actinomycetota; class Acidimicrobiia; order Acidimicrobiales; family SHLQ01; genus SHLQ01. The sequence goes on from CALKGG010000043.1 coordinate 16,488, forward strand.
ACGGCAACCGAACTGACCACGAACGATCTTCTCTGGTTGGGTGCAGCGTTGCTCGGGACGCTCTTTGTGATCGAGTTGATTGCGTCACGGTGCCAGGCCCGCCTGTACGCAACGGCGCATCGAACGACCCAACGAAAGCTACTCACTGCGTACTCCAACGCCCACTACGCAGCGCAATCTCGAACCGACCGAGGCGATACCCAACAGCTCTTGCACGTTCATGCTGGCCAAACCGCGTCGCTCGTGAACGCTATTGGCAACGGTGTGAGCGCAGCGGCGAACTTCGTGATCTTGGTCCTTGCCGCGCTTATTCTCAGCCCCATCGCGGCCGTTGCAGTCCTCGGTGGGCTCGCCGTCATGTTGTTGCTCTTGCGTCCGCTGCTTCACAAGAGCAAACACCATGGAGATGCCCGCGCCTCGAGTCAGCGCAAGATGGCAAGCCTGCTGTCAGAGCGGCTGGAACTCAACCGAGAAATTCGCAGCTTTGGGGCCGAGGCAACAGCCAATGCAGCAATTCATCAGCAGATCGACGAGGTTGCCGACACGTTCGAACGGCTGCGATTCATTTCGCGCATCAACTCGGTCGCGTACCGTCTTGGGGCCTTCGCCCTCATTCTTGCGATGCTCGCCGTCATCTCTGCGACCGATTCGACCAGCCTGACTGCGCTTACCGGGGCGCTCTTGATGCTGCTTCGATCGTTGAGTTATGGCCAAGCAACCCAAGGCGCATTGCAATCTGCGAGCGAGGCACTTCCCGTGTTCTCTCAGCTCGTTGTGGAGTTTGAGCGGCTCGAGTCGGCCGAGCGTTGCAGCGGTGAGCAGCGCCATCCACACGCGATGGGCGTTCTGCGCCTCGATGATGTGTCGTTCGCGTACACCGACGCCGTTGGTGACGGTGTCGGTGAGACTGCTGCGACGCCCCATCACGGCGGTTGGGGCCTTGACCATGTGGGCTCGCCAGCGCTGAATGCAATCGACCTGACGATCGACCGAGGCGAATTTGTTGCGCTCGTTGGACCTTCCGGGTCGGGCAAGTCGACCCTCATGTCGTTGCTGCTCGGGTTGCAACAGCCCACGAGCGGCGCGTTGCTCCTCGACGACATCGACGTTGCGGATATCTCCTCAGCCTGGTGGCACAAAAACGTCGCGTTCGTACCCCAGGAACCCAAATTGTCATCGGGTTCGGTTCGCGAAGCCATTCGCTTTGGCCGACGCGACATCACCAACGCCGACGTCGAACGCGCAGCTCGACGTGCCCACATCGCCGATGAGATCGAACAACTGCCGCTTGGATGGGACACCGAAGTTGGCACCTTGGGCGACCAGGTTTCCGGTGGGCAACGCCAACGAATCGCGATCGCCCGAGCAATCGCTGGGTCCCCGAAACTCCTACTACTCGACGAACCAACGAGTGCACTCGACGAACGCAGCGAAGCGCTCATCTCCAACACCATCCTCTCGCTTCGTGACTCGACCTCGATCGTCGCGATCGCCCACCGCCCACGAACGATCGAACATGCCGACCGCGTGGTCCACATCGTCAATGGTCGAATTTCCAACGACCGCGAGCCGCGCGGCGCGGAGATCGACGAAACGCGTGCGACCACTGATCCCGACGCTGCCCAGAGCTCTCCACTCACGCTCTCGCTCGACGACGACAGAACCATCAAACTCGACCCTCTCCAGAAAGTGGAATACCCAACATGAGAGTCCTCATCACCGGTGGCGCCGGATTCATTGGCGCCAACCTCACCCGAACACTCGAACAGCGCAACCATGAGGTGCTGATACTCGACGATCTGTCGACCGGCTTTGCCTCAAACCTCGATGGGGTAGACGCCGAGCTCACCCTCGGTTCGATTCTCGACACCGAGCTGCTCAACGACATGACTGGCCAAGCAGACGCGGTGGTTCACCTTGCGGCTCGTTCATCGGTTCCGCGATCGCTTGACGATCCAGTCGCGAGCCACCTCGCGAACGCCACAGGAACGTTGAACGTGCTCGAAGCCTCGCGGGCTGCCGGTGGCCGCCACGTGGTTATGGCATCGTCATCGTCGGTCTATGGAGCAAATCCCGAACTCCCCAAACGTGAGTCGGCGGCAACCCGCCCTATGAGCCCGTACGCGGCCAGCAAACTCGCAGCAGAGGCCTATGCAATCGCGTACGGCACCTCGTTCAACATCCCAACGCTCGCCTTCCGGTTCTTTAACGTGTTCGGCCCGCTACAAGCCGCTGGCCACGTGTACGCCGCGGTCATTCCGGCGTTCGTTGACGCTGCACTACGCGGACAAGAGATCACGGTGCACGGCGACGGTACTCAATCACGAGATTTCACGCACGTTTCGACCGTATGCGAAACAATCGCCACTGCGCTCGAACAGAAGATCTCGTCGGCAGATCCAGTGAACCTGGCGTTCGGCTCACGAATCGATCTCAACTACGTGCTCTCGCTGATCGCGGAACGGACAGAACGACCACTGCTCGTCAACAACGTTGCGAATCGGGTTGGCGACGTCCCACATTCTCAAGCTGACGAGACGCTCCTTCGGTCTCTCTTCCCAGACATCACACCCGTTCCCTTTGAGGACGGGTTGCACGAAACAATCGAGTGGATGCAGTCGGTCATCGCGACCGATTGGTCAGGTTCACACGATCGCACGATCACCGCATCGGTCGCGTCGAAGGGCCGCTGACATGGGTCGATCCAACGCCCTCAGGCGTGGTGCAGATGTGGCGCTTACCCTCCTGTCAGCTCCGGTTTGGGTGCCCCTGACCGCCATCACCGCTGTTGCAGTACTCGTCTCGAGCGGGCGACCGGTGTTCTTTTGCCAAACTCGGACAGGCCGCCATGGCACGTTGTTTACGATGTTCAAGTTTCGCTCGATGACCACCGGCCCAAACCCGCTCATCCCCGACGCCGATCACATCACACGGATTGGAGCGGTGCTGCGGCGAACTTCGCTCGATGAACTCCCGCAACTCGTGAACGTTCTCCGCGGAGAAATGAGCCTCGTTGGGCCCCGTCCCATGCTTCCAGAACAGAGCCGCTTTCTGTCACCGGAGCATTCCGAGCGCCACAGCGTTCGCCCCGGAATGACTGGCCTCGCCCAGATCAGCGGACGCAATACCCTCGCCTGGTTTGAGCGCATCGAGCTCGATCGCCAGTGGGTTCGCAACGCGAGTCTCGTCTCTTATCTTGGAATTCTGTATCGGACAATCGCTGTTGTGCTCGGAACCAATGGAGTCGACGGGCACCCCACGGCCGATCCGTTCGTCGATCTCACCCTCGTCCCAACCATCGATCTAGAAGAGACAACGTCGAACGATCCCACCTATGAGCAACGGGCAGCGTCATGAGTCCCGACGCCACCCATCGAATGAACAGGCCACTCCCGGAGGGAACGATCGATGTCACAACGTCGGTGGGGCAACAATCTCATGCTGCAGTTTCGATCGTCGTGGTCGGCGCTGGTGGCCATGGCCGCGAGCTCGCCGATATCGTCCGCCAAACCTACGTCGAGACGCCGTTCGCTGAGCTGCTCGGCATCGTCGACGATGGCAAACCAGATCGTTTGGCCCTAGCTCGTGGACACTTCCGGTTTCTTGGCACCACCGAGGCCCTTTTGGAACGAGTCGAACTCGATCGGACCATTGAGGTGTACATCGGCATTGGCTTGCCACATATTCGCAAGGCCGTTGATCAGCGCCTGCAATGTGCTGTTCGGCCGCTCATTCACCCGACCGCAATCGTTGGATCTGCTTCGACGCTCGGCGCTGGCGTCGTGCTCGCTCAGGGATCAATACTCACGACCAATGTGGCGTTAGGCCGACACACCCACGTCAATGTTGGGGCAACGATCTCCCATGACTGTGTCGTTGGCGACTACGTCACCGTGTGTCCCGGTGCAACGATTACTGGAAACGTCACAATTGGTGACGGCGCGTTCATCGGCGCTGGGGCAACGATCCTGCCGGGCGTGACGATCGCTCGTGGTGCACGTGTTGGTGCGGGTGCCACGGTTACCCGAGACGTGCGGGTTGGCGACACCGTTGTTGGCTCGCCCGCTCGCTCGATGACGTAAAGCCAGAGCGTCTCGATGACTTAAAGCAAGAGCGTCTCGATGTCGGATTCGTCGTGACCTGAACACAGACGACGAAGTGACTCGATCGAGGCTTCCGGGTTTGCCCGGTTAAAGAGCCCGAGTTGTGTCGGGCGTAGCGGCGGAACGGCCACATGAGAGATGAGCGAATGTGCTCGCCGGATATCGAGCTCGCCGTTTGCGATCAGGTCTTCGTGGAGTTTCTCTCCGGGGCGCAGGCCAGTGAACACGATGTCGATCGGCACGGGAGCAGCCGCAGCCAAGCGCTTGGCAACGTCGAGAATGCGCACGGGTTCACCCATGTCGAGGACGAGCGCCTCGCCCTTCGCTCCAACTGCACCGGCCTGGATCACGAGCTGGCACGCCTCGTGCGCAGTCATGAAATATCGCGTTGCTTCTGGATTTGTGACCGTGATTGGTCCGCCCGCTGCAACCTGTGCTCGAAATGCAGGGAGCATTGAACCGCGCGAGCCCAGCACGTTGCCAAAGCGGACGCTCACCCAGTCACCACGAGTGCGATTTGCGTACCAAGAGGTCAGCTGTTCGGCGATTCGTTTGGTGTAACCAAGGACACTGGTCGGCTCTGCTGCCTTGTCCGTCGATACGTTTACGAAGTGCGAAACGCCATGGCTCGCCGCGGCACGAAGCACATTGTTCGTTCCAACAACATTGGTCTTCCACCCTTCTTCGGGATACCGCTCGAGAAGCGGGAGGTGCTTGAGCGCAGCGGCATGGAAGACCACCTCGGGACGACGTTCAGAGAACACCTGCTCCAACCGTTCGGCGTCTCGAATATCGGCAATGACGAGGTTCTTCGAGTCGAGGAGGCCATGACCCTCAATGCTGAGTTGGGTTGCGTGAAGTCCTGATTCATCCCGGTCGACCATGATGAGTTCGGCCGGCGCGTACTCGGAGATCTGCCGGCATAGCTCCGACCCGATCGACCCTCCAGCGCCCGTGACGAGCACCCGCTTGTCAAGCAGGTAGGAAGCGATTGCCGGAACGTCCGTATCGATCATTCGTCGGCCGAGCAGGTCTGCTTCGGAAACGTCGCGGATGTCGCCGAGCGAGATTGCACCGCCAACAAGTTCGTGCATCGGTGGCAGCACGCGCACATCGAGGCCGGCCTCTTCGGCGAGCGAGATCACCCGTCCAATAGTTTGTGACCCGGCGCTTGGGATAGCGATGAGAACAACATTGCACTGCAGTTGTGTGCAGACGTCGATGAGCTCATTGCGGGTTCCGCGCACGGGAACACCTTGAATTCGAAGGTTTTGCTTTGCTGGATCGTCGTCGACAATACCGACTGGGACATACGTGCTTGCCGGGTTACCCAACATTGCTCGAATGATCTGCGCTCCGCCGTCACCTGCCCCAAAGATCAGTACCGGAGTGCGGGTGTGGCGACGTTGCGCAATGACCTGTCGCTCGAGCTGCCAGCGACGAAGACCGCGCAGAGCCACCATTGCGGTCAGCGCGGCGAACGGAGCAAGCAAGCTGATCGCGACCGAGCTTCCACGTGCGGCGGCGACAAATCGAAGTGCCGCCAAGATCGTGGTCACGACAACGGCAACGCTGGCGAGTGCAACAGCTTCGTCAAAGCTCGCGAGGCGCCATCGTCCCACGTACACGCCACCGATTGTCCCAACGAGCAGTTGGAGCAGGCTCGCAACTCCGCCAACGGCAAGGCCGTGCGCCGGCGGTGCACCCATCGAGAGCGCTCCGGCCATCATTGCTATGCACCAGACGGCGAGGTCGACGAGAACACGTAGGTGGAATACCGGGCGCCGAGGGGACGTGCTCCCCGGGACCTGTTGGTCCCGGGGATTGGATTGCCTACTCCGCACGCGGTCTGTTTCGAACTCCATTGGATCCCTAGTCGGTTTGACCTAGGCAAAGATGAGCGTGCCCGCGAGCAAATCGGGCCATAGTCGGCGGAGTTGGGCCAGTCGGGTGCTTCGGCTCACGAATCCTCCGCTTTGGCCGATGGGTCAGATGACCTATGAATACAGCGACTCGCCTCTTGAACCAGCGCAAGGACGACACGATCACCGTCGTCGACCTGGCGTCAAGCACGCCGACGCGCAAACGGCGCCGGAATTCTTCGGCACTCGGCCTCATCATTGCGACCGTCGCCGCGATTGGTGCCGTGCTGCTGTCTTCGGCGAGCCCGGCGGGCGTGGCCGTCATCGACGCGATCTATCGATGCGGGTTTGCCTTCACCGTCACCTGGTTTGCTGCACGATCGCGTCGTTGGACCTGGGCGGTGATCGCGGGAGTCGCCGCCCTGACCGCCGCCAACCTGTTCTTGCAGATCGTCGCGCTCGTTGCGCTCGGCGTTGCTGGCTGGTCGATTCTGTCGAGTCACCGAACGCGTTGGATCGGGGCTGGTATCGCAGCGGTGAGTGTTGTGATCTTGCTTCTCCAGGGCCAAGGGCCACTGTGGCGCTTGACGTTTGGTTGGGTCGACGATCCTTTTGGGTCGAGCGCCGCATGCACTGCACTTGCCGTCGCCCCCATTCTCCGATCCGGCTGGAAGACGATCTCGCGAAAACGCCGGGCCGAACTGCGCGTGTTTCGCAAGAGGGTCGGATTGGTTCTCGGGATCATCGTCTTTTTGAGTGGCTCGATTTCTTTGCTGGCATTGCGTCCATTGCAGAACGGCCTCGCTGAGACCCGCGTGGCTGCTGAACTCGCCGGAGCTGGAGAGCTCGATCGGGCGAGCGCCGCGTTTGAACGTGCCAACCACCACTGGGATCGAGCAAACCGCACGCTCTCGGGTCCGTGGATGGTTCCGAGCAGACTCGTACCCATCTTGGGCCAGCACGTGCGTGCGGCGCAGGTTGCGAGCGGCCAGGCCAGCGCAATAACCGATGCGGCTACCGTGGTGACTGGGCGCGTCGACCCCGGAGCATTGATCGATTCTGGAGCGCTCAACGTCGCCGAGGTCGATTCGATTCTGCCGACAATCGATGCCTTCGCCGCGACCGTGGATCGAGCATCGCAGCGGATCGAGGAGGTCGACTCAACGTGGCTCATTCCACCGGTCGCAGCGAGCATCGATCGCGCCCAAGCAATCTTGCATCCGGCGGCTGGCGTTGTTGGAGCTTCGGCCGAGGCCCTCCATGTCATCGACGAACTCGTCGGCGGTCCAACTCCATCGGAAACGCTGATTATGTTCTCGACGCCGGCCGAAGCGCGTGGATTGGGTGGGTTCATTGGCAACTGGGCGGTCGTCACCGGGACACAGGGCCGGCTCGCGATTACCGAGCAGTACCGGTCGAGAGAACTCAATGATCTGCTCGTCGCCCAACACGGCGAACTGCGAGGTTCGCCCGACTACGTTGGCCGATACGGGCGATTCGATATCGAACGCCACATCCAAGACGTCACGATCAGTCCCGACTTTCCGTCGGTCGCCGCAGTGACTGCGGATCTGTTCGCTCAGGCCACAGGAACATCGGTTGACGCTGTACTTCTGGTCGATCCGTTTGTCCTTCAACGACTCCTCGAGTTCACCGGACCAGTGGAAAGCGCTGGGCAAACGGGACTCTCGGTGTCGGCCAGTTCCGTGCTCAACGAACTCTTCGTGGCGCAATATGAGCGCTTCGAAGATGACGACGAGAACCGCGAGGTCGAGCTTGGTTCACTCACCAACGCCTTGGTGGCCGCGCTGTTTGACTCACCACCGGACCCGGTCGCTTTCGCCACCGACTTGGCGCCACTTGCCGATCAGGACCGACTGCTTCTGTGGCTGCGTTCGGACACCGACGGTGAAACCGTTCGCCGCCTGGGACTCGACGGCGCGTTCCCAACGACCAACGGCGACCTGCTCGCACTCGTCCATCAGAACTCGGGACAGAACAAGATCGACTCGTTCCTCACCCGGAGAATGGATATTTCTACAACGTTGGATCGCAACGAACACGAGGTGACCCACGAGGTCACGATCTCGCTCGAAAACGCCGCTCCCGAACGAGGGCTACCGGATGCGATCATTGGCTCAAACGACCAAGGAATTCCGCCGGGAACGAACGCAATGATGCTCACCCTGTACTCGAAACTTCCGGTCGTGAGCGCAACGATCGAAGGTGTTGGCGTTCCTTTGGAACGATCGACCGAGTTCGGCGTCGAAGCCACAAGCTTCTTTTTGTCCGTGCCGAGCCAACGCCACCTCGCACTCGATATCACGCTGAAGGGTACGGTCGATCTCGAATCGGGATATCGCACGGTCCTTGGGGCCCAGCCGCTGGTCAACGCGGACCATGCCTCCTGGGAGATTCGGACCCGCCAGGGAACCCGCATCAACCCAGCATCTGCCGAGTGGGACAGGACGAACGTCGGGATCGTGTGGGACGCGCGGGTCGAAAAGGACCGAACCTTCGACTTTTCCTTCGGCGACTGAACACGCGAAATCAACGCCAGCACTACATTTGGCGAAATCGACAGGCCTCGCCATCGACATCCCTTAGTTTTGGCGTGTTGGGGCCGACTGAAGTCTGGTGAAGAGACGATTCGTGCTGCGCCGTCTTACCCTCGCGTTACTCGTCGCGCTCGCGCTGTCCACAATGATCGCGAGTCCCGCAGGCGCCCAGTATGGCGGCTTGACTGGTCTACTCGTCACCACCTCTCCGGACAACCCAGGCCATGGAGACTTCTCTGGCCGTGGTTGCCCCCCTGGCGGAGAGGTTGTCCTCTACATTCCCGGCCTCGAACCAGTCGATGGTGATCCCACTGCTGAACAATCGGTTCCGGGCCGAATCATCGCAGTCACAACCGCACTGACGAGTGACAACGTCCTTACGAACGGCAGCTTCTCGTTTATCGACATACAGCTGCCAGACGACCTGGAACCCGGTGTGTACGAGATTCATAGCCGATGCGGCGACCTCGATCTTCGCGTCATCGTCGAAATCGGCACGGATCTGATCATCACGGTCGAACCGAGCAATCCTGTTGATCCGCCAGACCCAGAGAACCCGACCGATCCAGAGAACCCGACCGATCCAGAGAACCCCGGCACGGAACAACCGCCGGTGACGAGTAACCCCAACGTTCCGGGCCCCCCATCGATCGGCGGCAACCCGTTGCCTACTTCGCCGAGCCAACTTCCCTTTGCCGATCCCTCGACAGGTCCGCCATCCCAGCTGCCACTAACCGGGCGAGAGTCGAGCAGATTCATCTCCCTCAGCGCCGGGCTCGTCGCTCTCGGCCTCACGTTCACCGCAATCAGCCGGCGCCGCCAACACGCCTAGTCCGTTCGACTCATATTCGACCGCCGATGGCCGATGGGGTCGGCATGCGAACTATTGAAGAGACGACGGTCGCGGTGATGGGCCAGGGCTACGTTGGGCTACCGGTTGCAATGCGAGCTGTCGACGTTGGATTCACCGTCATTGGCTTCGACGTCGACACGACAAAGGTTTCGGGCCTCAACGCTGGCATCTCGCACGTCGAAGACATCTCCGACGCGACCCTTTGCACCGCGATCGATAGCGGCCGCTACGTCGCCAGCACCGATCCAATGGAGCTCGAAGGCTTCGATATTGCCGTGATCTCGGTCCCAACACCGCTACATGACGGCAAGCCGCAGCTGTGCTTCATCGAATCCGCCGTCGATGCGTTGTGTCCTCATCTCCGGGTTGGCGCGACGATCATTCTCGAATCCACGACATATCCGGGCACGACCGACGAGCTCGTTGGGCCCCGCATCGCCGCCGCTACGGGCCTGCGCCCCGAGCGCGACTTCTTTCTTGGCTATTCGCCCGAACGCATCGACCCAGGAAACCCGATCTGGAATCTGGTGAACACGCCGAAGGTCGTTTCCGGTATCGGCCCGGAGTCGCTTCGATTGGTTCAGTGGTTCTATGACCAATGTATCGACAAGACAATCCCGGTTCGCAGCACCCGAGACGCAGAGATGACCAAACTGCTCGAGAACACCTTCCGCCACGTCAACATCGCGCTCATCAACGAGCTCGCCATGTTCGCACACGATCTCAACGTCGATATCTGGGACGTCGTCGACGCCGCCGCCACGAAACCATTCGGTTTCATGAAGTTCACGCCGGGTCCGGGCGTCGGCGGACATTGCCTGCCCGTCGACCCGTCCTATCTGTCGTGGGCCGTAGAAGAACGCCTCGGCAAGACCTTCCGATTCGTCGAGTTGGCCAACGACATCAACCAACACATGCCCGACTACGTTGTGCGACGCCTCCAAGCCGGACTCCTCGACCGGACAGATCTGGAAGGCGCCGATGTTGTCCTCGTTGGTATGGCCTACAAAGCAAACACGAGCGATGCCCGCGAATCCCCGTCGATCCATGTGGCGAACAAACTCATCGAGAAGGGCGCAAACGTCTCGGTCGTCGACTCCCATATCGATGCGCGTTCACTGCCCGCTGGGACTGTCGACATCGACCTCACACGTGAGACCATGCAGTCCGCTGATGCGGTCATCATGTTGGTCGATCACGACGATGTCGACATCGATCTGATTGCCGAGCATGCACCCTATGTACTCGATTGTCGCGACATGATTCACGGGAGTGACAAGCTCTAGCGTTGCGAGCATCGATAGTTCCGAGTCAGTCCGGCTCCTCCGAGCTCCTCGATCTAGTGTCGGATCATGAAGATTGCGATTACTGGCTCGAACGGCCTGATCGGTACCGCCCTCATCGACGCGATTACCGCGAGAGGCGATACCGCGATTCGAATTGTGCGAAGTTCCCCGGCAAGCAGCGATGTGCTCTGGGACATTGATGCGGGCACGATCGATGCCGACAAACTCGAAGGCATCGATGCCGTGGTGCATCTCGCTGGCGAAGGCATCGGCGAGGCGAAATGGTCACCCGAGCAGAAGAAAAGGATTCTCGAGAGCCGCACGCTCGGAACAGCGCTACTCGCCGACACACTGGCAGGGCTCGACGAAAAACCAGCGGTGCTCGTTAGCGGCTCCGCCATGGGCTTCTACGGTGACCGGGGCGACACGAAGTTGACCGAGAAAGCCGAACGAGGTTCGGGTTTCCTACCGGATGTTGTCGTTGCGTGGGAAGCTGCCGTTCAGCCAGCGATCGACGCAGGTATTCGAACAGCGATGATTCGAACCGGCGTCGTGCTTAGCCCTGACGGCGGTGCGCTAAAGGAACAGTTGCCGTTCTTCAAAATGGGCATCGGTGGCAAGATCGGCGACGGAAGCCAGTACTGGTCATGGATCTCCATTACCGACCAGGTCGGTGCAATCCTGCACATCATCGATACCAACCTGGCGGGCCCAGTTAACGTCGTGGCGCCCAACCCGGTCACCAACGCACAATTCACTTCTGCCCTCGGTAAGGCGCTCGGCCGACCGACCTTCCTCCCAACACCGAAGTTCGCCGTCAATCTCCGTCTCGGCAAGGAAGCGGCCGAAGCCATGTTGTTTTGGAGCACGCGGGTGGTCCCCGAAGCGCTCACCGACTCCGGCTATACCTTTGCGCACCCAACGATCGACGAAGCGTTCGAGGCCCTCCTATGACAACGACCGGAATGATCGACATGGTGGCCCGGCGCACCAGTGCGACTCGACGAATGTCGGCACCTCCAGCGGCCATCTTTGATCTGTTGGCAGATCCTGAGAGCCATGCATTGTTCGACGGCTCCGACATGGTTACTGCGTCGTCATCAAAGAACGCCGAACGGCTCAAGCTCGGCTCGAAATTCTCGATGAGCATGAACCTCAAGGTCCTCCCCTACCGAATCGGCAATACGGTCGTCGAGTTCGATGAGAACCGACTGATTGCCTGGGAACACTTCGGCAAGCATCGGTGGCGATACGAATTAGAGGCCGTCGATGCCGCCACGTTGGTCACCGAAACCTTCGACTGGTCGACGTCGCGAGTCCCAAAGGCGATCGAGCTCGCCGGATACCCCAAGGCGCACCTCGGCAACATCGAGCGCACCCTAGAGCGACTCGCCGAGTTGGTCGAGCGCTGAGCGAACCCCAAAACCGGGCTGCGCGGAATGTTGGGTCGAACCGCCTGGTTTCCCCAATGTCTAGCTCCCAGAGTCCAGCTCACCATCGAACGTGGTGTCCGTTGACCAGCGGGCCGGGCAGCGACCAACGTAGGAGAAAAACCCATGGCAACTGCAACGTTCAACGGCAAGGTCATTGCACAAAGTGACGACACGACGTTCGTCGAGGGAAACCACTACTTCCCGCTCGAATCACTCGACCAGAGCGTGATCACCGAAACGGACCGCCACACCTCGTGCCCATGGAAGGGTGTCGCGTCGTATTACACACTCGACGTCGACGGGCAGGTAGCTGAAAATGCGGCGTGGTACTACCCCGAGCCCAAGGATGGCGCAGAAGACGTCGCGGGTCGGGTCGCCTTTTACGGCGTCGTCACCGTCGAGGCATAGCACTCACGACGGTTCGTGCAGCGGACGAACTTCCCCGTCCGCCCCATCGCCAGCAGCAGCGGCAACGGCAAATTCGTCGGCGGTATCGTTCCACCGATTTCCCGCGTGTCCCTTAACCCAACGGAACGTAATGTCGCGCTCTTTGCAGATCGCGACGAGCGGCTTCCACAGATCCTGGTTCGCAACATCCTTCTTTTGGCTGTTTTTCCAGCCTCGGCGCTCCCAGCCGCGCCACCAGCCGTCACGAAAGCAGTTCACAACGTAGGTGCTGTCGCTGACGATTTCTAACGGCCCGTCGAGATTCTCGATGGCATGAAGGACCGCTTGCACTTCCATTCGTTGGTTCGTCGACGGATCTTCGGCTCCCGATGACCACACCTCATTGGGAACAACCCAACCCCAACCTCCCGGACCGGGATTGCCCTTGCACGCACCATCGGTAAAGACCTCCCGACGGGGACCCGACGTGACGGTCGTGGAGGTTGGACGTTCGGAGGGTTGATCAGTCGGCGGCTCCTCCAGCGGTGGTTGCTCTTCGAATGCAAATGGATCGGTATCAAAAAGGCTCATCGACGACCACCCTAGGCCTCTGCCCGAGCAGCTGGGACGACCTCTCGAACCGCCAGCCGAATAGTCCAATGCCTGACGACCCAATGCCCCACAACGCGGTATTCGTCGCGTCGCCCATTCCACATGGTGAACCATTTCCTTACTTTGTGGAGAAACATCGGCAAAAGTTACCGATTCCCCGACTTGCTTGAGAGACTGACAACATATGCACGAGAACTTCTCCCAGCAGCTCCCAGATATCGACCCAATCGAGACCCGCGAATGGCTCGAATCCTTGGACGCCGTCGCCGCCGGCGCTGGAAAGCAGCGGGCGCGCTTCATCATGTCGAAACTGCTCGCTCGCGCGCAAGAGACCCAAATCGGCACGCCCCCATCGGTATGGACGCCGTATGTCAACACCATTCCTCCCGAGAGCCAGCCCTTTTTCCCAGGCGATGAACACATCGAACGCCGCATCCGTGCGTTCACCCGATGGAACGCTGCGGCCATGGTTGTGCGGGCAAACAAGGTCGCCGACGGCATTGGCGGCCACCTCAGCTCGTTTGCATCGTCAGCATCTCTGTATGACGTTGGCTTCAACCACTTCTGGCGCGGCAAAGAAGACGGTCTTCCCGGCGACCACATCTACATGCAGGGGCACGCTGCACCTGGCATCTATGCACGCGCCTATCTCGAAGGCCGATTCGACGAGACGACCCTTGACAACTTCCGCATGGAGATCGCAGGCAACGGCCTGTCGTCCTATCCGCACCCGCGACTCATGCCGGACTTTTGGGAATTCCCAACCGTGTCGATGGGCCTCGGTCCAATCAACTCGATCTACCACGCACGCTTTGCCCGCTATTTGACCCAACGTCGCATCGATGACGCATCACAAGGCAAGATCTGGGCGTTCCTCGGCGACGGCGAAACCGACGAGCCAGAAACGCTCGGCGCAATTTCCCTCGCTGGCCGCGCGAGCCTTGGAAACCTCATCTGGGTCGTCAACTGCAACCTGCAACGCCTCGACGGTCCCGTCCGTGGCAACTCGAAGATTATCCAAGAGCTCGAAGGCAACTTCCGGGGGGCGGGATGGAACGTCATCAAGGTCGTGTGGGGATCGAAGTGGGACGACCTTCTCGCCCGCGACGTCGACGGCGTCTTGCTCAACAAGATGAACACGGTCGTCGATGGTGAGTTCCAACGGTACGCGGTCGAAGACGGCGCCTATATCCGTGAGCACTTCTTTGGCCCCGATCCTCGCCTTCGCAAACTCGTCGAGCACCTGTCCAACGCCGAACTCGAAAACCTCCCTCGCGGCGGCCACGACTATCCAAAGCTCTATGCCGCATACAAGGCAGCGGTCGACGAAACCGACCGTCCAACGGTCATCTTGGCCAAGACGATCAAGGGATGGACGCTCGGTCAAGGTTTCGAGGCTCGCAACAGCACCCACCAGCTGAAGAAGATGAACAAAGATCAGCTGCTAGAAATGCGCGAGCGCCTGCACCTCCAAGACGAGATCTCTGAAGCCGACCTCGAAGATGGCATTCCGCCGTACTTCAAGCCAGCACCGGACTCCGAAGAGATGCAGTACCTCAAGCAGCGCCGCACCCAACTTGGCGGACCGCTCCCCCAGCGTGTCGTGCGGACCCGCCGCCCACTGTCGCTTCCAGAGGAAAGCATCTTCGATGACCTCGACAAGGGTTCAGGCGGCCGCGAAGTCTCGACCACGATGGTCTTCACCGCAACCCTGCGCAACATGATGCGAGACCAAAACTTTGGCGAACGCGTCGTGCCGATCATCCCTGACGAAGCCCGAACCTTCGGCATGGACTCAATGTTCCGCGAGTTCGAGATCTACGCCCCACACGGCCAGCTGTACGAACCCGTCGATCATGAGCTGCTCCTGTCTTACTCAGAAGACACCGACGGACAGATCCTCGAAGAGGGCATCACCGAAGCCGGTGGCACCGCGAGTTGGATCGCCGCGGCGACGAGCTATGCCAACTACGGCGTGCCGATGGTTCCGTTCTTCACGTTCTATTCAATGTTCGGCTTTCAACGCGTCGGCGATTTGATTTGGTCGGCTGCGGACTCTCGCGCACGCGGCTTCCTCATGGGCGCAACCGCGGGTCGCACCACCCTCATGGGCGAGGGCCTTCAGCATCAAGATGGCCACAGCCAGCTGCTCGCGTCGACGGTCCCTTCGTGTGAGGCCTACGATCCGGCCTACGCCTACGAACTTGGGACACTGCTCAAGGACGGGCTCCGCCGCATGTACGGTCCGGCTGACGACGGTGGCGGCGAAGATGTCTTCTACTACCTCACGATCTACAACGAGAACTACGAGATGCCGGTTCGCCCCGACCATGTCTCAGATGATGACATTGTCTCGGGTCTCTATTTCTGGGACTCCGCCCCAGAACGGGCCCACAAGGCAGCGATCTTGTTCTCCGGATCGGCGCAAGGCGCTGCCCGCGAGGCTCAACGCGAGCTCGCTGAGCACTTCGATGTCGGTGCCGAGCTTTGGTCCGCCACGTCCTACAAGAAGCTGCGCGAAAACGCGTTGTCTGTAGAGCGGGCAAACCGCACCCGCACCGACGGACCACCGGCACTCGCCGATGTCACCATCAAGCTTGCAAATGTGGGCGGACCAATCGTTGCGGTCACTGACTATATGAAGATGGTTCCCGATCAGATTGCTCGCTGGGTCCCTGGCCGCTTCGTGCCGTTGGGTACCGATGGCTTTGGTCGTTCCGACACACGCGAAGCATTGCGCTCCTTCTTCGAGATCGATACCGCGCACGTGGTTGTGGCCACGCTGTCTGCGCTTGCCGACGAAGGCCGCATCGATCGAAGCGTCGTTGGTGACGCAATCGCACGTTATGGCATCGACCCCAATGCCGCCGATCCCGCACAGGCACACTGACCCGGACTGAACATTCACCTCCTGACACCTGGGCCGTTACACCGTTAGTGACGTCACAAGAAAGCTGATGTACTCTCGGTAGTCAATGACCTCTCGCGCCGTGTCTCGGCCTCAACAAGGCGACGACATTCAGATCATCCATGATGCTGAGCCAATGGTCGTCAATGACGTGTTGACCGCCGAACGGCCTGGACCATGGCGCCACGCCCGATGGCTACTCGTCGTGGTGCCGTGGTTGTGGTACCTCGTTCGCTCGCTGTTCGCGTTTATGGACGTCATCGCCGCGGGCCTTCCGCTCGTCATCATCTTTTCGGGACTCGCTGCGCTTACCGTCGCCGTGGTGCGCCGTTCGGCTGCGTTTTTGGCGTTGGTCGTGTCTCTCGTGGTCTTCTTTGTGGTGTCGGTGCTCTTGCCGTTCCGATCGACCAACGGGCAAGCCCCGACCGAATCGATCCGGGTCGGCACCGTCAACGCTGGCTTGTATTTCTTCAGCGATAACGATCTTGGCTTCCTCATCTTTGACGAGGCGCCAGACCTCGTTGTGGGCGTAGAACTCGCGGAGTCACACGACGCCGAGCTGCAGTCGCGGTTTCGCAACGCCGTCACCGATGTCATCTCATTGGACCGTCAACAACAGAACGATGTCGAGCTACGACCAAACGGCGATGGTTTCCGCCGGAATGGGCTGCCGAGCATCGGGGTCTATTCCGATTTGGAGATGGTGCAGCTCGACGACCCAATCGCCGATGTTGTCGACGGCGGGTTGCCAGGATTTCGGCTTCAGGTCGCCACCGATTCGGGCGACCTGATCGTCTATGCATTGCATGTACCGCGCCCTGGCGGCACCGACGGACCATACGAGGTGTCGGCCGGCGAGCATCTCGCGATCGCAAACGCTATCGCCGATGCGGTCGACGCCGAAACGCTCCCAACGATCGTGCTCGGCGACCTCAACGCTGTCGATCGCGGTCAGGCGTACCGGACGCTTACGCGAAACCTCGAGGACGGCATCCGCCATAGCGGTGCAGCAGCGCCAACCACCGACCGGTCGCTACCAGAATCATTGTTGTACGCACGGGTCGATCATCTCTTGATGTCTCCTGGGCTTTGTACGGCAAATGCGGTTCTGGTCGACACCCGATGGTCTGATCACCATCCCGTACTCGCCGATGTGGGGCCGTGTTGACGTGACATTCGACATGGCCTGCAGCTGCGAATCCCCTATGCGAAACGAACAGAAGCGCCAGAGCGCGCTGTTTCATCGATGTCGAATGTGACTATTCAACGATACGAACTACTATTTGCATTGAGCCAGAGGAGTGTTCTCTCGTGATGTATGAAGCTGGTTCCCAGGCGAAAGATACGCCGGGACTCGAAGACTATTTGGCGGCTATTCGCCAACGAAAGTGGTTGATCCTCATCTGCGCTGCGCTGGGCTTAGGCCTCGCGGTGTTGTTTACGCTTTCGCGTCAACCAACGTTTGAGGCGGCAGCCAAGGTGTTGGTCAACCCAACCAACGTCGGTTCGATCGACGCCCGCCTTGTGAACCCGACCCTTGAGCGTGAGCGAGAGGTCGTCGACTCCGAGGCCGTTGCGCGCTTGGTCTCAGCCGAGCTCGGCCTCACCACCTCTCCGTTGTTGTTACTCCGGGACCTTGAGGTTGTCTTTGTCGATAACAGCGACACGCTCGAGTTGCTCTACCAGAGCACCGACGCTGCCGAGGCCCAACAGATCGTCAACTCCTTTGCCGAGCAGTATGTGGCTCAGCGCATTGGAGAATCTAATGATCTCGACAATTCCGAGATCGATTCAATTCAGGCCGAGGTCGACCGTCTCCAAATCGAGATTGACTCGCTACAGGCCGAGATTGATCAAACAGTACGATCCCAAGCTGCAGCGTCGGCTGCTGGCAACACCGAGCAAGCAATTGCTTTGTCGCTGTCAGCGACCGAACTTCGAACCAGTCGAAATGCCTTGCGCAACTCACAAAACGCGCAACAGAACAGCCTCCAGACCGCAACGATTGCGCGTGATACCCGCACATCTCCAGCCGAAGTGTTGGAGCGGGCGGCAATCCCAACGTCGCCCGTAGGGTTCTCCGATAACATCCTTCGAGCCGCAGGCCTCGTCCTTGGTCTCGGTGGTGGCGTTGCTCTTGCATTCGTGCTGCATCGCCTCGATCGCACCGCACGCGACTCAGCCGACGTCGAGCTCGCCCTTGGCACCAGCGTGTTGGCATCGATTCCGTCATTTGGCATGGCCCACCGGAACGGTTCTGCCGCAATCGTGATGCTCGCGGGAGGGCGATCGGCTCGCGTGCAGCGGGCCAGGGAAGCGTTCCGCCGACTCCGATCGTCGCTGCAGTTCCTCGGAACCACCCGCGAAGCCGACACGTTCCTCATCACGAGCGCACGTCCAGCCGAAGGCAAATCGACCACTGTCGCCAACCTCGCCATTGCGCTCGCGCAAGGCGAAACCAAGGTGTGCCTTGTCAACGCCGACCTTCGCCGTCCAACGATCGAAAAGGTCCTGGGAATTTCAGGGCAACAACAAGGCCTCAGCGACTGGCTCGTCGACCAGACCATCACAAACATCATGGTGTCGGTCCAGGGAACGCCCGGGCTCGTGGTCGTCCCATCGGGCACGTTGCCCACGAATCCCGGAGAGTTGCTTGCGACCGGGCGAATCAGCACCCTCATCGATGAGCTTTCGACCCAGTTCGACATCGTCCTCGTCGATGCTCCCCCAGTGCTGAATATCGCCGACGCATCGAGCATCGCCCCAGCGGTCGACGGCACGATCATCGTCGTCGACAGCAGCCGGACCGATACCGACACACTCCTCCGAGTTCGTTCCGAAATCGACCGTGCTGGCGGCAACGTGGTGGGAGCAATTCTCAACCGGGACGACAGCGACACCGGGCGCAGCGTCTTGCGCAAGGACCGCTATGCCTACGAGAAGGTCGGCGCATCGCGGGCAACGCAGTAGTTCGGCCGCGAGTACTCTCAGATCACGATGTCCGCCCCACCCATCACTGTTTCCTCAGTCACTGCACCAACGTCATCGGAGCCGTTCGTGCGTGCACCGGGCATGTTGGAGCGAGTTGTGGCGATCGCCATGTTGTTCGTCTTTGCGTTCTCGCTCCCGTTGGACTGGTTTGTGATCGTCGGGGGCGCGTCGGCCGGGACGGTCCAAGGCGGTAGCCCGCTGACGACCGTCACGTTCCTGAGTTTCCTTGGCGTCGTGTGGCTGAGCTTTAACGGGAATTGGCATCTGGCAGCATCAGCGGCAGCTCGCGAGCCGCTGTTGACAGCCCTCATTGCCATGGCTGGCATCTCGATACTCTGGTCGGTCAACATTGTTGAAACCTTGTCAACAGCGGTCGTCATGACCATCACCTTGCTCGTCGGGTTCTACTTTGCAGTCCGGTACCGGATCCCCGAAGTGCTGTTCATGGCGTCAATCGCGCTGGCGATCGGCGTGGTCGCCAACTACACATTCATCTTCGTCTTTCAACAGTTTGGTCTCGACACGATTAACATCGGCACCGACGGCGGGTCCAAATGGAGTGGCGTGTTCGTCACCAAAAACGAGCTTGGCCGAATCGCGTCGTTGAGTTTGGTCGTCTTTGGCTTTACCGCCGTGCAACGTCGGAGTTTCTTTGTCTGGCCAATGTGGGCGCTGCTTGCGCTCGTCCAGGTGGTTGCGAGCGACTCGGCCACGTCGCTCGGGGCAACCGCAGGTCTTATTGCCCTGACGTTTGTGTTCCTTGGCTTTCGGGGCCGCAAAACCCTCTACGGAGCAACCGCGGTGGCCATGGTCTCAATCTTTTCAACACTGACCGCCCTGGCAGCAACGAACCTTGCCGCCGCGACAGGACTCCTTGGCAAGAACAGCACCTTTACTGGTCGCCTCCCCCTCTGGCAGAACAGCTTCAAGTTTGGAATCGCCGAACGACCGTGGCTTGGCTACGGGTGGTTGGGATTCTGGACCGACGAGGTCTCACGGTTCGAAGTGAGCGTTCGATCGAATTTCACGATTCCACACGCACACAACGCGTTCATCGACGCGTGGCTGTTCATTGGACCGCTCGGAGCGATCTTCCTCCTCGCCATTTACGTTCGAGGGTTTGTCTGGGGAGCGCGCAACATTCGGGCCGTGAAGGGCGCCGAGGGCCTCTTCCCAATCATGATGATTTCGTACGCGTTCATCTTCTCATTGACCGAAGTTGGGGTCATCCGACGCGATATTTCCTTGGTGCTCTTTGTGGTCGCTATCGTGCAAGCAGCCGCAAACAAGGGCCGAAAACGGCCGTATATGGCTCCAAAGACCCTCTCGGACACCCAAATATAGGTCGCACGGTCATTCAACTGAACTTTACTCAAGTAGGGCAAACGTGATGTCGAAAATTTCGACATCATGCAGAATCGGACCCCTGTACTCGCGCTCTTGGCCCTCGCCGCCGGGATGGCCGTTGGCCTCTTGGCATGGCTTGCGCTCCCCTCGGGTCCCGACAGCGAACTCGCCACGATCGATACTGGCCCAGCAACTCGCTCGCTCGGAGAACCGTCGACGCCATTTGGAAGCGACACAACTGATGATCCGCCCGAAGCCCTAAGCGCTGTCGACACGAGCGACTCGGCCACGAATGCTTCGGTTACGACTACCGCTGCCTCCAGCAGCGATGACGCCGACACCACTGGTGGAGGCGGCACCGCAACGAACAACGCCACCTCGAATACCGCCACATCAGATGGAGATACCGCTGCGTCTCCTGTCGACAGCGCCACGTTGGCGAATAACGAATCAGCGCTCGACTCGACCGCGACGAGTCCGCGTGAAGACTCGGCCAACATCACGAGAGAAACGCCAACAAACCAGACCCCCACCACAGTCTCTGGCCGAGAGTCTGACGATACGAGTTCGCCAACGAGGCAGCCGGCGGTATCGCCGACGACCAGACCACCCGCCACCCAAACCACGGCTGCGCCGAGTCCAAGACAAGCAGCACCGGCGACAACCGCACCTCCACGGGCGACGCAGCCACCAGCGACAACCGCGGCACCGCGAACCGTGCCAGCTCCCCCCGCGGCTGCTCGCGCTGGGACTCCTACGACAACTGCAGCACCACGAACCGCCCAAGGCGCTCGAGGTTGCACCGAGAACTGTCGAACCGTCGGGTTTCAAGACCTGCGAAACGAGAGCAACGTCGTGGTGTCGAACGTCATTATCTCGAACCCAGGAGGTCGCTGCGTCGACCTTACGGGCTCGTCAAATATCACGCTACGCAATGTCACAATCGAGGACTGTGGCACGAACAATTCAGTTTCCGGTGGCTACGACAACGGTCTGATACTGATCGAAGACGCCCGCAACATCACGATTGAGAACTCGTTGATCCGCAATATCTCGGCCGAACGCTTTGGGGCGGACCGGAACAATGCAATCCAAATCAACTCCAGCACAGACGTGACGATTCGCTCCAACATGATTCGTGACGTCCACAGCAACATCGAGGACAAAGGCGGAGATCGCGGCAACCGTGCAATCAAAGTCACCGGCAGTAGCTCGCAGTTGACCTTCGACTCGAACCTTTTCTACAACGCCGGCCGAAATGCGATCCAGTTCAGCCGGGTGCGCAACGCCGAGGGAATTCAGATTGTCGACAACAACATTCAAGGCCGCGGCCGTTGGGACTCGGACTACGAAGACATGATCAATTTCTATAGCTCATCTGGCACCTCGAGAAGCCCATTCGTGGTTGAAGGAAATCTGTTTCGAAACGGTGGGCCCAGCACATCGGGCACTGGAATCATCCTCGGCGACGGCAACCCGAGCTCTGGACCGAGCGAGTACATCATCGTCGAGAACAACCGGTTCATCGATCCTGGCCACGTCGGAATCAACCTTGCAGGTGGCAACAACGTAACCATCAAAGACAACACGATCGTCGGCACCGGCGACGTACCCCACCGAACAACGGTCGGCATGACGATCAACCACTACGGGTATAGCTCACAGTGCAGGGACCATGTCGTGACCGGCAACCGGGTATGGATGGACAACCAGCATCTCGGCGGCGGAACGAACCACGTGTGGAACCCCGGAACCTGCACGGACAACGTGCGTCTTAGCAACAACGTCTTTGGAGACGCCTCACTGCGGTAGTTGCCCGCTCGCCGAGCCCATGACCCCCGACAATACACAGACGGGTAATCGCGATACCGTCGCGATGGCGTGATTTCTTCGACGGTACAGCTCCGTAGATCAACAATGCAGACTCGGCGGGCCAGCTGGCGCCTCGCGATGTTCCTGGCTGTGTCGACCATTGCAGCCGCCTGCGGCTCTGATGTCATTGCGACGCCAGATGCGCCCGAGTCGTCCCAGTCTCAACCTGCTATCTCACCAAGTCTCGGCGACACCGATGCCGTGAGCGTGCCGACGACAGCACCTCAATCGACCTCGTCGACAACAACGGCCGAACCAGCCTCGAGCACCGAACCTCCACTATTGGAGAGCGTCCAGATCAGTGCCCCTCCAGCGGGTGCCGCTGCAAACGGGCAAGACCCGATGGCCATCATCGTCGAACAAGCGCTCACCCAGCTCGCCCCGGGAGGTTCGATTGAGTTTCAACCCGGGGTGTACCCGCCCTTAACGCTCACTGGACTTGAGGCAAGCCCGAATGCACCCGTCCGATTCGTGGGCGGTCCGGGAGTCGAATTTCGAGGCGAAAGCTACGACGAAGATGCGGGGATTCTCATCCAGGATTCGTCCCACATCGAGATTTCTGGCATGTCCGTGAGCGGCTCCCTGTGGGGGATCTACATTCAGAACTCGTCGGGGGTGTCCATCGTCAACAACGACGTATCTGACGTTGGCCAGGAAGCCATCCGAGTTAAAGACGGATCATCGAACATCATCATCGACGGCAACCGTGTGGCCGACACGGGACGCCGCACCGAGAACGGGATCCCAAACGGCGAAGGAATTTACATCGGCACTGGCACTCCAGGCGGGGTCGATCATGTCTCTAACGTCGTCATCTCCAACAACATCATCGAGCGCACCGCAGACGAAGCCATCGACATTAAACGTCCATCGTCGAACATCACGATCGTCGACAACACCATCTCCGATGTGGTCACCAACACCTCGGGAGCCATCGTCATTCACCTCAACAATGAAGACAGCACCGATCCGAACATCAGCATCGAGCGCAATGTCATTCACGATGTGACCCGGTCGTCGGAGTTCCGGGATGGGAACTGCATCGTTGTCCAGGCAACGGTACGCATTGTCAACAATGTGCTGCACAACTGTCAACATCGCGGCATCTATGTTCGCGGTGTGAACGGTGTGGCCACGATTCTGCACAACACGTTCCTCAATACGGGCAGCGTTGGCGTCATCGTCGATGAAGGCCTGGGCATGGAGATGATGAGCGAGAACAACCTCGGCGTGGCAGGCACAGACAACGCTCTGGCAAACGAGGCGATGTTTCGCAATCCCGATCAAGGCGATTACCGATTGTCTCCCGACGCCGTAGAGACGCTCGATTCGGCACGATCGCTCGGTGTTCGCGAGGACCTCCTCGGCTCCGCGAGATCTCTCACAGATGTCACCTATGGTGCTGTCGAAGCAGGCTAGAGTCACGCTTCGCAGCTTTCGAAACGAAACCAAAAACGCTTTTGGAGATGTTCACTGTTGCGATTATGTTACGTCGTCGCGGGAATCAAAAAGTCGGTAGCGAGGTCACCCTCACCAGCGGCAGCACATGTCACAGAGCTTGTGACGAAGGGACCTCGAGTGTTATTCAAAGCGGAGACGGCAGATGAACCAGTCGTCACCATTCTCTTCAAAAACTGCCACCAATACCGCGTGCAGTTCTTTCACGAACTCGAGCAGAACCTCTCGCAGAAGGGCATACGGCTTCGTCTTGTTGTCGGCGGAGGCCTTCCAGAGGACGAGGCCAAAGGCGACAGGGCGCACCTACCGTGGGCAGAGACCCGCGACTTTCGGTCAGTCGGGATTCTCGGCCACACGTTGCTGTGGCAGCCCGGTCTCGATCTCGCCCGCGAATCTGACCTGATCATCACCGAGCAGGCAACGAAACAGCTGTTCAACATTGTGTTGTCGCTGGGCCAAAAACTTCTCGGAACTCGGCACGCCTTCTGGGGTCACGGAAAGAACTTCCAATCCAGCATCGAAGGTTCCGCTGGCGAGGGTCTGAAGCGGAAGATGACTGCACGAGCCCATTGGTTCTTTGCCTACAACGAGCTCTCAGCCAAAGCGGCTGTTGGATTCGGTATGGATCCAAATCGCATTAGCACCGTGATGAACTCAACAGACACAACGAACATTCAAGAGATCCGGCTCGCGCTCCCCGAGAGCACAGACCGCGATGTCCGAGCCGAACTGAATATGGGAGATGGGCCCGCAGCCTTGTACCTCGGCGGGGTATATGGGCACAAGCGCCCAGAGTTTGTCATCGAGGCCGCAGAACATCTGCGCGCTCGAATTCCTGACTTTGAGATGATTGTTATCGGCGACGGCAGCTCTGGACACCTCATGGCCATGGCAGCCAAGAAGCACGCATGGTTTCACCACCTCGGCGCGTGTTACGGAGATGAGCGGGTGGCGTTGGCAAGCGTGGCATCGATTCAACTGATGCCGGGGCTTGTTGGACTCAACATCGTCGATGCGTTCGCGCTCGGAATCCCTACGGTCACAACAGCAATCGACTACCACAGTCCCGAGATCGAGTACCTTGACGACGGTGTCAACGGCGTGATCACCCCAGCCAATTCCACCCCATTTGATTACGCCCAGGCCGCTGCTGACCTGCTCCTGGATCCGGAACGTTTGGCTCATATGCAGGCAGCCGCCGAACGAAGTGGACGCGACCTCTCTGTGGAGGACATGGCCCGCCGGTTCGCCGACGGCGTCGTGCAAGCCTTGCTGTAGACGCGGCGCATTGCATCGACCGCACTCGCCCTACCAACCCGCGCGCGCAGCGCGCCATTGAGGTTCGGACGTCTGGGCAATACGCTCTTCGTGGAGCGAGGTGTTTTCCACGTTCTGTCGATCGATGAGGCGTAGGCGAAACCCATGAGCGAGCACGAGCAAGCAGCGCTGACCGAGCAGCCGCAGCCAACCGACCTGACGATCGCGATTTGCACCATTGGGAGAGATGGGTTCGTACAAGCAGCGATCCGAAGCTTGCTCGAAACCACTCCGCCAGGAGTTCACCTCCATATTGTGCTCAACGGGCCCGATGATCCGCATCTCGCCGGTCGCCTCGAAAAGATCATCGAAGCTTGGGCTGGTCCGGCGACGCTCAGCGCGCTCGACGAGCGGCTGTCGATCTCGGGAAGCCACAACACCGCGCTCGACCTAGCAACCACCTCGTTCATCACGTTCATGGGCGACGATGACCTGGTGCTGGAGCCTCGGGTCGAACACCTCCTCGAGGTCTTTTGGACAACCGTGCCGACTCCAGCGGTCGTTGGGAGTTTCTGTCGACGGGTCAGCGGTAGCTACGACCGCCCGAGGTTCTCCACAAACAAGGACTATGGGCCGTCCTCGATCGAGGCTTGGGAACGCGAGCGAGACTCTGGCGAACTCATCGAGATCGTCTTTCCGTCCGCGATCTACCGCACCGATCTCCTGCGTTTAGTCGGCGGTTTCGAGGATCGTTTTGGCTCGGCAATGGACCTCGCAACCTTCACGATTCTTGGCCAACATCACCCCGTTATTGCTGACCCGAGGCGTTCATTTGCTCATCGAATCCATGATGGGTCGGTGACTTCCAGCTCGGCTGGCCAGCACGCTGCCCGACTGCGGTACACCGAGGCGTGTATCGCTGCCATCCGCAACGGCGATGAGCAACCGTTGTGGGACGAGTTCGTGGCTTCGGAGGCTGACACGTCAGCTGCGTCACGTGCGACCGGCGCCAGACACACCATGAGCGCGACGCTCTTTCGCCAAGGAGGCGCAGCCGCTGCCTCGGGGCAACGACTCCAGGGGTTGGCAAAGCTCGGTGCTTCCGCGGTTCTCTCACCTCGCACATTCTTTGGCCGACTCCGGTCTCAGGTCACCCGCGAGACCAACTCCGAACCGGTGGTTTCGCTACTCCTGAACGCAACGGTGCCCGAGCAGCTGCCCTTTTTCGAGTCGCTCCGCGCCGAACTCCGCTCCCGCAGCGTTGAGCTACGCGTCATCCTTGCTGACAGCGGAGGCAACGAACAGCACGCACCACCTCCCCTGCCCTGGATTGAGCGCCGGCCTTCACGCCAAACCAACGTGCTCGGGAGATCACTGCCTTGGCAGCCAGGTCTCGACATTGCAACGACCTCGGAACTGATCATCACCGAGATCGGTTCCCGCCAGCTCTTGAACCCGGTCTTTGGTCGAAGCCAACGCACATTGCGGACCCGCCACGGCTTCTGGGATGCCAGCGACGACTATCCTTGGTCGACCGACCAACCACCGGAGGAAACGAATCTACGGCGGCTCATCGGCAAGGCTCATTGGTTCTTTGCTAGCAGCGCC
>CALKGG010000044.1 GCA_938084885.1 uncultured Acidimicrobiales bacterium
TGCGCAGCAGGAGGGGCCACAATCAAACAATCCGATTGAGGTGATGTGAGATGCCGACAGTGACTCGAGTGCTTCCGTGGCGGCGTCAGTCTGTTCGCGTCGAGAGCGAGCTGTTGGCAATTGTCGATGCGTATCGATCGACTCGCGGTGCCGATGCTTCCATTGATCGCATCCAACGGGCCTATCGAATCGCCGCCGCAGCGCACGGCGATCAGCGTCGAAAGTCGGGCGAATCGTACATCTCTCATCCGCTTGCTGTAGCGAAGGTCGTGGCCGAGTTCGGTCTCGACGACGTCGCGATTTCGGCGGCGCTGCTTCACGACGCTGTCGAGGACACCGCCGTTTCGCTCGAGCAGATCACCGAAGAATTCGGTGATGCTGTTGCTCACGTGGTCGACGGGGTGACCAAGCTCGACCGGGTGCACTTTGACAGCAAAGAAGCACAACAGGCGGCCTCTGTTCGAAAGATGATGATCGCTATTGCACAAGACGCACGCGTGCTGATCATCAAGTTGTCCGATCGGCTCCACAACATGGAGACCATCGCTGCGCTCCCTGCATGGAAACAAGAACGAACCGCGAAGGAAACCCTCGATATTTATGCGCCGCTCGCGCATCGTCTCGGCATGCAGGACTTGAAGCAGCGGCTAGAGGATCTCGCCTTTGCTGCGTCGTCGCCGAAGCAATATGCCGAACTCGACGCAATGGTTGCGTGCCGTGCCCCCGAACGCGATATCTACATTACGCAGCTCTTAGGCGAGGTCGACGACCGGCTCTCCGAACTCGACATCGGCGCCCAGGTCACGGGGCGCCAGAAACACTTGTATTCGATCTACGGCAAGATGGTGATGAAGAACCTCGCCTTCGACGACATTCACGACCTCGTCGGTGTTCGGGTCGTCGTCGACAGCGTTCGGGATTGTTACGCCGCGGTTGGTTCTATCCACTCGGCGTGGAAGCCGGTCCAAGGGCGGTTCAAAGACTACATTGCCATGCCCAAGTTCAACCTCTATCAGTCGCTGCACACAACGGTGATCGGGCCTCTTGGCAAAGAGGTCGAAGTTCAGATTCGTACCCACGAGATGCACGCCCGAGCCGAGAACGGTGTGGCCGCGCACTGGGGCTACAAGG
This sequence comes from uncultured Acidimicrobiales bacterium, assembly GCA_938084885.1. Classification (GTDB taxonomy): domain Bacteria; phylum Actinomycetota; class Acidimicrobiia; order Acidimicrobiales; family SHLQ01; genus SHLQ01. The sequence continues at coordinate 1,132 of CALKGG010000044.1, forward strand.
AGACAGCGACCGAGCAAGAGGTCGCATGGATGAACCGCATCGTCGAATACGAGCAAGAAACCGACGATCCGTCGACATTCATGAACCAACTCAAGACCGACCTTGATCAAGACGAGGTGTTCGTCTTTACGCCAAAGGGCCAGGTCGTTGAGCTGGTGCTTGGCGCAACGCCGGTCGATTTTGCGTTCCAAATCCACACCGAAGTCGGCGAACGTTGCACTGGTGCGAGGGTTAATGGTCGTCTTGTGCCGCTCGAGACGCGTCTGCAGTCCGGTGACCGTGTCGAGGTCATCACCTCGAAGAACCCTGATGCTGGCCCGTCGAAGGACTGGCTCAACTTTGTTGCGTCGCCAAAGGCGGCCAACAAGATTCGCAACTGGTTTAGTCGAGAACGTCGGACCGAATACATCGATGCGGGCCGTGACGATCTGATGTCGGCGCTGCGCCGCGCTGACCTTCCGGTGCAGCGAACAATGAAGGGCGAGTTCCTCGCGGAGATCGCGGAGGAAATGAACTATGTCGATGTCGATGCGCTGCTCGCATCGATTGGTGAGGGTCACGTTTCGCCACGCACGATCGTCAACCGGGTCAACCGTGAATATGCGCCGGGCGAGTCCGAAGAGCAATTACCCGAGACGCTCGACCGTGTCCGATCTCGTAGTGACCGCTCCACGCTGACCGGCGGTGTGCATGTCGAGGGTCTGGACGATCTGTTGGTGCGGCTCGCGACTTGTTGCACGCCAGTGCCGGGAGATCACATCGTCGGTTTCGTTACCCGAGGTCGTGGCGTTTCGGTGCACCGATCGGATTGTTCGAATGCCCAGTCGTTGGGAGTCGAACAATCCGACCGGCTCATCGAAGTCGATTGGGACGATGGACATCAGGGCCTGCTCGAAGCAGCGATTGAAGTCGATGCGTTGGATCGGCCTCGCTTGTTGTCCGATGTTGCCGGTGTGATGTCGAGTCACCAGCTGAACGTCACCAATGTCGATACCTCGACCGGTGCTGATCGCATTGCGCATATGCGGTTCAGTTTCGAGTTCGCCGATCCGAGTCACCTCGAAGCAATGCTCAACGCGGTGCGCCAGGTGGAAAGTGTCTTTGACGCCTACCGCGTGCTTCCCGGCGGCGCCTAAGAAGCCTTCCAGCTAGTTCGGTGGTGGAAGTGTTTCGAGGACGAGTGCATTGAGGGCGGCAACGTGGGCGTTCAGGGCTTTTGTGCCCTCGGCGGTAATCGCGAACCACGTCCGCCGTCTCGGCCCGCTGCCAGTCTTTGTTGTCTTGACGTAGCCAACGTCTGCGAGGGCCTTCATTTGCTTGGAGAGGTCCGAATCGCTTAATTGCAGATGCTCAGCAACGAATGCGAAATCGACCTTCTTGGTAGCGGTGAGCATGCCCAAGGCAGCGATCCGCTTCGGTGAGGACAGTACGGGGTTGAGATGTTGCAGGCTCACGGGTTAACCGGTGCCGTAGTCTTGGCGATCGTCCATTGGTCGGCCTTGTGCCACAAGAACGTGGCAGGGATAGCCATGAAGAGATAGACAAATGCCGCGACGCCAAGACCGTTCGTCCAGGGGAGAATCGTGCTCGAGAAGCCCAAGCCGGAGTTGACAGCGAGAATGACCCCGAAGTTAAAGAACCAATGTGCAGCGAACTGCCAACGGTTCTTGCGCCCGCCCCGAAACGGGGCCAACGGCTTGCTTGGGTTGGCGCGATCTCTGAGGTGCAGGTGGATACATACAACGGCGACGGGTACGAGCAGCGCGGCGAGCACGGCAATGCGGAGCGCGCCTTCGAGACGGGAGTACGCAACGATTGCAGGGCCGATCAGCGCCATCGTCGGCCAGAACCACAGAGGCATCGGTAAGTGAGCTCGCTGTTCAGCAGCTTGGGCGCCAAGCTTGTACGCCTCTAGTTGCGCCCTCGGCTCAACCTCTGAAAGCCCCTCACTTTCCATGTTAGAAAAAGTACGCTTCACTTTCCAAATCGTCAAGTGAAGATCGCGCGCACCGATGGGTCACTGTCCCCTCGCGACGTTTCGTAAGTGTGCCTGGAGGGTCAGCGGATAGGGACGCAGTTGGCGGTTCGGTGTTGGACGAGTTTGGTGACGATGATGAACGCAGCAGCGAGACACATAGCTGCGTGACGGTGTGCCGCTTTCCGGTCAGTGTTGCGTCGTAGCTGCCCGTTCGAACAAAGCCAAGAGTTCGTTCGTTCCACGACCCAACGACGGCCAAAACCAACCAGTTTCACTCGACCCTCATTAGGGTCACGTCGCCACAACACATTGAGATCACCCACTGGATAATCGGCGAGTTTCTCGCCAATCGTTTTGTATCCGAACCCGCGATCGAGATGAAGCGTCCCAATCGGCAAAGAAGCGTCAACCCCAAAATATGCGTCCAACGTTGGGGTCAACATTTTGTAATCGTTCCGGTTCGCTCCATCGATCGTCCACGCCAACGGGATCCCGTCACGATCAACAGCAACACACCATTTCCAACCCTTCCGGCCCTTCTGTCCAGGGCCAGCAGCAGCCTTTTCACCGCCACACGGAGCCAACTTGTTACTGCCATCGATCATCACATCAGAGGTGTCGATCCCGATGATCTTGTCATAGGCCGCGAGCGCTTCAGCCATCAACGCGTCGAACACACCCGCCTCGATCCACTCGTTGCGTCGAGCACGCAATGTCGTGTCAGACACCACCCAGTTCATCATGAACTCGATTGTTTCCCACGACTCTCCAGTGACCAGACCCAACAGAATTCCCCGGAAACAAACATCGTCTGGGACACGAGGCCGATGACAACCCAACGGATGCTCAGGACGAGGCGGAATCAAAGATTCAACAGCCGCGAAGATCGCGTTGACGTGCTCGGCCTTGAGTGCATTCTTCACTAGGATCGGGCTCCCCGGTTGGTGTGTTGGTTGCACCCGCGAACCTAATCACGGGACAACAACCAACCGGGGAACTCACCACCTATCCGCGCGGCCTCCTGGCACCCTTACGTTTTGTGGTTCGTGGCGGGTGGGTGTTCGTCACTCAGGGTGATGAGTTGGACGGGTGGGCCATCTGCCATGAGGTCGAGGACCCGCTGGCCGAGGTCTCGGGGCGCGAAGCGCTCCGTGGATGCAACGATGTCGTCGGGGTGCCACCACTGCAACTCGGTGACGCCTTCGGCTCGCAACTCGTCGGGTGTGAACTGTGGGGCGAAATTCTCATCCGGCGTGCGAGCCAAGAAGTACAGTTCGTGCTGCCCGTCGAAGCCATAGAAGCCGAAATGATGCGTGCGTTCCCAGATTGGGCCGACCAGTTCGAGGCCGACGATACCGGTCTCTTCGCGGAGCTCGCGTTCGCCAGCTTCGATGCGAGTCTCGTCGCCTTCGACCCCGCCACCTGGGGTCGCCCAGAATGCACCGGTCTCGAATTCGAAGTGGACGAGAAGCACGCGGTTCTCTGGACTTAGCACGACGACGCGGGCAGCTTGACGGAGATTTGGCACCCAGCGACCCTATCGAGCTAATCGCCGTGAGATTTGCGCACAGATTTCGTATGGGAGCCTGGCACCCTTACGTTTCGTTGCGGCTCTGGCCTCGAAGCTTTCTCAGGTTGTGTCAAAGCCGTTGCCGTAGCGAACCGCGGGAGTAGCCTTGCGTGGTGGCAAAGTTCCAAGCTCTTAGAGGCACGCGTGACATCATGTCTCCGGACTCGGAGCGCCAGCGCGCGCTCGTCGATAGCTTCGCCGAACAGGCGCGCTTGGCTGGCTATGGCCACATCATGTCGCCCATCTTTGAAGACCTCGGTGTGTTCCTTCGTGTCGGCGACTCGACCGACGTCGTCACCAAAGAGATGTACGACTTCGAAGACAAGGACGGCAAGCGCATTGCGCTGCGTCCCGAACTTACCGCGTCTGTTGTGCGGGCTTTCGTGCAGCACAACCCGCCGAGCCTTCCGTGGAAGGTTTGGTACGAGGGCCCACAGTTCCGCCACGAGAAGCCTCAGGCCGGTCGTTATCGCCAATTCAGTCAGGTCGGTATCGAGGTGTTGGGCAGTGACGACCCCGCCGTCGACATCGAGGTCATCACGCTGGGCTGGCGCTTCTACCAAAGCCTCGGCATGAGCCAGGTCTCCCTGCTGCTCAACTCGCTCGGCGACGAAACGTGTCGCCCGGCGTACTTTGCTGCACTCGAGGAGTACCTGCGAGACAATGCTGCGAACCTGTCCGAGAAGTCGGTCGAAACGCTCGATAAGAATCCGCTTCGTGTGCTCGACAGCAAGCGTGGCCAAGATCAGGAGATCGTTGCTGGCGCACCGGTCATGGTCGACTACCTGACAGAGGAGACTGGCGAACACTTCGCAGCTGTCCGTGAAGGTCTCGACTCGCTTGGCATCTCCTATGAGATCTCGCCCCGCCTCGTTCGTGGCCTCGACTATTACACCCGCACGACCTTCGAGTTCGCGTCGACCGCACTCGAGAACGCACAGAATGCCGTTGGCGGTGGTGGTCGCTACGACGGGCTCGCCGAATCCCTCGGCGGCAAGCCCACACCCGGCATTGGTTTTGCGCTTGGGGTCGACCGCATCCTGCTCGCATGCGACGCAGAGAACGTGTTCGAACACGCGGGCGTTGTCCCCGACGTGTTCATCGTCGACGATGTTGGCGGCGGCGAAGCAACGGTGCTGGCCGACGAACTTCGCAGTCGGGGCATTGCTGCCGACCGCGGATTCGACGGTCGCTCGATGAAGGCCCAGATGAAGGTTGCGAACCGATCGAACGCTCCATGGGCCATCATCATTGGCGAAACCGAGAAAGCCGACGGAACCGTGACGCTCCGCGATATGCACGGCGACACCGGGCAAACTCTGATCGGCCGGAACGATCTCCCAAACGAACTTGCTCAGCGGCTCGGCGAGTCTCCTCGCTAACCGCCACTACGAACTCACCCGTACGACACACCGAAAGACACCACAGACAATGGCACTGCGCACTCACTACTGCGGCGAAATCAACGCCGACCACGCTGGCGAAACCGTAACGGTCGCTGGCTGGGTAGATACCCGCCGCGTTCACTCCGAGCACCTCGCATTCGTCGACGTGCGCGACCACACCGGGATCGTGCAAGTTGTCGTCGACCAGAAGGTTGACGTCCGAAGCGAATACGTCGTTGCGGTCACCGGCACCGTCGCAGCACGTCCGGCCGACATGGTCAACGACAAGCTCGCGAGCGGCGCGATCGAGATTCGTGACACCGAGGTTACGATCCTCAACGAGGCCGAGCCGCCACCGTTCCCAATGCACGATCGCACCGAGGTCGACGAGCTGTTGCGCCTCGAGCACCGCTACGTCGATCTGCGCCGCGAGAAGATGCAACGCAACCTGCGGGCCCGCGCAAAGATCAACAGCGCGATTCGTGGCGCCATGGAACGCCAGGGCTTCTGCGAGATCGAAACGCCGATGCTTATCGCGTCGACACCTGAGGGCGCCCGTGACTTTGTCGTGCCATCACGCCTTCACCCCGGCAACTTCTATGCGCTGCCGCAGAGCCCGCAGCTGTTCAAACAATTGTCGATGGTCGGCGGCATGGATCGCTATTACCAGATCGCTCGCTGTCTTCGCGACGAGGACCTTCGTGCCGACCGCCAGTTCGAGTTCATGCAGCTCGACGCGGAGGCCAGCTTCGTCGACCAAGAAGATGTCTTTGCCTTCATCTCTGAGGCAGTCGCCGACGCAACCGAAGCAATCACCGGCGAACGTCCAACCGAATTCCCACGCATGACCCATGCCGATGCCATGAACCGGTACGGCTCAGACAAACCAGACGTCCGCTTCGGCATGGAACTTGGCGAGCTCACCGACCTATTCGCCGAGACTGAATCGAACGTGTTCAAGACGCCGTCGATCAAGGGCATCTGCATGCCCGGTGGTGCTGAAGAGCTCGGCCGCAACAAGATCGACGAGCTCACCGAGAACGCAAAGCAGTGGGGCGCCAAGGGCCTTGCCTGGTTCCGCATGAAAGAAGAGGGCCTCGAAGGTGGCCTCACCAAGTTCATGAGCGAATCCGAGCTCGCAGGAGTCGTCGAGCGTCTTGATGCAAAGACCGGCGACATGGTGTTCCTCATCGCAGACACCCAGCGTGTCGCGAACAAGGTGCTCGGCCTGCTCCGCCTCGAACTCGGTAAGCCGCCGATGAACAGCGGAGAGTTCAGCTTCCTGTGGATCACCGACTTCCCGATGTTCGAAGATGTCATCGATGGGCACCCCATTCCGGCCCATCACCCGTTCACGATGCCGCACAAAGACGATGTCGAAATGCTCACGACCGCCGAGGGAGACGAGTGGCTCGATATTCGCTCCCAGGCCTACGACCTCACGCTCAACGGCTGGGAACTCGGCTCAGGCTCGATACGAATCTTCCAGCAGGACGTGCAGGCCCAGATCTTCGAAATTCTCGGTATTGGCGAAGAAGAGCAGATGTCCAAATTCGGCTTTTTGCTCAACGCCTTCAAGTACGGCGCACCACCACACGGTGGCTTTGCTTTCGGCATCGACCGTCTCACCGCGCTGCTCGTCGGCGAAGAGAACATTCGTGAGGTCATTGCGTTCCCGAAGACTCAGAAGGGAACAGACCCGCTCACCAACGCGCCGAGCCCAGCCGACCCGAAGCACATGGAAGAACTGGGCCTGCGCATCTTGCCTCGGGAGGAGTAAGTGCTGGTTGCTCGACTTGCCTAATTCACGAACGAGATTTGAGCAACAAGTGAACGATGATCTGAACCAGCACCATCGCCAGTTTCGTAGCCGGTAACGATTAGTTCATTCGACACAAAGACATGATCGATCGGGAAGCCGAAAGGTGTGTCAAACGCCGGCCACGTCGAATGCCACCCCACTGAAAGGTGCGGGTCGTGCCACTGAGTCCGATCAAGAAAATCCTTGTACGTGGGCGACGTGGGCGTGATATTCATGTCCGCCGCGACAATGACGGGTCCAGTTGTGCGGGCCGCGAGGTCCACTACGCCGTCGATCTGAGCATCGCGCAAGTTGATCTTTCGAGTCTCGAATCGTGAGGCGTGCGGGTGCAACCCAATCACGGTTGTCATTCGGCCGTGGAGTTCCGTCTCGGCGGCCAGTAGCACGCGATCTTCGGGGCTATACGCAGAATCGACCGGCAATCGTTCGAGAGGCGATCGAGACAGAATCGCCATACCGCCGCTGAGCTGGCCGGTGCCCGCGCTGAATGGCTCAGCGATCGTATGGGGGTACTCGTCGGCGAGCAATGGCCCGAGTGTGTCCCATTGCTCAGGCAGAAGCTCATGGAGCACGGCAACATCGGCATTGCTATCGAGGATTTGCTGTGCCACTGCGTCGAGGTCTTTGTTGTTGTAGAAGATGTTGAACTGCAGGACTGTTGCCTGCTCGCTGGCCGATGCTATCCCTGGGTTCGGCTTCGGGAAGATATACGGGGCGACGATGACGCCGTTGATCACCAGGGCTAGCGCAGCGATGGCAGCTGGTCGTACGTTTCGTGTCACGAGCAGTAGAGCGACGGCCGACAGCGAAAGCGCCAGCATCTGTGAGTGCCCGTTCGCGAGTAACTCAAGGATTGGACTCAGGCGTCCGAGTAGCGCGAGCAGCGTCGCGAGGAGCGAGCCGCCGGCAAGAACGTATGGCAATGATCTCATGAGTGCCTCCACCGCATTGAACTTGCTCAAGCGGGGACATCCCGGGAATATTCCAACAACCTCATGTGCCAGTTCGAGTCGCCTCCGCGCGCCGCGATGTAACGGAGTAGGCGTGGACACCCGCACGCCCGGTAGTGTCGGCGAGAACTATGCAGCTGTACAAGCGAGATTTCATTGATTTCATGATCGAGGCTGAGGTGCTGACCTTTGGCGACTTCACGACCAAGAGCGGTCGACAGACGCCGTATTTTGTGCAGACCGGCAAATACCGGACGGGCAGCCAGATCCGTCGACTCGGTGAGTTCTATGCCGATGCGATCGAGGCGAACTTCGGCAACGACTTCGACGTGCTCTTCGGTCCGGCCTATAAGGGCATCCCACTCGCCGTCGAAACCGCAGCCGCCCTGTCGGAGCGCGGTAACGATGTGGCCTTCATGTTCAACCGCAAGGAAGCGAAGGACCACGGCGAAGGAGGGACCCTCGTCGGTCATCAGCTCCAAGACGGCGACCGGGTGCTCATCATCGAAGACGTCACGACCGCAGGCACCTCGATCCGCGAAACCGTTCCCGTGCTGCGCGCCGCAGCCAATGTCGAGTTGGCCGGACTCATCGTGTCGGTCAACCGCATGGAACGGGGGACAGGTGACAAGGCGGCACTCGATCAGGTGGCCGAAGAGTTCTCGATGCCGACACACTCGATTGTCACCACCGAAGAGATCATCGAGCATGCCGACCTGTCCGAAGAGATGGAAGCCAAGATGCGCGCCTACCTCGCCGAGTACGGCGCCCGATAGCTTCTCTTCAGAACGAAATTTGAAGAGTGTTGGTCCTCTGGGGATCATCATGCTTCAAATTTCGTAAAGAGGAGGCGTTGTGCAACTGACGATCATCACCGGAGCATCGAGTGGCATTGGTGCCGAGCTGGCGGCCCAAGCAGCGCACGCGGGCCACACGGTCGCAACGGTTAGTCGACGACCGGGGCCCGGTGAACACCTCGCAGCAGATCTTTCGGACCCAGCAGCGTGGACGGCAGTCTCGGAGTGGGTAGACCAGCTCGTCGACTCACAAACGTGGGATCGCATCGTGTTCATTCACAACGCGGGAACGCTCAACCCGGCGGGGTTCGCCGGTGAGGTCGATGGCGATGCCTATGTCCAGAACGTGCTGCTCAACTCGGCATCGACCCAAGTACTCGGCGACCGCTTCATCACAATCGCCGAGCGGGCGGGTGTGCCCGCCCAATTTCAAGTGA
>CALKGG010000045.1 GCA_938084885.1 uncultured Acidimicrobiales bacterium
AAAAAGGCCGTCGCCAAGAAGAAGGCTCCCGCAAAGAAAGCTCCAGCCAAAAAGGCATCAGCCGGCCCCACAAAGGACGAGCTTTATCAGCAGGCGACGAAGCTCGAGATTGCGGGACGGTCCACAATGACAAAGGCGCAGCTGCAAAAGGCCATTCGCAACGCCGAAAAGTAGCGACCGAATCGTGACGAAACCCGACCGGTGGACGGCCGCAGCGAGACAACAGCACAACAACGCCGTTGTCGTTGCTATACCCGCCTCATCACACCCGTGGACCGACGCTGGCGAGGCCGGACTCCCGATCGAAGCGGTTGACGAGGGACTCGCCAGCGCGGCGTTCGCAGCGGTCATCTTCGCTGCCAGCACGGCGCGAAGTGGAATTCGCCGGTTGCAGAACCGGCGAAAACCCGTTGGCCAACGTGACGTAAACGAACGCGTCGCGCTGCTGTTTTACCAAGACCGAGTGGACGTCCACGAACGCTCGATGGGACGAACCACCGTTGGTCGACTGCTCGAGTCGCATCCCATCAGCGACATCGAACGACCCGACCACAACCAACTGATCATTGGCGACACGCGATGGACGTTGTCGGGTGCACACTCCGGTCACCTGACCACCGAAATCGGCCGAGCCGGACTCGAACTCTCGACGGGCAACGAAACGAGCTAGGCCCGCAAGTGGATTAAGCCAAACAACGGGAGGCATGGCTCCACAACGAGGCCGCCATGTTACGTAACGTGCCCGGACCCCATTTTCCCCAAAGGGGTCCGACCCCGTAGCGGGTGGAAAGGCATCAAGGCGCATTGTTGGTGGGGACTATCTCCAGATTCGCGCTCACGCATGGGGCGGCCGCGGGTGGCAGAATATGGCCATGAGCAATTTGGCGGGCGAGAACATCACCCTTATCGCGAGTCGTTGACGTGCAACCCCGAAACGCACGCTCACTCACCGAACCCGACGGCTACGTTCACTGGACCGCCGCCGAAAAGGCCGACTGGCTATGGACGCGACTCATCCTCGGCACAGCCCACGACCGCACATCGCTCCCAACGCTGGTGCTCCCGTTTCGCACTGCGCCCATCACCGAAGCGGGCATCGTGCTGCGTCGAGCCGAGCTCGAAAAAGCGCTCACTCGAACCGCAGACCTGATGGAACCAGGCCGACCCAAACTCATCCACGCCCATGGTTCGGTGGCCCAAGTCGCGCTCGTTATCTCGGACGACTCACCCTTCACTGGCCTGCTCTCTGCGACTCCCGACGGCGGAGCGATCGGACTCGTCAGAATCTCGCTCGTCGCCCGGGTGTTCGGCGACGCTGCATACACCCCGGCCATGGCCCTCAAACTCTTGATCGACGGTTCACCATCAGCCGACGTGTTGGCAATGAATCACACCGTTGGGCAAGGGCGCGACTTCAACGTCTTTACCAACGAATTCACCAACGACCTCTCTCACACACACGACGAACTACGCCCCGCACAAAAGATCATGTCCGTGCTGTTTGGGCGCGTATCCCGTCAACCTCGGCGCATGGTGAGCAGCCACCTCGGCTCGCACTATGCAAACGGTTCCCCCGTCGACAACCCCCACAGCCCTGACCGGCTCATCTTCCGCCCCACCCCAGCAGCACAGGCAGTGTTCATCAACCAAGCCGGAGTCGACTTCCGACTCGTCTTGAGTGAACTCGACCCAGGCACCACCATCTACACCATCGACGGTGTTGTTGGATCAGACGTCCACCCCGTCGGGACGCTGCAACTCAACAGCGAGTTCGTGTCAAGCGCCGGCGGCGACCGCTTGTTCTTCCGCCACGTTCACGACCCAGCCGATCACAAGACCCTTTAGCCAACCCAAATCCTCAACTAGAAGCTGATCGACGCTTCCCAGTTGTGCGGTTGCATCCGACCGAATCGCACGTCGCGGGCATCGTTGCGCTCCGCGAGCTCTCGATCCAGCTCTCGAAGCGAACGTTGCAAGTCACGGACAGCTGCGGAAAGTCGAGGCTCGTCGATCCACCGCTCTGGCGTGAGACCCATCAGGTTGTTCCCGCCGACATTGAAGCGGCTCGCGTCGGTTGCCTGATCCATCAAGAACACGTCGTTCATGGTCGGTGCCGGAATCGAGCGGTCGAGTCGGCCATCGCCAACCGCCTCGGCCAACAGATCGAGGTTAGTGATCGACTTGTCGTCGGGGTCGTTCGATCGCAAGATCGGCGACAGATCGCCGCAGACCTCATGAACCACGTTGTTATACAAGAACGAACTGAGCACCTCGACGAGCCGATCCCGATCGAGCGGCGCCGAACGGGCGTCGAAATTAGGAATGAGCGTGCCGATCGTCCGATACCAAATATCGAGATGATCGTCGCTGCGAACAGTCTCATCGTCGAGACCAATCGAGTCGAGGTACCGCGAAATGACGCTGGTGAACTCCGGCCACACCCGACGAGCATCCTCAACATAGGCATGTCCCTCGATCTCGTCGAGGCCTCGATTCGCAATGTCGACCATGGGATTCCACGAGTCGAAACTGAAGTTCTCGATGCGCTTCTGGAACAGGGTCGCCGCCGCGTCACCGCTGATGAAACCCGACGCGACGAAGTAGCTGGTCGGCACAAAGAACGCCTGATACGCGAAGTGGTTTACCTGCAGAGTGCCGAAGCTGAAGAACTGCATGAAGGACCGAAGCGGATGCCACGTGGGCAGGCTGTACGCGCCGAGCGCGAACGCTTGACCAACAATGAAGTGCACCTCGAGTAGGTGTCGAAGGAATGTGATCACTCGAATGTCGGCAGCATTGACCACCCGCTTCGCCCGATCCCACGTGGGGTCTCCGGGACGATGCGTGTAACGACCAATGTCGATCTGGCGGGGCTGAAGCGCACCGTGAACCAGATCGAATCGAGCAACGATGTGGGGAAGAATCCCGTCGAACAGCTCACCGAAGTCGAGGACGAACCCGTCGTCCGTCTTGCGTAGGTCGAACGGGTTTGGCCCCTGCAAACGCAACCGAACGAACGTGTCGTCAGACGTGGGCAGCTCCCACCCATCTGCGGGCTGTTCGAACGCGTCGTTCCATGGAAACTCCGGATCCCACGGCACATCTTTTCGAATCGGCGACATCTGGTAACCGGCAAAGCCAAGCTTGCCGAGGCCGTAATACTTTGCCTTGTACGGAAGCCGCAGCTGGCCCTCCGCCGGGATCTTCTCGGGAACAATCAGCTCCTTTGGAAGCCACTCAAGCCCGGTGAAATAGCCGCACGCCCGCACGAGTTTGGGCATGCCGCTCACTGGCGGAACCCGACGTCGATAGCCCGACTCCTCCCCTTGGTCAACCGTGCGGCGATGCACCTTGCGCATTGCAATGATGGCCTTGACTCGCAGGACGTCGATCCACTCCGGATCCGGTCCGCTCGCTGCCGCGACGTCGAGAACTGCACCACCGGGGGCTACGTCACGCCGATACGTACCGAGCGCTTCGGCGATCTCTCGATCATCCAACAACTCAGCGGCCGACCAGCCGTTCTTCGCCCCTTCCCCAATGATGTACCACGAGCGGAGATACGTCTCGGCAGAACCAGGTTGTACGCCCCGAATTTTCCTCACGTGACCCATGAGCTTCGAAAGCGACTCGGTTGGCTCGCCCATGAGTGATCGCAACCGTTTGGCCCGACGGCGTCGTTCGGCAGGAGGTTTCGTCCACGGCACCTTGTACGAACTCGCCCGATCAACCGCGTCGGCAACGACGTTGATGAGTAGCTCGTCGAGCTCGTCATCGACCGGGAACATTTCGCGTGGCTCAAACCCCATCTTCGACGCGACATGAAGGGCACTTCCGAGATCGTCGAACTCCTGCCACGGCTCGTGTTGTGCCACCGCGGCCTCGACCGTCTTTCCCTGCCAATCCAACTCTGCCAACAACGCACGACGAGTCACATCGGGTTCGTGATTGACCGGCCCAAACCGCCCGTTGTCGAGGCGAATCGGCACCCCGACATGTTCGTTCGCGGGAAACTCCGGTATGGGATCGCCGTGGACCCAGATACGTCGAGCATCGACCCGACCTGTCAGCCCATCCGCGAACGACGAGTCCCCCGACTTTGGAGCGCCGAACGTGGTGAGCGCAATCTGATCGAGCGGCCACTCACGAAGCGACTCGGGAAGTGCTTGACGAAACGATCCGACACTTAGCGCCGCAGCGAGCTGGACACCGAGCGCACCGCCCAAACTATGACCAGTGATGTGCAAGCGCTGCGGCGCGCTGCCGCGCCGCTCCGCAATGTCCTCGAGACAGTGCACGATCGAACCAAACGACGACACAACCGAATCTCGCAGCCCGAGAGTCACCATGCCATTGGACGAAATCCGATGATCGGACACCGTCTGAAGGAACTCCATATCGGTCACCCAGTCCGGGTTTCCGAGCTCAGAAACGAAACCGTGATACGCAGCTCGATACGCATCGCCACTCTGGCTACCACGGAACCCAATGTGCACCTCGTAGCCGTCGGCGGTGGTCCGGTCGAGCACGATACCGAGCAGGCTCCACGCAGGTGGCCGGCCATCGAACGAACCAGTGCCCCCTTCGAATACGTACAGGTTGTCGCCTGACGCTCGACCGTGATTGACCCGATGCGAGAAATGCGGACCGATCGGACGTCCCTCGCGTTGGTTCTTGTACTCACATACAGCGGTCTGGCTAACGTCGCCAACAATGGACCCATGGGTTTGCATGAGTCGATGGTTCTTTCCGTCGTTGGTGACGACCGGACGAAACGGATCGATCCGCCGATAGTCGGCAATGACGGGATCGAGCTCGACGTTTGTGTCCCAACCGCGGGTCGACCCGGGCCCCCTCAGCCGATCGTTGCCAACAACCCCACGGTGGACGAGCTCCATCACATTGTCGCGACGGCTCGCACCGGGCCGAGCCCATTCCTCGTAGAACGGGTCGAGCGGCCAAACCAGCGACTGGTTGTAGATCTGATAGGCGAGGACGCAAAGGTCGAACGCGTAGAGGTCCTCATGGGCGACACCCACCGCCATCGTTGTTGGCTCATCCACCAGTGCTCACGCTCCCGGATCAGTAGATAACGAACCAACGTCGGGAATTTCGACCACCGTGTCTCCAAACTCCATCTCTGAGATTGCACCCCACATCAAAACATGCGCCGATTCGTGAGAGCCAACCGCTCGCAAGAACGAGTCTTGGTCGATTGCGAGCAGCGTCGACTGTTCGAGCGCGGTAACGGTGGCCGTACGGTCGACATTGGCTAGCAACGCCACCTCGCCAAACGAGTCGCCCTTCCTCGCGGTGCGCATGTGTTGGCCCTTCATCACCACATCGAACGAACCGTTCATCACTGCGAAGAACCGGTCGCCGGCCTCGCCCTCGACAATCACTGTCGCCTGGGCCCCTACCTCGACCAGCTCGGCTTGGCGAGCCACTGTTTCGAGCGCCATTGGAGGCAGTGGCGTAAAGGCGGGAATGTTGCGCAACAACCCAATCTCGACAATAGGGACAGTGGCGCTCGACTCGGCCTGGCGAACCGAACGCCACGACCCGGCGAGCACACCGAAGTACGCAACGGCAAACACGGTAAGGGTTAGCGACGGACCAGACAGTGCGAGCGTCACCTGGGCGAGGATCGAGCCGATCAGGATTCCAACACCCGAACCCACCTCCATCAGCGCAAACACGCCGACCAACGTGTCGTCATCGGCCGACCGCTGAAGCAGCGCCCGAGAGATCACCAGCACCACAAACCTCGCCGCTCCAAGGATTGGGATTCCAATGAGCAGCGGCGTCAGCGAGGCCGACGCGCTCGTCAACACCAGGGCGAGAACACCAACCACGACGCCGCACACAAACAACCCGGCCAGAACCGACGCGGCGAGACGGTTCATCCGGTGCGCCAGCGAAGTCAACCCAACCGCGCCGACGGCGCCGACACCGAACGACGTCGTCAACAAACTCGCAGCCGCTTCATCGAGTTCGAGCGTGTCGAGGGTAATCACCACGAACAAGATGTCGAGAGCACCGACAATCCCGTATTGAAACATGATCAGCCCCACCAGCGCGAGCAGACCCCCGCGTGCTCGAAGTTGCGCGATGGGCGAAACAACGACCTCGCGAAGCGACGGTGCTTCGGCAACCTCGCGCCGCGACGATCGGCCGAGCGCGTGATCGATGTACTGCAGCGCCAAAGCCACGAGGAGCGCAGCCCCGAATCCGAGGAGCACTGCCCCGGGGCCGCCGAGCAGCATCAGCCCCGTTGAGAACAATGGTCCGAGAAACGCAGCTGAACTGTCGGCGTGCCCGATCCACAAACTGGCCGTCGTGAGCTGGCGAGGACGGTCGCACAGCAACGGCATCAGCACCGCCTGTGACGCACGAATCATCGTAAACATCGAAAGCGTGATCGACGAGCCAACAAGAACAATAACGAGCGACCCGCCAGCAAGAGCCGCCGCCCCGGCAATGCAGCAGCCCACTGCCTGGCCCGCCAACGAAACCAGCCTGGCAGTGTTTGGTTGCAGGCGGGCCACCACGAACCCCGACAGCGGTGAAACCACCAACGTGATCGCTAACAGCGTGATCGACGCCACGCCCGTCGCTACAGCACCACCGCGTTGATACGCGTAGACGAAGGCGCCAATGTACACCGCCCATTCGGCGGCGGCGGCAAGAAAATGGCCGAAGACGAGCCGTCGTAACGGCCCATTCCAGGCTTCACTATTCCCCCGCGCCCCGCTCGTCATCAACCAGACCTTACCACCGCGAAGTTACCGCAGAGAGCCGACGGGTCATTGCGGTTCGGCTGTTTGCATGACCAACTCATCAAGCCACGCCACCGCCGACGCTCCAGCGTCATTGATCGACCAACCATGGCCAACAGCCAACGCGTCTGCGGCCATATCTCCCAGTGCATCTTCTACCGTCTTGCGCATCTCTCGACGCGGACGATGACCGTTGCTGATCATGGCACCAAGCAGCGCCGCACCGTCACCAGTCCGTCCAGCACGACACAACACCACCGACGCGGCACCTAACAAATGGCTCGCCCCCACCAGATAGTGCCTGTTCATCGTTGCCCGAATCTCGGCCGCAGTAATCGCCGCAGCTTCATCGACCTCTCCGGTCAGTGACGCAAAATGTACGACCAACCCGTTGATCAGATGGCTCATCAAGTGGTTCGACGTGAGTGACTCAGCCATGGCAAGCCCGCGGCGCGTGGACTCCTCGGCGGTTGGCCAATCGATGATCATGTTCGAGACCGTCATTGCCCAATACGCGACGGTCAGCGCGGTCGCGCTGCCGGTCTCTTCGGCTTCGGCGACAGCTTGGCGCGCCATCTCGACGGCCTCGACGTTTGGTTCGCGCAAACACAGGTGGAAGCTGCGCAAGCCAACGCCGATAATTCGCTTCTCTTTGAATCGGTCGCTTGGAAACGCCAGCATTGCCTCGGTTGCCGCGCCCGATAGCTCCCAATCGAAGGTGTTGTTCAACCCAACCGACGCGAGCGTTGTCTGTGCAAGCCCCGTTTCATCGGTCGGGTCGAGCTCGAGGCTTCGTTGCACAGAACGCACACACTCGGTGTGGGCGTTTAGGTATTGCCCAAACCCGCACACAGCCCACAGTTCAGCAGAGTCGGCAAGCTCGGGAACTTCGACCAGTTGACGTGCCCAGTTGAAGATTTCCATTCGCATCGAGAACGTCGCGAACCACGCGAGGTTAATCGTCATCTCTTCGGCATCTCGATAGTTCGCCGTGCGAACCAGATACTCGAACGCCACTCGAATGTTGTCGCTATCGGAATCGACTCGGCTCCAGATCTCCGCCTCGGCCGCAGTCATCAGGTTCCGCCCACAATCCGCCGCGATCGCGCAATAGTGGCGGGCGTGAGCAATCGACAGCTCATCGACGATGTCGCCAGAGTCGGCTCGGCTCGTTCGCTGCGAGAGCCGTTCCGTGCCGAACTGACGAATGGTCTCGAGCATCGAGAATCGAATCTCGTCATGACCGGGCTGGTTCTTGATGAGCGACAGCTCAACAAGGTCGGTGAGGTCGTCGAGCAGCGCCATCTCGTCATCTGCGTCAAGAACCGAAGAGACCGCCTCGAGGGTAAACCCGCCGGAAAACACCGACAAACGTTCGAGCACAAACTGCTGCTGCTCATCAAGTTGATCAACGCTCCATGCGAGCGTCGCATGGAGGCCGCTCGCCCGACGACCGTTCGTCGAACCAAGCAAACTCAAGCCGTCTTTGAGACCTTCGAGCAACCGGTCTGGGGTGAGGATACGGAGGCGCGCGGCGGCGAGCTCGAGCGCGAGCGGAATGCCGTCGATACGTCGAGAAATCTCGAGCAACGTGTGTTCATGCGATGACCGATCAAATAGTGGGTCTCGTTCGATTGCACGCTCGACTAAAAGATCGACTGCATCTGAGTCGGTAGCGAGCGGTTCGAGGGCGACTCGCTGTTCTCCCGCAACATTCAGCGGCTCACGGGAAGTCAACAAGACGGTCGGGCCCTCAACCGACAGCAAGCGTTCGACAACAACCTGCACGGCTGCCTTCACATGCTCGCAGTTGTCCAAAACAATGAGCACGTCGCGCCGTTCAACGAAGTTGACAATACTCCACAACAGATCGTGACCGGGCTGACGGCGAGCACCGAGTGCTTCGGCAACGGCCGTCATGACACTGGCCTGAGGATCGGCACCATCAGCTTCGATAGGGCTGAGCGGGCAATAGACCACGCCGTCTTCGAAGGCCGCACTTTGCTCGCGAGCTGCTGCGACTGCGAGCCGGGTCTTTCCAATACCTCCAAGGCCAACAATTGATGTCAGCCTCCGCTGCTGCAGAAAGCTCGCGAGTCGCTTGATCTCGACATCTCGGCCAATAAGCCGTCCACCTTCCGACGGCAGCGAGCTACCAGCGAGCGCCCGACGGATACGCAACGGCCGATCATCGACGATCAACCCGTCAGCCTCGACAAGGAAAATTCGCTCTTGTCCGCACCCTTTGAGTTGAGCCAACCCACAATCGACGAACGTGACCGTCGCCGTCTCGTTGGTCACAAGGTCCAACACTGCTTGGGTAATTGCGATCTGATCACCGTTGGCCACGTCGGCAACCCGGGCTGCCCGGTTGATCACTCCCCCGTAATAGTCATCACCATCAGGTGTTGCCTCACCGGTGTGGAGACCAATGCGGACTCGCATTCGCTCGACACCGTCCCACTGCTCGAGCTGAAATCGTCGCTGCATCTCGACCGCGGCGCGAACCGCGTCTGCGGTCGTGGTGAACACGGTCTTGACTCCATCGCCGGTGTGTTTGATGAGCACGCCGCCGTAGGCATGTGCAACGTCGTTGACGGTTTTGTCGTGATAGTGAAGGGCGAGTCGCGTTTCGCTCGGTCGGCGTTCCCACGCCGCCGAGCTGTCCTCGAGGTCGGTGAACAAGAAGGTAACCGCGCCCGCGGGCAGGCTCGGTGCGTCGATTGGACGCTCGCTAACCCTGCTCATACCAGCCACTTCACATGGTGATGAGAGCAGCCTCTTGCTCGACTATGCACTAGTTCTCCCACCGAACACACTTCTGTTCGAGCGAAGCATAGACAACAGCGCCGTGGTCGTCGTAACCCGCCGACGGAACGAGCAGGCCGCGTCGGTTACTGCAATTAGCTGTTCGGGCTCAGCCGCGAACGACCCGGCGATAGGCCGACGAGATGTGCGCCAATCGTTCCGCCACTCGACTGGCAAGTTCGGTTTGCACCGCAAACACGAAGTCCGGGTCGTCGACCTTGAGTGATTCCCAGTCGGCGGCGGACAGCTGCAGAACAACGCACTCGCCGTCGGCGGCAACGGTCGCTGTTCGGGCGCCGCCGCTCAAAAAACCGACCTCACCAATGACCCCGCCGCGTTCAACCCTTCGGAAGCGCACTCGCTCGCCCTCATTGGTGACGCCCCAGGCAGTGAGTGAACCAGACTCGATGATGAACAAGTCGCCGCCGACCTCTCCACCGACCACGATCACTTCGCCGGGGGCAAGCGTGCGCTTTACGCAGTAGTGCCCGAGCATGTCGATCAGCGTGAGGTCGACCGAATCGTCGGTGCTTCCTCGGTCGGCGAGCACAACCGCCTCAATGTGTTCGAATGCATGGTCGAGATCGAGGTGCCGGTTGTGCGTTCGAACCCCGCCGCGGAGCAGTTCCCTTTCCTCGGCATCATCGAGTCCGGACCAGTGCAAGGCAACCCCGGCGTGTTCGGTGTGGCGTTGAATGGTCGTGAGCCCTTGCACGACCGATGCGTCGAGTCCGCTCACTGCGGTCAGGTCGAGCACCAAGTGTTCGATCTCGCCAGCTTTGAGGATCGGCGAAACCATGTCGATGAGCCTACGAATCGACCCGAAGAATAGATAGCCAACGAGTTCGATCGCGATCATGGTGTCGGCGTTCTCATCGAGCACGTCTCGCGCCGCCTTCGACCGATCGACGACGCTTCGCGACGTCCCGAGGCGATGCACATGGCGGATTGGATCGACCTTGCTATACCGCAGGACGAATGCCACCACCGCAGCCAGCAACCCGGCACCGATACCGGTCAGCACGCCGAACGCAATGATCGAACCGAGGATGCCGATCGACAGCAAGGCGTCGACCACTCGTAGCCGTGACCGAAGCTGCATGGCCCACTCGGTCAACATCGAGAGACCAACGGTGAGCAACACGCCACCAACGACCACACGCGGAATGAGCGCAACGACCTCGAGACCCAGCAAGACCGCGGCGATACACGCCCCGAAAATGGTGAAGGCGGCAAGTGGAGTTCGGCTTCCGATCGTTCGGGCCATGACCGTTCCCGAGATCAAGTGGTAGGCCGGGTATCCGGATAATCCAGCGACGAGCGTCGCGGTCACCCCTGCACGCACCGCCTCGTTCTCGACTTCGACGTCTTCGCCAAGTTGGGCTTCGAGCCCTACGACATTGAGCATCATCGAAATCAGGGCGACGCCGACCACCCCTGACGCCGGGACGATCTGCCCGGCGATTGCGCCCCAATCGGCGCCGATGAATTCGGCGGGACCGACCGGGGACCACCGTCCGGTCTCGGGGAACGGCCCGAGCAACCACCCGTTGCTGCGTAGCGCCTCGAGCGACCAGCCCAACCGTCCAACAACATGCACGCCAACAGACAATGCAATGAGGCCCGCCGGAAACAGCAAGCCCCGACCAATGCGCGATTGCAGTGCCACGACGAGCACTGCGAGGACAAGACCTGGAATCCACAGCGGCAACAGGTCCGAGCCGAACAATCCCGCAACGTCACCCCATTCGAGGGCGTCCCCCACCATGATCTCAAGCCCAGCGCGAGCAAGGATCCAGCCGGTGCCTGCCAAGAATCCGCTGATCACGGGGAAGGGCAACGACCGAGCAGCCGTTGCTAACCCGAATCGGCCAACGATGATGAAGGCAACGCCAGTTGCGAGCCCCACGACCATGATGAACGCAAAGATGGTGTCCTCGGCTTGATCTGCGCGTACCGAGCTGGCCAAACCAGCAGCCGCCGCGGCAAGCACGACCGCCGGGGTGTCTTGCTGACTTCCAATGACACCTGGGATTCGGGTCTGCGCACCTAAGAATGCCGCTGCTAAGCCAGTCCCCACGATCGCCAGCCCGACGCCGCGAGGCAAAAACGCCTCGAAGGGACCGGAGAACACGACGAAGGCCAACGAGATCGACAAACCAATCTGGAGCGTTGACGCGGCCAGACCCGCAATAACTTCGCGAGCCACTCCCGATGGGGTCAAGTTCGAGACCGCACCTCGCCCTGTCTGCTTCCCGTCCCCAGCATTCACGCCGAGAACCTACTGGTCGCTAGTGCTCACCGTCCACATCGGTGAGCGAGTAGCACGGCCGCCGCCGTTGATCAAAAAGGGCAATGCCGGCAGTCGCTTCCACAACACGTGCCACGCGTCAGATGGTACGCCGCAGTCATGACGAAGTAGCCGGTTACTGGGTCGAAGTAGCCGTCGTTGTTTCGTTCGATGGCTTCGCCATGACACGCGAGGATTCGCAACCGCTCGGGGGCGTCCGCGCGAAGTCCCGGAGCGGTCGCTGCGAGTTCGCCGGGATTCACCACAGGGGCAACGGTACTGGCCGTGCCGGCCTGGCGAGTGATCGACTAGGCGAACCCGAATGCCAAGACGCTAACGAGCGAGGCAAGTGTGGCCGCATCGAATCCGAGATGCACCGCGAGCAGCCTGGCGGTGGGTCGAGCAACGTTGCGACGCAACGCTTCGACGTAGACGCCGAGGTGAGGTCGCACCCACAGCAGTTGCAGCCACAATGCCACCCAGGCAACGAGCGGCCATGGCCAGATGCTCGTGTCGAGAGCAGACGCAAAGAACCCGGCGAACAACGTGCCTGCGGCAAGCACCGACGCAATGTTCTGCCATCGCGAAACGCGACCCAGCGATGCGAGGATGGACTCGAGCTGCTCGGCACCGGCGCTTGACGAAATGCTGAGCAAACCGTTGACGACGGTGCCTGCGGTGAACAGTGTCAGCAGCACCCACGCTCCGACCGACCCAATAATCAACATCGTGTGACAGGCTATTCGGCGAACGTGGTAATCATTGCGTGCACCCACGGCCGGTTTGTCGTGCCCTTGACTCCAGTAGTGTTCGGCCATGGCAAAGCTCACCAGTCTCTGTGTCTTCCTCGGTTCATCGACCGGCAACGACCCCGCTCACGCGGCGGCAACCGTTGCTATGGGAGAGCTGCTCGTCGAGCGGGGCATTCGGCTGGTCTACGGCGGGGGCAATGCCGGGTTGATGGGCTTGCTTGCCAACACCGTTCTCGATGGTGGCGGCGACGTGTTTGGCGTGATCCCCAAGAATCTGTTCACCAAGGAGGTTGCGCATCGGGGCTTGACCGAACTCGTTGAAACTGACGGCATGCATGCTCGCAAGACCCTCATGTATGAACAGTCCAATGCCTTCGCTGCGCTTTCGGGAGGGTTGGGAACGCTCGATGAGATCGCCGAGATTGCAACCTGGCGTCAGATCGATATTCACAACAAACCCGTCGGCCTCGTCAACACCAACGGCTATTACGATCACCTGCTCCACTGGTTTGACCGGGTCAGCGCCGATGGCCTCATGAGTGCGAACAATCGTCAGCACATTCACGCTGCCGCAACGCCAGAGAAATTACTCGACCTGCTCGAGGCTCCACAGCCACCGTCAGAATCCAAGTGGGACAGCTGACCCGTTCGACAGGCGCAACGAAGCTGGAGTTTGTTACTGTGCAGTAACAAGACGCCGCTAGACGCAGATCGAGGTCGCTATGGATCCCACGTACTCAGCCGAAGCCGAAACCTTCCGCACAAAGATCACCACGTTTCTTCAAGAGAACCTTCCCGACGGGTGGACGGGCGTGGGCCAGTTCGACCACGACGAGGCCAGAGCATTCATGCACGACTGGCGACAAAAACTCGCCGCCAACAGCTTGCTCGCCCCCGCCTGGCCAGCAAAATACGGTGGCGGTGGCTTGAGCGAACTCGAACAAGTCATCGTGGCTGAGGAGTTCCGAAAGGCTGGTGCTCCCGTCGGCAGCGAGAACGACGTGTTCGGCATCCAAATGGTCGGCAACACGATCCTTCATTGGGGCACCGACGAGCAGAAGGAACACTTTCTTCCCCGCATCATTTCTGGCGAACACATTTGGTGCCAGGGCTACAGCGAACCGAATGCCGGCAGCGACCTCGCCAACCTTGGATGCAAGGCCATGCTCGACGGCGACGAGTGGGTCATCAATGGTCAAAAGATCTGGACCTCGGCAGGACAAAACGCCAACTGGATCTTCGTGTTGTGTCGAACCGACCAAGATGCAGCAAAACACCGCGGCATCAGCTTCCTGCTTTGCCCAATGGACCAGGAAGGCGTCGAGGTCCGTCCGATCGAGATGATGAACGGCGATGCCGACTTCAACGAGACGTTCTTCACCGACGCACGCACGGCGAAAGAGAACGTCATTGGCGAGGTCAATGGTGGCTGGGGTGTCGCAATGACGCTTCTCGGCTATGAACGCGGCGAGGCTGCGGCCACCACACCAATTGCGTTCCGCGGCGAATTCGACAAGCTGGTACGGCTCGCAAGGGAGCACGGCAAAGACACCGACCCTGTCATTCGGGACCGTCTCGCCGCCATGTATTGCAAGGTCGAGGTGATGCGCCTCATGGGCATGCAGACGCTCACGAAGTTCCTCAACGGCGGCCATCCCGGCCCGGGCGAATCGACCTTCAAGCTCTATTGGAGCGAGTACCACAAAGAAGTCACCGAACTCGCCGTCGACATTCTGGGTGCCGCGGCAATGACTCCCGATGGTATTGCCAAGACGTCGTTCGCTACCGATCTGCCCGGCGCGCCGAACAACGCCGCATCGTGGGTTGGGGTCATGTACAACGCACGAGCTGGAACGATCTACGCCGGAACATCACAGGTGCAGCGCAACATCATTGGCGAGTTGGTCCTTGGCTTGCCGAAAGAACCAAAGCCACACGCACCTGCGGTCTAACCAAAGCGGGCAGTTGTTTCAGCCGGTCAGGCGCGGGCGGTCGTATGGTCTGACCGGCTGAAACAACTCTTGCCGGGTCGCAACCAGCACCACCGGGGAGAGCGGACTCTGTGAAGTGGCGCCGTGTGCGACGTTGAATCCAACTCTACGAGTATTACGAAATGATGTCAAGCGTAATCTCGTTGTAACATTCGTAGTCGGCGCCGGTTCAATCCCCGACGCGCGAATCAGGAACGACAGCATCTCGCGACGGTGCTGGCGTTCCAGAAGGCATTCCCGAAGATTTGGTTCCGAGCTGTTGACGAGCCTCGAGCGCCCGCCCGAGCGTGAGCTCATCGGCATATTCGAGATCGCCGCCCACCGGAAGCCCCGACGCGACCTTGCTCACCGTAATACCCAGCGGCTCGAGCAGTCGGGCCAGATACATCGCTGTTGCCTCACCCTCGATATTCGGATTGGTTGCGAGGATCACTTCGTCGACGCCCTCGACGGTGATCCGGCCCAAGAGCTCACGAATTCGCAGCTGTTCGGGACCAATACCTTCGATTGGGCTGATCGCCCCCTGAAGCACGTGATAGCGGCCCTTGAACTCCTGGGTCCGCTCGACGGCCACAATGTCGCGAGACTCCTCGACGACACACACCATCGAACCATCTCGCCCCGGATCCAGGCACAACGCACACTCCGCACCCTCGGCAATATTGAAACAACGATCGCAGAACGAGATGCGTTCCTTCACCTCGCTGATCGCCGATGCGAGACGCGTCGCATCGACGGTCGAAATCTTCAAAATGTGATACGCAATCCGCTGCGCTGACTTAGGTCCAACGCCGGGAAGACGCCCGAGCTCGTCGATGAGATCCTGTACCGGTCCAGCAAAGAGTGCCAAGGCTCAGGCGCCGCCGAGCATTCCGCCAAGACCGTCGAGGTCCATGCCGCCCATGGCGTCAGCTTGTCCGTCTTGGATCTGTAATGACGCATCACGAAGCGCGGCAAGCACGAGATCATTCAGCATCTCGACATCGTCGGGGTTCACAACGGACGGATCGATCGTGACCGAGTGGAAGTTCATGCCACCGTCGACCTCCACCTTGACCATGCCCCCGCCACTACTACCTTCGACGACCTCAGCGGCAGCCTCTTGGGCGCCAGCGAGCATTGCTTGGGCCTGCTCCATTAGTCCACCGAGATCCATGCCTCCGGCGCCACCGCCAAGGAGGGCGGAAAGGTCCATGCCAGCTTGTGGCTCGTTCTGTTCACTCATGTTGGTCAGCTTTCTTGATCGAGGACTTCAGCGCCAGGAAATACGTCGGCGATTCGGTCGACAACTGTTGCATTCATACCATCCGCGTCGGTCAGGTCGTGGACGTCGATCTCGGATTCGTGTTGCACCTGTTCCACCGCAACAGGCGCAGACGCGGCGGGTTCAGGCTGGTCGTCGGCACGCAACACGATCGTCATTGGAACCCCGAACGTCTCGCTCACCGCCTTTTCGACCTCAACCCGATACGACTCACATCGCTTCACCTGGCTCACGGTAGGGAGCACAAAGTCAATGACATCACCCTGAACCCCCGCAACGTGACCCGCAAGGAACCGAGCGCGAGCCGGGGTCGACTGTCCATCGAGCATCGCTGTCCAACCGTCGCGAACCTTCTGGAAGGGCACTGCACCGCCAGACCCAGCAGTCGACACGGCCTGCTTCGGTGCCTGCTCCACGTCCGCGACCGGAGCGTCCGGAGATGCGGGAGTTGCGGCCTCGGGAACGGGTTCGGGCGCCGGTTGCGGTGCGCCAGCCTCGGGGGACGGTGCAGCGGCCTGCGCATCGTCGCCGCGCATCGATGGAGGTGTGGGCGGCGGCGGCGAGCCACCGGACCGGCGAGGCGGCGGTGTCGGGCGAGCCGGCTGACCCTGTGGTGCAGCCGGAGCGGGACGCGAGTCACCATTTTGCGAACGGAGCACCGCACGTGCCTTGTCGGCGGGGCGAGAACGTCCCCCGTCTCCAGCAGCAGGTGCTGCGGCCGGCTCGACGGGTGCAGGCGCAGGCGCAGCCGCTGGCTCGACGGGTGCAGGGGCGCTGGCAGCGGGAGCCTCAGGCGAATTCTGAACACTCGGCGCCGAAGGCGCATTGGTATCTGCAACCGGAGCAACCTCTTGGATCACAGCTGGCGCCGAAGCCACGGCCGCTGTTGGCGCCGCCGTTGACGCTGGGACACCAGCAGCGACGCGGGCTTCCAACTGTTCGATACGCGCAAGCAACCCATCGACACTGCCGTCGCTGCCGGGCGAACACGAACGAACAAACGCCACCTCAAGGTCGATTCTCGGATCGGGAGCCTGGCGCATCTCGACGAGCGAGTTTCCAACGAGCTCGAGCACACGAGTAAGTGTTCCCGCAGCCAAACGTGGCGCAAACGCCTCCGACATCTCGCGATCAGGGGCCGACATCCGAGCGGGCGGTGCCCCCATTTTCATCAAGAACACCGAACGCAAAGCATCGATAAACGACTCACCGACACGTCGAGGATCCATACCTCGAGACGTCGCATCCTCGATTGCACGAAGCGCAAGCGCCGCATCTTGCGACGCGACAGCCTCCAACAGATCCGGCGTCGACGAGTCGACGTCGGCCACACCGCCAGCGGCAACGACCTGGTCGAGGGCCGAGAGCGTGTCACGGGCCGAACCTCCGCCGACCTTGACCACATGGTCGACGATCTCATCGTCGACCTCAATCTCGGCGTCAGCTGCGATCTCGCGAATTCGTGCGGCCATCTGATCGGCCGGAATAAGCGTCAGCTCGAACTGTTGCGTGCGGCTCCGAATCGTCGTGACCACCTTGTGTGGCTCGGTTGTCGCCAACACGAACACGACATGATCCGGCGGCTCCTCCAACGTCTTCAAAAGCGCGTTTTCTGCTCCTGGAGTAAGCATGTGCACCTCATCGAGGAGGTACACCTTTCGACGGCCGGGCGTACCAAGCGCAACCTTTTCGAGCAGGTCACGAATATGTTCGACGCGGTTGTTCGACGCTGCATCGAGTTCGTGCAGATCGAAGCTGGTTCCCGTTTCGATCGCCACACACGACGCGCAGACGCCGTCGGGTTCGCCGTCGACGGGATTCTCGCAGTTGAGCACCTTGGCCAACACTCGCGCTGCGGTGGTCTTTCCGGTGCCACGAGGGCCACTCAACAGGTACGCGTGACCAACACGATCGTCTCGAACCGCGTTTCGCAGTGCGCTGATGACGTGCTCCTGTCCAACCATGTCGCCAAAGGTCTGCGGACGGTAGCGGCGGTAGAGAGACTGATATGCCACAGCACGACTCTACCGCTGAAGTTTGCAGGGTCTCGTGCCGATGGAGACAACGTGTATACCGGCCTGGGCACACGCCCCGAAAAGGCTGCTGGCAAGCGGTCAAAATCAGGAGCGTTGAACCGTACGGTTGTCGCGCTCGCGTTCACCAGCTTCTTCACCGATATCAGTTCAGAAATGGTGGCCGCAGTCATCCCACTGTTCTTGACGTCCCAGCTCGGCTTCACCCCGTTCGTGTTCGGTGCATTTCAGGGCGCATACGAGATTGCGAACGCGCTGCTGCGGGTTCTCGGCGGAACGATCGCCGATCGCACCAAGAAGCCAAAGCAGACCGCTGCGACTGGTTATGGCATCTCCACGGCAAGCCGCATGGGCCTGCTCGCTGCGACACTCGCATCGGCACCCGTCGTCCCGTTCTTGCTCATCGACCGCCTCGGCAAAGGCCTACGTACAGGTCCCCGCGACGCCATGATCTCGCTTGCGACTCCGGAGAAGTCGTGGGGAACTGCCTTTGGGTTCCATCGAACAATGGACGCCACCGGCGCGATGATTGGCCCGCTGCTCGCCTTCGCCATTCTGTGGGCGCTCCCCGGCTCGTTCGTGTCGATCTTCACCTTCAGCGTCGCATTCGGATTCCTCGGCCTTGCGGTGATTATCACCTGGGCACGCAACCCTCGCTACGAGTCGACTGCCCAAGATGTCGGCTCGCACGCAGACGGGCCACAAACCACGACCACCGAGAGCACACGGGCCATCCTTACGTCACTCTTCGCGAATCGTGGCTTTCGCAGAATCTCTGGCATTGGCATGGCCTTCGGCTGCTTCATGATCGGCGACGCGTTCATCTACCTTGTGATCTTTGATGCCGCGCAACGATCGAACGAGATCGGTATCGGCGGCTTTGGCGCCAAGTGGTTCCCGTTGCTCTTCGTGGGCACGGCGATCAGCTTCTTGCTAACAGCGACACCCCTCGGTCGTCTCGCTGACCGGATTGGCCGCGCCCGCGTCTGGTTCCTCGGCCAGCTTGCATTGGCGTCAGTACTGGTGGCGCTGTTGTTCGCACCCACCTCGGTGCCCGCAATCATCGGCGTCCTTGCACTCTTGGGGCTGTTCTACGGCGCAACCGACGGCGTCCTGCCAGCACTCGCCGCGGGAGTGATCCCCGAGGAGCACCGGGGCGCAGGTCTGGCAACCTTGAGCACGCTCGTGGCCTTTGCAAGAACTGCTTCAGCTTTTGTCTTTGGGCTTATCTGGGACCTCGGATCTGTCGATAGTGCATTAACCGTCATGCTCGGAGGATTGATCCTCACCGTGGGCACCGTCGGCATCGTTGCAATTCTCCGGGAACACCCAGCGGAAACAGAGTCATGAGCGACATTCCAAACACGTCCGATCCCTCGCCGAAGAACGAGCCATCCAACGAGCTCGTTGCAGAAGACCCCTCTGAAGAACAGACAGAGGAGTCGAGCGGCAATCTTTCGTTCGCGTTGCTCGCGTTCGCGTTGCTGTTGATGGTCGGAGCGTCCGTCTACTTTGTCGGCACACTCCTGACCACGACGAATGAAACAACAGCTGCCGAACAACGAGCAGCAGCCCAAATCGCTGAGTTCGAATCGGCGCCGCCCACCATTGGCAGCACCCCATCGACCCTGCCATTGACCGTCGAAGACGAACCCAATGCCGTCGAGGCGACCAACGACGACCCAACAGCGAGCACCGAAGAAGCCGAATCAGACCGTGAGCTCGACGAAACCGAAGCACCATTCCCGAATGTGAACCCCAACGACATCGGCATTGCATTCGTGAATCGGACGCCCGGAGATGACTACGGCACTATTGGCTACATCGACCGCGAAGGCATCCGCCACACCACCACCCTCGAATGTGTACGAATCGACCTCAACGCAAACGGCGGCATCTGCCTCGATGACACCAGCGGGCTCGGCGGGTCAGGCCGAGGGCTCATCCTCGATGCGAACCTCAACCCGAGCCTTCGCTTCGGGATCAACCTGCCAAGCCGCGCCGCGGCATCTCCCGATGGCTCGGTCGTTGCCTGGACCGGCTTTGCCGTTGGACACAGCTACCTCAACCCAGGCGAATTCGCCACCACCACCCAACTCATCGAGGTCGAGCGCGGAATCGGCGCCAACCTCGAAACCCAGTTCGTGACCTTTGGGGTCGACAACCAGCCAATAGAAACCGAAGAGCGCAACTATTGGGGCGTCACCTTCGTCGACGACGACACGTTCTACGCAACGTTGGGCGTCGGCGACGACACGTCGATCGTTGAGGGATCGATCTCAACCTCACGACTCCAAGTCATCCACGACAATGCAACGTGTCCAGAGGTCTCTCCAGACGGTTCGACGATCGTGGCGAAGGAACGCCGAGGCGATGTCTTTCAGGTCGTCGCAATCGATACCGCCACAGGCGAACGTCGGGACCTTCCTGAAACCCGAAGCGTCGAGGACCAAGTGGAATTCCTCGACGACTCAACAATACTTTACGGCCTGCCGAATGAGGCCGAGGGAACCGAAGCACAACCGGCATGGGATGTGTGGTCCCTCGACCTCAACGGCGGAACACCGCAGTTGATCATCCCCTTCGCAGACTCTCCAGCCGCCATCTAACAGCGCGGCCAAGCCCGCTCAGGGAACGACTCGTTACGGCTTCTTGCGAGGAATGTCGGCATTCTTGAGCACGGTGCCATCTGGAGTGATGATTCCGGCCTTCGAGCCGATCGACAAGCTGTTCGCCGCGAAGAGATCTTCGCGGTTGATGATCACCCATCGGTATCCATCGACCTTCTTGATTCGCTTGAAGGCGTTCTTCATCTCACCAGCTTCGCTGGCCGCGATGATTGCGCCCTTCTCGCTTACTAGATCGGCCTTGCCGCTCGGATCTGGTTGTGCCGACATGTTTTGTGTCGCAGCTGCCAGTAGTTCTTCACGATTCATTCGTGCCATTACAATTCTTCCTCCGGGGTGGTGAGAATGCGTTCGATTTCGTCAGCGGCCGCTGCATTTGCAGCACCGTTGTCTCCCTCGACCGTGATCTCAACGGTGTCATTGGCCACGGCGCCCAAAGCGAGAACGCTCATGATGCTGTTCGCCTTGGCACTTTTTTCTTCTTTGGTAATGACGATCGCGCCGTCGAAACCCTTCGCATATTCCACGATGATGCTCGCCGGGCGGGCGTGAAGCCCTCCCTCGCCTGCAATCGTCACAGAACGTGTGATGGGACCCCCGGTTTCGGCGTCGTCCTCGTCCTCGTCCTCGTCATCCTCATCAGGGATGGTGGTGAGCACCTTGTACAACAACTCTTGATCTGTTGTATCCCACAAGGCCTCGGCCTGGTCTTCGTCTTGAAGA
The DNA here is from genome assembly GCA_938084885.1 of uncultured Acidimicrobiales bacterium. GTDB lineage: Bacteria > Actinomycetota > Acidimicrobiia > Acidimicrobiales > SHLQ01 > SHLQ01. Next base: position 21,268 of record CALKGG010000045.1, read on the forward strand.
ATCTCGGCCATGTGACTCAGTATGGCAACGTGGTCATCACCAACGGCACCTAAGCCAATGACGATATGTGCCGTGCCGACCCCCCAGTCGACACCGTCTGGATACTGCGCCACCACAATGCCGGACCGAACGATCGCTTCCTTTGACTCGAACGTCCCGTGGGGCATAGCAACGCCGTTGCCAAGGAAGGTCGAAACCTTCTCCTCGCGCTCAACCATGGCGTCGACATAACTCTGGCCGACGTGCCCTCGCTCAACGAGCAAGTTTCCCACATAGCGAATCGCCTCTTCCTTGCTTACCGAAGGAAGTCCCGTCACGACGGCCTCGCGGGCCAGCATGTCACTGACCACTACAGAACCGACTCGACGTCGTTGCCGGCCTTCAATGTCTCGACGAGACCTTTCACTGCTGGATCACCAAAGAACATCATGAACGGGATAATCGCCGCGTTCGGGAAGCTATTTTTGGCCTGTGCCGACAGTGACTTGTGGGTGACGATGACGTCTGCGTGTTCGGGGACCTGGCCGACCGGCGAATGAATGACCTCGATATCGAGCTTTGCCTTCTTCACCATTTTCTTCAGCTGGTTTGCGCCCATAAGGCTGCTACCCATTCCTGCTTCACAAGCAAAGACAATGAGCTTCACCTCGTCTGCCTTCTTTACAACCATGTCGCTCATCTGCATTCCTCCTGTGTTCGTCTTTTGCCGTACGTGTCTATGTGTCTACGTGTCGAGCTGAGGTGAACAACACTCAGCCCGGTGGTGCGCCCCCGTAAACGGAGAACGCACGTCGCCTATTCCCAATTGGGGCCATAGTGACCCCGTTGGTAAACGAAAGATCGGGCCGGAGTGAGCAGCTGAGCTGCCCGCTACCGACCCGATCTCACCACTTATGAATTGCCTAGCAAATTATGCGTTTGCGACGCCTGGGATGTCAGGCATTGCATCGGCAAGGCCACCGCCAGCGATGTCTGCTTCGTTGTCCGTCATGTCCTTCACTGGGAAGAGCCTGAGGAGGCCGGAGCCAACAACAAAGGCGAGCACTGCGCCGACTGCCACACCAGCAAAGACGCCAAATACTGCGCCGCCTTCAGCTGGGAGAAGCGCCAAGTACGCAATGATCGAACCTGGGCTTGGCGATGAAACAAGGCCTGCATCGGTTGCGACGAAGATGAGGTCGGCACTGATGCCGCCTGCCCACATTGCACCGATCATGACTGGGTTCATGAGGATGTACGGGAAGTACACCTCGTGGATGCCACCAATGAAGTGGATAACCATTGCGCCAGGAGCAGAAAGCTTGGCGAGGCCGGTACCTGCGAACCAGTACGCACCGAGGAGGCCGAGGCCTGGTCCAGGGTTTGTCTCGAGGAGGAAGAAGATCGAACGACCTTGTTCCGCAACGTCGGTTGCGCCGAGCGGCGTAAGCACACCGTGGTTGATCGCGTTGTTCAGGAAGAGAACCTTCGCAACTTCGATTGGGATATCGGCGAGAGGCAGGAGACCTGCGTCGGAGATGCTGGTTACGATGTTGCCGAACGTGTCAGCAACGAATGCGCTAACAGGTCCAATGACCCAGTACGACAGGAACGTGAGGCCGAGGCCACCGAAGCCCTGCGAGAAGTTGTTGAAGAGCATCTCGAACCCAGCTGGAGTGCGTGGCTCGAGGAACTCGTCAATCTTCTTCATGACCCAACCCGAAAGTGGGCCGATGATCATTGCGCCAAGGAACTGCGGCACACGAGTGGTGAGAACTTCACCATCGTCGGCCGTGAAGTTGCCTTCAGCACCAATTGCGCCCATGACCGCAATAGCGGCGAGAACGCCACCACGGTGACCGTGAACCATCTTGCCGCCGGTGTAGGCGATAAGTAGCGGCAGCAAATAGAAGATCATTGGTCCGACCAGGGCGTCGGATGTGGTGCCCCAGATTTCTCCACCTTCACCGCCACCAAAACCGAGGCGTGCAAGCCAACCGGTTGGGATAACGAGTGCGGTGATCAAACCCCAGGCAATGAATGCCCCGATGTTTGGGATCACCATTGCGGCAAGGTAACCACCAAACCGCTGAAGCTTTTGTTGCATAATTGTGTCCCTCCTTTTGAGTAGACGGCCATGTTAGACGCGTTGGGTGTGACAGTCGCCACTCTCACAAGGGCGCTGGCCCGTTCTGACAAGTTGGCACGGCCCCCGTGTTGACGCAGGCCTTTCGAGGGTCTAGGGCTCTTTATCTCGTCTTTATGTGCTTTTACACATGCTTTATCTGTTGAAAATTCAGCGAAATTAGAGCATGGCCGAAAGCGTCTGCACGTCCGAAGACGACAGCAACGGACTCACCACAACCACCGGAGCATCGATTTCCGGCAGCGGAATGGTGGATATGACAAAATTGAAATCTGACGTATCTTGCTGCTGATATTCGGTCGCAGACAGGACCTGCACGAGTGCAAGCTCGGGAAATTCCGCCTGCAATCTCGACACCAACACCCACGCAGTAGCCATACCACTCGGACACACCACCATTGCCCGGCGACGTGGCCGCAGGTTCGAGCGCTCCATTGCACCCGACAAATACATCGTGATAAAGCCCAACTCGTCATCGCTGATGGGCGCCCCAACATGCAACTCGATGATCGCCCTCGCCTCATCGACAACCGCCTGCACATCGGGATAACGAGTCGCCACTTCCAGTGCCAACGGGTTATGCACCGGCAACCCGTAATTCATACGAACAGACAATCGGGAAAAGTGCGCAGACAACCCGCGGCGAAGCAGGTCATCGCCCAACAAACTTTGATGCAGTCGGTCGGTTGCCAACGCCAAAATCTCGTCGACGAGCAACTCGACATCGCGGCCAATCCCCGGGTCCTGATTCAACGCATTGAACCCGAGCAAATACTCGGTCAGACCAGCAACTTCCTCGTCGCTCCACTTGGGCCGGCCAAGCTCGGCTAACGAGTTCGCCAACCTTCTGACCGTCTGAGATGCCGGATGCTCGATCAGCGAACGGTACTGGCCCGGATCGAGGTCGATTGCATGCCCTTGCGACACACGAGCCTCGGTGACCGCGAGATACAACGTGTACACCAGTTCGCTATTGCCCGAAGACAACTGCTCACGCAACGGCCGAGCACTCACTGCTTGCGCGCACTCATACACCGACAACGACGCAAAACGATCCTGCAACCCGGCGGGAACCCGAACCCGTATCAGCGTTGCGTCCTCGAATGGCGTGTGGAGCAGTTCATCGAGCACATCTGCCGGCACGGCTTCCAAAAAGAGTTGCACGAGCGCTCGACGCACGCGCTGCTCAGAACCAATGAGCCCAATGCCTTTGCCCGACTTACGCACGAGCGGAAGACCCATGCGGTCGAGCCAAGGTTCGCAACGCCGAAGGTCGCGCCGCGCCGACGTTTTCGATACCTCAAGATCCTCGTTCAAACGGTCGAGCGCCGTGGTCCCAGGATGATTCCAAAGAAGCGCATCGAGCAACAGGTGCTCACGTTCGTCGGGGGCATACACCCGAGGCGTCGTGGACCGCTCGCCGAGATCATCGAGGATTGCTTGACGAACCTCGTCTGACGCCTCGACAAAGAGGCCCGTTCCCCGCTGGCGGGTCAGCGACGCACCGAAGGACTCAAGGTAATTCTCCGCCGCGGACAGCCGATAGCGGACCGCCCGCTCTGTCAGGACCAAATCGGCCGCCAGATCAGACGTGCTCCGAGGCTCGCTCTGGCTGAGTAGCCACCGAACAATTCGAGTAACCCGGCTATCGAGCGGAGCGCTCACGCGTTGACCACGTGCGGCCCGAGTTGTTGGCGAACCTCACGGGCTGATTCAGCGGTGTCGATCACCTTGCGCACTTCGTCAGCGATCGAGGCGTCCTGTGCCTGAAGCGTGGCTTTGATCAGGTTCACCGAGTTAGCCGAAACCGAAAGCTTCGTGATGCCGACCGAGGCAAAGATGATCGCTGCGAGCGGATCCTCAGCGGCCAGACCGCACACCGATGTTTGAATGCCCTTCGCATTACCAGCCTCGGCCACCATCTCACACAGCCGGATAACCGACGGATGGAGCGGATCGTGGAGGCCAGCGAGCGATCCGAGCATCCGATCGGCAGCCATCGTGTACTGCGTGAGGTCGTTGGTGCCAATCGAGAAGAAATCGACATGCTCGGCAAAGCAATGAGCGTTCAGCGCCACCGACGGCACCTCCACCATCACCCCGAGCTTGATGTCACCAGTCGCGACGTTCTCGCTATCGAGCTTCGTGCGCTGGTCAATGACCCGCTGCTTGACCCCCAAGAATTCTTCCACCGTCGCAACCATGGGAATCATCAAGGAGATGTCACCGAACGCTGACGCCCGCAGGGCCGCTCGAATCTGACCGTCGATGAGTTCGGGAAACTTGTCGTAAATGCGGACGCCTCGAATACCGAGAAACGGGTTCTCCTCGGGGTCCATGTTCAAGTACTCCGCTGGCTTGTCGCCGCCGATATCGAACGTTCGAATAACCACCGTGTCGGTCCACGACTCGGCTGCAAGCTTGTACTCGTCGAACTGTTGCTCCTCGGTGGGAGGCTTGGGCACATCGAGAAACAGAAACTCGGTCCGGTAGAGGCCAACGCCATCGGACTGCTCTTCGACGGCCTTGGCAATATCGCCTCCGCCAGCAATGTTTGCCGGCACAGCAATCGGCGTATCACCAAAGGTGGCCGACATACCGCGGACCTCGTCGAGACGAAGCTGCAGAGACGCACGCGCTGCTGCGGACGCTTCAAAGACCGCCTTCACATGATCTGACGGATCGGCAGCGAACGCGCCACTCGCGCCATCGAGGCACGCAAACGACGGACCCGTTTCGAGCAGATTGGAAACGCCAACGACCGCGGGTACGCCAAGGGAGCGGGCAATGATCGCCACGTGGCTCGTGGCGCCGCCGGTCTCGGTCGCAAAGCCCAACACCAAGTCGGCATCGAGGCCAGCAGTCTCAGCAGCGGTAAGTTCGTGAGCGATCAAAATACTCGGCTCGGTAATGGTTAGCCCTTCGGAATCAACACCAGCAAGGTCGCGTTTGATTGCCTGCATCACCTCACCAATGTCGGCAGCTCGGGCCGCAAGATACGGATCGGGGAGCGACGCCAGCAGCGCCGACAACCCAGCGGCTGCCGTGTCGAACGCATCGGCAGGAGCGAGGCCAGCGTCGAGTTGCTCGGACACCGAATCGGGGATCATTGGATCTTCGGCCATGAGGCTTTGGGCCTGAAGCACATCGGCGGCTTCATCACGGCCAGCGTTGCGGGTCTGCTCGGAGAGTTGTTTGAGCTTGGCGCTCACACGGGTTGCGGATGCTCCAATGGCCTCGATGGGATTCGCAATATCGGTGAGCTCGACCGACTCAACGACGACGGACACGACTGGACCAATCGCAACGCCAGGCGACGCTCCAACGCCCCCCATCAACTGATCTTCTATTGCCCCGTAGCCGCTATCCATCTAGGTCTCCCTCCAACGTTCGATATATCGCTCCGCCGCTGACAAGCGTGATGCTGGCAGTGACGGCAATGCCAAGTATGCCCAACAAAATTCCGATGATCGTTGGGCTACCATCGTCGAGCCCCACGCCGAACCCGACCACGCCGAAGATATTGAATACAAAGAACAAGCCAGCGATCGCAAAGAGTCCGAGGCGCTTTCCTTTGCCCATACGGACGCTGATGCCGAGGGCTTTGAGGCCGTTGATCTCTCGACCATCAGCGATCACATAGCCGTAGAAGGCGTAGAGCAAGAGCACAACGATCGACGGCAGAGCCGGAATCAGCACCGAGTAGCGAATACCAACCGTGATACCCGCCCAAAACCAGAAGGTGGCAAAGGTGTGGTTAATCCACTTTTGCCCATCGATAAGCGGCGCCTTGATGTTGATCTCTCGACCATCGGCGGCGTCGAGGGCATAACGAAACCATGGGGCGGTGATGACACCAGCCGGGAAGGTCGCGACGAACGCCAGAGCAATCCATTGCAGCTGCTCGAGTGCCGTCAGGTTTGCCTCAAACGTGCTGCCGACGTCTTCGCTCAGTCCGGCGTTTACCTGACTGGTGAGCTCGGCATTGAAGTTCTGCCACGGAATCGACGCCACCCAAAACACCGCAAAGACCGGTATGGCTGCGCCGATAAGGATGAGCGCGTTCCTCGGTTGGAAGAAACCACGGAAGCCCGAGATGAACATGTCGCCGAGTCCAATACCGAACCCGCCTCGAGATTTCGTTGAGGCCTTGGCCGCCTTGTCCTGCGGGGATGTGCTTCGGGGTTTCGTGGCTTTAGCTCGCTTGCCGGACGCGGCCTGCTTCTTTGGCTTCTTTGCGTTCTTGCTCATTCGTGACCTACTCGCAGCGAACGATCGATTTCCTCGGTGAGAGACACGGCTGCACGATCCTCATCGGTGGCTGGCGGGAACGAGGTCGACGCCGACTGAACAGCCGCTCGGCCCCATGACAATCCAGAGGCCAGCGCATCAGGGCCTGCTCCACCGCCAGCCAAGAACCCGGCCAGAAAAGCATCACCAGCACCGACGGTGTTCTTGACAATGTTGGTAGGCGCAGTGCCGTGAATCACACCGGAATCATCGACGAGCACCGCCCCCGACGAACCAAGGCTCACGACCACACCGCCAACCCCACCATTGCGAACGTCGACCGCTGCATCGACCACATCACCGAGCGTCAACAGGTCGCGTCCCACAACATCGGCAAGTTCATCTCGATTCGGTTTGATCAACGCCACGTTTCCGTCGACCGCAGCACGCAGCGCTGCGCCACTCGCATCGATCGCCATCTTCACTCCCGCCGCGCGTCCTTGCTCCGCGAGCAGACTATAGAACTCCGTGGTGAGTCCAGGAGGCAAACTTCCGCATCCGGCGAGCCAGTCGGCCCCCGCCGTTGCCTCGGCCACCGACGCTAGCAACTGCTCGAGTTCGGCGTCGCCGAGCGCAGCGCCCGGTTCGTTCAGCTTGGTCGTGTGGCCGCTGTCATCGATGACCGTGACATTGGTTCGAACAGCAGTTCCGGTATCGACCGTGTGCCATGTGAACCCGTCGATCGCCCCGAGCAGCGAACGCATCTGATTGCCATCATCGGGACCGGCCGGGAAAACACACGTGCTCGCAACGCCGCTCAAGGCAAGGGCACGGGACACGTTGATGCCCTTGCCCCCAGCTTCGACGGTCACGTCGATCGCGCGATGGACCTGGCCCACCTCGAAAGACTCGAGATGTAGCGTCCGATCAAAGCTCGGATTCGGCGTAACGGTAACGATCATTTCCGCACTGTACTTTCCTCAACACGTCGGGTCGAAATCTACGTATTGCCTCGACCCTGACGGATCTCGACACACACCGCGTCCGGCGTACGGCCTCCGTGGCGAGTGAACAGCCCTCGAAGGAGCGAACGGTACGTCGAGCCGTGTCCGCCAAGATTCGCGGCGAAGCCGCTGGTTTCGGAGGCTAGGCGTGGTACTTCTCGAAGAGGAGCTGCTCGGCTTCGTTGGTCCAGGTGTTGTTCGGACCGAGCTTCTCGCCAATGTCGGGGTGCTTGTCGGCAAGCTCGTCAAGACCGGTGAGTTCCAGCCCGACGAGCTGCGGGAAGATCATGACCTTGCCAGCAAAGTCTCCGTCGATCAGCGCCTGAACGCCGGCTTGACCAGCGTCGATGCCGCCGACGGCGGCCAGGTTGTGGCTCGGCGTCAACGAACCTTCGACAGTTTTGTGAATGACCGATTCTTGGTCGGCGATCGACGAACCCGACGTCCCAGTGAACTGCGCGTTGTGCAAATACACGTCGCTCATGTTGAGCGGCGCCATGGTTCCATTGAGCACTCCAGCAAAGAGCACCAACATGCCGTTCTTGCTCATCATCTTGGCCGACTCGCCCATGAGGGGTCCCGAAGGCACCGACACGATCACGTCATCGGCGCCGTTTCCATTGGACTCCGCAGCGATCAGTTCGTCGACGGCGTCCTGACCTTGACCCGAATTGAAGATGATGAACTTCTTGCCGGCAGCTTCAGCCATGGGTGCCAGCATCGTGCTGGCCCGATCCATACGCTCTTGGTCGAGGTCAAGACCAATGATGGTGGCCGGGCCGTTCTCCATCTCGATTGCCCGCTGCATATGCATTTGGCCCATTGGACCGCCAGCACCAACAACGACCGTGACGCCGCCGGGAACGAGGTCGGCGCGGTTGCGTTCTTCCCCCCATGCTTCGCTGATGTCGTTCGAGGTCGTGCCGAGGTACGCGGTGTAGTGGTAGTGGAGGCGACCAACGTCGGTTTGCGGGAAACCATCGAGCGGCTCGGTTCCGACCATCGTCATGGTGCCGCGGAAGGCGATCGTCTTCGCGACCTCTTCAATGAGTGCTGCGCTGGTCTGGCCGAGCACGAAGATGTCGTCGAATCCGTCTTCACCGGTGTGCGCAGCAGACTTCGCGGCCACGTTCTCTGGGGTGAGGTCGTTGTCGACGATCACCGTCGATCCGTCGCCGCGTGCGCTTTCAATCCAGCTGGCAACGTGTTCGGAAACGTCCGAGAGCACGATCGTCGACGGGTTGCCGATCCCCTGGCTGCTCGTGTAGTCGACAGTGTCGTTCGTCGAACCAATGACCCACATCGTGCCGCCGTCCATTGGCTGCAAGCGGCGGCGCTGGGTGTATGCACCAACAACACATGCCCATGGTTCCGACAGCGCCGCACCGGCGTAGCTGATCGAGTCATCGACCGGGATGACGTACGAACCGTCGTCGGCGTCGAGCACCTCGGGGCCGATGGTGTGATATTGAATCAGGCCGCCGGGGATCGTGTAGCCATAGGCAGTGCTCATGCCGTCGACGTGAATGTCGGGCTGGATCGCCAGCCGTTGACCTTCCTGATAGCGACCTTCGAGGTCCTTACCGACCTTGATGACGGTGACCGACGGTTCGTGTCCGAGGCGGGTGGGCTCGATGCGAAGATCTCGACCGTACAGCTTCGCGTGATCGCCGCCCTGACGGATGAGCTTGACGTCGGAGAAGCACAATCCAACCGCATCGATTCGAATGAGCAGTTGATCGTCGGCTGGTTCGGGGATGTCGATGTGCTCAGGTGCCCCGTCCTTGCCCATATTCTCGACGCCTTTGCCGTAGGTATTCCATGCAAGGTTTGGCGACGGAAGCGGCGTGTTGCCCGCTACGAAATCGGTGAAGTTCCAGTCGGCGGTTTCGGTCACGGTGGCTCCTGAGATGCTGAGGCGATGAATGCTGTCGGGCTGAGATACGCACCGCAGCACGAGTACTGAAGTGCCAAACGGTCTGGCCCGTTGGTAATCGTAGCCCTCGGGGTTGGGCGGCGCCGCCGAATTCGAGTGCCTACCGCGCAATATTCGGCGCAGGGCGGCTACGACATTTTCCGCCGGGCTACCAGTGCCGCGCTGTCTTCACAGTGCC
>CALKGG010000046.1 GCA_938084885.1 uncultured Acidimicrobiales bacterium
GGCGAACCAGAAATTCGTAACCTCAGGTGAGTTGCCGATGATCAGGTTGTGGTCGAGCGTGTTGTACGCGTACTGGCCGCCCCACGCGGTGACCTTGGCGATCTGGTCGAACACTGGCACGTACTTGGCGACCGTTGGCCAGATCTGTTCTTCGAACTCGTCGTGGCGAATCTCCCAATCGTCATAGGAAATGGCCACGTCGTTCTCGGGCACCCCTCCGGTCATGAAGTGGTGCTGTTCTCGGCGAAAGTGGACGCCTTCAGGGGTAATGGTGAGCGGCACGTTGTGCTCGATCTTGCTGCGACAGTCGAACACGAAGCTGGTGCGAGCTCGCGGTTCGACGGGAAGGTCGAGGCCGACCATCTCGGCGACGATCTTGGCGCGAGGCCCCGCAGCGTTGACGACGTGGCCTGCGTGAATACGTCGACCAGATGCCAATACAACGGCGGTTGCGTTGTTGTGGTCGGTGTCGATGCTGACGACTCGGTCCTTGATGTACTCCGAGCCGTTGTGAATTGCGCGTTGGCGATAACCCTGAAAGAACGCCCAACCATCGAACGATCCTTCCTTCATCGTGCCCATCCGTGCGCCAGCGATCTGGCTGACATCCATATAGGGAAACTCGGCGAGCGTTTCTTCGGGCGTGAGCATGCGTGTCATGGCGCCGCACTCGTGCTGGATGCGCATCTGCGCCTCGAACATGTCGAGGTCGGCGTCGTCACGGGCGAGAAATAGATAGCCGGTACCGCGGTAGTTGAGCTCGGGTGACTCTCCCTCCACGTGGGTGTTCTCATGGAAGTTCGCAATGAAGTCCAACCCGTACTGACTGATGGCGATGTTGACCGGTTGGCTGAACTGCTCGCGGATTGAGTTCTGGGCCCTGGACGTTTGGGCGAGGTCATAGCTTGGGTCCGGTTCGATCACCGCGACCGTGCCATCAAAGTCGGGGTTCTCGGTCAGGTAGTAGGCAACTGCACTACCAATCGCAGCACCACCGATACAGACAACGTCGTAGGACTCCTTATTTCCCATCGGAACCTCCACGGCTGTCGCCGACATGTTGCGACGAAGACTCGGTCACGTACCCCTGCCGCTCGTCGTTCTCGATCGCTGCCGGGTCGCGGTCGGCAGGGTCGCCGAACCCGCCGCCGCCAGGAAGCTCGAGGATGAGGCGTCGATCGGCTGGCACGAGTTGCTTGCCCTTCGGTGAGAATGGCGTGCCGTCATCGAGGTAGACCTTGCCCGCCGCGCCGTCTTGGCCGCCGGAGCGTCCCCGCGCCGGGTTGTCTACCCGGTCGAACATCGCAGAGAACTCGAAGTGGTAGCCGTTTGTTGGGCTTATCTCGATGATCTGTCCCAAACCACCGCGGTACGTGCCGGACCCGCCGGAGTTCTCCCGTATCTCCTTGCGCCAGATGATGATTGGGCCGACTTGTTCGGTGGCCTCGGCGCTCATCGTCATGACGCCCGATGGGAACGCCGTTGCGGTTAGCCCGTCGAGGGTTGGGCGAGCTCCGGTGCCGCCACTGTTGAACATCAATAGTTCGACCGGTGGTAGCAGGTCATCGGGGTTGGCGGATCGGGCGCTCGCTTGGAAGTTCCACAGCGCGCCAGCGCCTTCGGCCGGTACGACCGCGGGGAGCGCGGTGGCGATAGCGCCGAGACACAAGTCGGTCACGAAATGGCCGAGGACGTGGCGCACCGACACCGGGTTTGGGTCTTGCGCGTTGAGGATGACACCATCGGGTGCGCTCACCGTGAACGGATACAGCGACGCGTAGTTGTTCGGCAGTTCGGGTGCGAGCGCGACCAACATGCCGTAGGTGAAGTACGCCTGGGCGTAGACAATGGGGACGTTGATGCCGAACTGGCTAAGCGGCGACGTGCCCGTGAAGTCGGCGTGCATGCCCTCATCGGTGACGGTCAGTTCGACCACAAGATCGACCGGCTTTTCGTAGCCGTCGACGGTCATCTTGTTGCGGTAGACCCCCTTGGCGACCGGAGCGAGGGCAGCCATGGTTGCCTTTCGAGTGCGGTCGAAGATGAACGACGCGAGGTCCTCGAGATTGGTCATGTCGAACTCGTCGAGCATTTCGATAAGTCGGCGCCGTCCGGTCTCGTTGCTTGCTGCCAAGCCGTAGATATCGCCAAGCACTTGGTCTTGTTCGCGCACGTTGTTTCGTAAAATGTTGACGAGGTCGTGGTTGAGTTCGCCTCGTTCGGTCCACTTCATGATCGGGATGCGGATGCCCTCTTCGTAGATCTCCATGCCGTCGGGGCCATAGCCTCGACCGCCAACATCAACAACATGGGCGGTACATGCAAAGAAGCCGATGAGGACGTCATCGGTGTCGACACTTCCGGTCGAGGCCCCCACGTTGGCTACATGGTCGCTACGATCCGCTCCACTTTCCTCAGCCGCTTGGCCCAAGCGTCCTGGGTCCATCGAGCGAAAAACTGGTGTGCATACGGTGATGTCGTGGAGGTGGCCAGTGCCCTTCCACGGGTCGTTGGTCAGATACACGTCGCCTGGGTAGATGCGCTCGGGTCCGATGTCATCGATGAAGTGCGGGACCGCTGCAGCCATTGTGTTGACGTGGCCGGGAGTTCCGGTGACGGCTTGGGCGATCATGCGGCCTTCACGGTCGAACACGCCAGCGGAGAGGTCACCGGCTTCGCGCACCGATGTACTGAATGCGGTGCGGATCAGCGTGAGCGCTTGTTCTTCGAGAATGGAGATGAGCCGGTTCCACATGATCTGATGATGGACATTGCTCGCGTTGGGTTGCGCGTTCACAACAGGCCTCCTCGGTTGCCAGCTCCCCGGGTGATGAGCAGCGTCCCGTCGGGTTGCATGACTGCGGTGTGGTGCGAGCACAGGACCGTTGTTGTTTGTTCTTCGACGATGACGCCGGGACCCGAAACCGCGTCGCCGGGGATCAGTGCGCTTCGTTCGACGACGGCCGAGTCGGCCATTTCTCCCGAGACCGGATCGAATATTGCCCTGGTTGGCGCGTTGGTGGTGGCGGTTTGTGCCGCGGTCAGTTCGAGCATCGGTGGCGGCTCGACGATGGAGGCAACCCGCACGGACCAGCTGACCGTTTCGATCGCAAGGTCCCCAATTGCCCGCCCGAAGAATTCTTCGTAGGCCTTGGTGAAGGCTGCACCTAATCCTTCCGCGGCAAAAGCGTCGAAGTGGTAGTCGTCGAACCCGTTGGTCTCGCCGGAACGGTCACCGGGTGGGCGGTCGCTGCGCGCTGCCAATTTCACCGGGATCTCCCAGCCTTGACCCTTGTAGCGCATCGACACCTGACGCTCGACCGTCAGCGGTGCCTCAGTGCCCTGGCGGACGAATGTTTCGGCTTCCTCGGTGAGTTCGGCGAGCACCGTGTTCACCGCGTCGTAGTCGAAGTCGTCGATGCGGGTATAGAGCGAACGCACAGCCTCATAGGCAAAGGGTGCCCGCAAGAAACCAATGGCCGAGCCAACGCCGGCGCCGGTGGGAATGAACAGTTCGTCGAGGCCGAGCTTGTCCATGAGGCGCGAGGCGTGAAGCGGTGCGCCGCCGCCGAATGCGATCATCGAGAAGCCCGCGAGGTCTTTGCCATTTTCGACTGCGTGCACTCTCGCTGCGTTCGTCATGTTTTCGTCGACGACCTCGGCAATACCAACGGCCGCTGTGTGGTCGTCCATGCCCAGTGGCTCGCCGACAGCTGACCGAATGGCCGCGGCGGTCTTGGTGGGGGACAGGGTGATGTCCTTTGCGCCAAAGTTGTCGGGGTGGAGGCGGCCGAGTTGCAGGTTGGCGTCGGTAACCGTGGGGTCGACGCCGCCACGGTCATATGCCGCGGGCCCTGGTTCAGAGCCTGCGCTATGGGGGCCGATTCGGATTTGGCCCAACATGTCGACGCTCGCAATCGAGCCGCCGCCTGCGCCGATCTCGATCATCTCGATCACGGGAATGCTGATGGGCATGCCGCTGCCCTTTTTGAAACGGGTCGTGCGGGCAACTTCGAAGGTCTTGGCCGTTTGCGGTGTGTAGTCCTCGATCAGCGCAATCTTTGCGGTAGTGCCGCCCATGTCGTAGCTGAGCACCCGGTCGCGGCCGTATCGGGCGGCGAGGTCGGCGGCGAAGATTGCACCGCCGGCGGGGCCAGATTCGACCAGTCGCACGGGGAAGGCTGCGGCGGTTTCGACGCTGACCAAGCCGCCGCCCGAGTGGATGAGATAGAGGGGGCATTTGGCACCACGAGCTTTGAGCTCTTCGGCGAGCTTGAACAGGTAGCTCGCCATGCGTGGTTGCACGTAGGCATTAGCACACACGGTGTTGAACCGTTCGAACTCTCGCATCTGGGGAGAGACCTCTGCGCTGAGCGATACCGAGATGTCGGGCAGGCGTTCGAGGAGCAGTTCGCGGAAGCGCTGTTCGTGCATGTCGTTCCGGTAGCTGTGCATGAAGCCAACAGCAACGGCTTCGTAGCCACCTTCGGCGATCGTGTCGATCACCGCAACCGCGGCGGCCTCGTCGAAGGCAAGGAGCACGTCGCCGCTTGCGTTGAGTCGCTCGGGAATCGTGAACCGGTCTTTGCGTTCGATCAATGGCGTAGGCAGGACGATATTGAGGTCGTATTGCTCGAAGCGGCCCTCGGTTCGTGTTTCGATCACATCGCGGAAACCGTCGGTCGTGACCAGCGCGGTTCTTGCGCCCCGCCGCTCGATCAGCGCGTTGGTGGCGAGTGTGGTGCCGTGAATGATCTGTTCGACATTGGCCATGTCGACGTCGTGCAGGGACGCAATGCGCTCGATGCCATCGAGGATTGCTTCCTCGGGACCGCCGTGGGTGGTGAGCACCTTGGTCGACTCATATGACACCGTGCCGTCGGCTGTTGGCAGCTCGATGACGACATCGGTGAACGTGCCGCCGACATCGGCGCCGATTCGGATTCCCCCTGTGGTCGCCATGGTTAGAGGTCCTCAACCTTTGGGAAGTTTGCCGGTGGACGGATGTCGACGGTGGCCGACCGTTGCTGGGCGAGCATGCCGCCGTCGATTTTGATGACATCGCCGGTGATGTAGGAGGCATCGTCTGATGCGAGGAAGAGTGCTGCACCGGTCATGTCTTCTGGTTCGCCGACCGCACCCATTGGGATGTTGACGCCGCTGATCTTGCGGTATTCCTCGCCTTGGCTTGCGGTGTCGATCGAGCCGGGCATCAGCGCGTTGACGCGGATGCCGTAGCCCGCAAGGTCGATCGCCATTGCTCGGGTGAGCGCTTCGATTCCGCCCTTGGTTGCGTCGTATGCGGTGAAGGCGCGGTGCGCTCGGGTGGCGCCGCCGGAGCTCATGTTGATGATGCAACCGCCGCCTTGTTTGGCCATGATCCGAGCTGCCGGGTGCGACACGAGGAAATGGCCGGTGAGGTTGACGTCGACGATGCGACGCCACCATTGTTCATCTGCTTCGAAGAAGTGAAGCATGGGGCTGACGATGCCGGCGTTGTTTACGACGACATCGATGCGGCCATGAGCGTCCATCGTCGAGTCGATCATGGCGTTGACCTGGTCTGCGTTCGAGACGTCGGCGATTGCGCCCATTGCGGTTCCGCCATTTGCGGTGATGGCTTCGACGACTTCAGTAACGTTGGCTTCGTCGATGTCATTGATGACGAGCTTGCACCCTTGTCCGGCGAACCGTTCGGCGATCGCCCGACCAATG
>CALKGG010000047.1 GCA_938084885.1 uncultured Acidimicrobiales bacterium
TCGGCCGATCGCTCACACACAAGCACGAGCAGACGCGGTATGTGCGCAGCCGCAGCAAAGAACGCCGACTTGTCCCGGAACCCCTCGGGCGGCGACGGTTCGTACATCTCGTGGATCACCAAGCCATGGGAAGCAAGTGCATTGACATAGCGACTGAGCGGCCGATGCACGAACGGGATGAACACACCCTTTTGCACCTCCTCGACACTCGCCGACTCGACGAGATACGGGCCAACACGCCAGTACTGATCGGGCGGATCGATCATGTGGTCATCGATCCAACCACTGCCAGGCACCTGCAGCAACGGATGGTTAAGAAAGAACGCGAACCGGCCACCTGGGCGCAACACCCGAGCAACCTCGCGAATCGCCGGCTCTAACGGATCGATGTGTTCAAAGACAAGGCACGCCAATACGGCGTCGAAGGATCCATTGGGGTGCGGAAGCGCAGAGGCCCCAGCGACCCCATAGTGCGGTCCGCCACCGCGCTCGTGTGCCACCGCAATCTGCGAACGTGTCGGGTCTACCCCAACAACGAACGGTGTCCCGCCCGCGGACGCGAGCAGTCGCGCGATCTGTCCTTCGCCACAGCCAAGGTCGAGCACGGTGTCATAGCCGTCCAGCAGCTGTTGTGCGAGCGGCAAGATCTGCTCGTCGTATTCGGGGTCGGCCCCGTTCGTGAACTCAGCTTGCCACCAATCCGAATGGGTCTCCCATAACTCCCCGGCATGCTCCTCGGCCAGGCCGAAGCTGTCGGGATGGTCGCTCACGAGTCGTCGCTGGTCACAGCTTCGGCGTCGCTCGCGGCCTCTGCTGCTTGTTCTGCCGCATCGGGGGTTTGCGAGAGCGAATCGATCCGCAACAACGGCGCGTCATCGCTGTCGATCGTGACAAAAACTCCGGTATCACCTTGGTGCAGCGCTGTTGGTTGGCTTGGAAGCTCCGTGCGGCTCACGACGGCGCTCGTGCGTGTATCGACCTCGATCAGCGATGACCCAGAACGCAACGCCACCCATACCGATGACCCGGCAAAGATGGCATCGATTGGGTCGCGGCCAACAGGAACAGTCACCAGAACTGCACCGGTCACTGGGTCGATGCGGCGTAGCGATCCGTCCGCAGCCGACAGCGTCCACAACGCGTCGGGACCTGCGGTAATGCTGATGACCTCTTCGCCTGCGTCGAGCTGTTGAATCGTGAGGTCGGCGGTGTTGATGCGGTAGACCCCGCCGTCGTCGCCGAGAGCCCAAACCGAACCAGCACCGATCGTAAGGTCGACGACCTCGACGGGGATGTCGACGACATCGGTCACCATTCCATCGCCTTTTCGAAGTCGAACCACTTGACCTTGGCCAGGGTCATAGGTCCAGTACCCGCGGGTCTCAGCAGCGAGAAACATCACCGGCCCATACGACACGTCGTCTTGCACTTCGGTCTGCGGGCGCAACGGCAAAATGTCGATGATGCCCGCCTCGGTACTTACCCACGCCCGGGCCGACGCTGCGAAAAGTCCAGTAGGGGCTGCGCCAACGCTGCCCGAATCGGTGATTGGGTTTTCCACACCATCGCCGAACACCACATAGTCGCCGTTTTCGTCGATGGCGATCAGTCGACCGTTCTCCTCGTCGGCGAGAACCGGCGTCAACGGCACGTCGATCTCGATGACCCTCCCCTCGGGTAGCTCCAAGACCAGGGCGCTCATGTCGGTAAGTTGTTGCTCGAGCTGATCATTCTGCAACCGCAACGTATTGAGCTGACGTTCAAGATCTTCGATGTCGACGTCGGTAGCGAGCTGCTGCGCGGCTTCGGACTCGCTACGCAAGTCGTTGACCGCGGCCCGTTCCCGCAGCCACAAGGCGCCGAGCACGCCCGACAGAATCGCAAGGCCGACGGCGGCAACGAAGAGCGGAGTTTCGCGTCGACGCGGACTCCCGTCGTGATCGCCGTCCCAGAACGTGTTGTCGTCGTGGCCGTTCTTTCCGTTCGGATCCAACGACGCATCGCCGCTGCGATGTTGCCGGGCCGGGTCGTCGTCGGGACGCAAGTCGGCAGCCTCAGCAGTCGCTTGTTCGACCCGACCGGGCGTGCCGACGCGGGGAGCTTTGGCCGCGACCGTGTCGTCGTCACGAATCGACGTTCGGGTCACGCTTTTTGGACGGTCTACTTCGGTGCGGTTCAAAAACGCTGCGGCCTTCGAGCGACTGGAAGCGTTCGGCTGTTCCGGCGATGTTGTCAGGTCGGTTTCACCAGTGCTGTTGCTGGTTGCACCAGTGCTGTTGCTGGTTACACCAGTGCCGCCGATCTCAAGGTCGCTCCCGCTCGCGACGATCGCCGCGACCACCTTGGGCTGTTCCTGCTGTCGCGGCGCATTGTCGAATGCAGCGAGGTCGAGAATCTCGACGTCTTTGGGTGGAGCCACCGAGAACGGGACAGGTTCGGCTAGCCGTCCAACATCACGAGCTTGGGCTGTGCGAGCTTGGGCAGTGCGAGCTTGGGCTGTGCGAGCTTCAGTCGGTGCCTGCTCCGCGTCATGGGTGTCTGCGGTTGAAGAGACTCGACGTTCGCGACCCAACGGACCGTTCTCGGTAAGGTCGAGCGCCACAGCACCATCGCCAACGCCGACGACATCGTCACCGTCGCCGCTGTCCGAAGACGACTCCGGAACGTGTTCTGAAGAAGGATCCCCGTCGAGGGGCGGGTACCACTTACCATCGCTGGCATACCACCAGCCCGGTCCGACCCATTGCTCGCTCATCGGGTGTGAGGCTAGCGCTCTTCGCGAGTTAGGCCGAATGCAGATGCGACCAAACTTTTTGTGCGACCTCGTCGGGCAACCACGCCAACTCGAGCAGCTCGTGCTCAGACGCCCCCTTCACTGCTTTCACGCTGCCGAATTCCTTCAACAGCCGCGCCTTTCTGGCGGGCCCCAGGCCAGGAATGTCATCGAGCGCCGACTTCGTCATGCGTTTGTTGCGCAGCTGGCGGTGATAGGTAATCGCGAAGCGGTGCGACTCGTCACGCAGCCGTTGCAGCAAGTACAGCGCCTCGGATTGACGAGGGATGCGGATTGCCTCGGATCGGCCCGGGACGAACACCTCTTCGAATTGCTTCGCGAGCGCCACGATTGGGATTTCCTCCTCGAGGCCAAGCGATTCGAGCACCTCATATGACGACGAGAGCTGACCCTTGCCACCGTCGACCACGATCAGGTTCGGCGGGTACGCAAACCGGCCCCGCTCCTCCACCGGCTTTTCCCGGTCCGACAGATAGTTCGTCAACCGCCGTTCGAGCACCTCGGCCATCGCTGCGAAGTCGTTGTTTCCGTCGACCGTTTTGATCTTGAACCGGCGATAATCAGACTTCTTGGCCAACCCGTCTTCGACAACCACCATCGACCCCACATAGTCGGTGCCCTGAATATGGCTCATGTCGTAGCACTCGATCCGGAGCGGTGATTCGGCCAATCCCAAATGCTCCTGCAACTCGTTGAGCGCTCTTGCACGACTGTTGTGGTCCGATGCCCGCTTCAAACGATGCCGAGTAAAGGATTCGTTGGCATTGCGCGTGACGGTTTCGAGCATGGCTCGCTTCTCGCCGCGTTGGGGCACCCGCACACTCACCGAAGTACCGCGCAGCTCGCCCATCCACGCCGAATACAGCTCCGGGTCGCTCGACGGTGACGGCACGAATACCTGCTTTGGATAACCCATCGCAGGCTCCTCGGAATACACGCCCTCGAGAATCCGATCGATGAGCTCGGCATCGTCTAGATCTTCGACACGGTCAATGATGAACCCGCGGCGCCCAACGACGCGACCTCGCCGAATAAGAAAGATCTGCACCGCAGTTTCGAGCTCGTCGCCGTGGATGCCGATCACGTCGAAGTCGTCATTTCGGTTGCCCACCATCTGCTGTTTCTCGATGGCCTTACGAACCGACCCAAGCTGGTCACGCAACCGCGCAGCCAGTTCGAACTCATAGGAGTCCGCCGCTGCCAACATGCGCGCTTCGAGATCGGCAACGACGGCATCGGTCTCGCCGTCGAGGAACCCAATCAGGTCGGTGACGAGCGCCTGGTACTCCTCCGGAGAGATCTCGCCGACGCACGGACCGGAACACTTCTCGATGTGAAACAACAAACACGGCCGACCAAGCTTCGCGTGCCGTTCGAGCTTGTTGTCCGAACACGTCCGGATCGGAAACGTCCGCAACAACAGATCGAGCGTCTCGCGAATCGCATACGCGTGCCCGAACGGCCCGAAGTAGCGGGTGCCCTTCTTTCGCTTGCCTCGCATGACCATTGCTCGCGGATACTCGTCAGATTCAGTGACCGCGAGAAACGGATAGCTCTTGTCGTCGACGAGCCGAATATTGAAGCGGGGGCGATGCTGCTTAATCAGCGAGTACTCGAGCATCAACGCTTCGAGCTCGTTGTCGACCTGTATCCACTCGACCGATTCGGCCGAGCGAACCATCGTTGCGGTGCGCAGCGGAAGGTTTTTCTGGAAGTAGTTGCTCAACCGAGAACGCAGGTTCTTTGCCTTGCCGACATAGATCACCCGACCGTCGCCATCGCGGAACTGATACGAACCGGGAGTATCAGGTATCGAACCTGTCGCTGGACGTTCAACCACAAGACAAAGATAACCGGCTACTGTCTCGGTCGTAGCGAGTCGGAGTCACAGGAGGATTGAGATGAGCATTTTGCTCGTTGTAGAAGCAGGCCAGGACGGCACCGACCGCCGGCGGAACCAGTTACTGCCCTTCGGGGATGGAACGGTGCTTTCAACGGCGCTCACTCGACTGGCACCATTCAGCGATGGCCCCCTCGTGGTCGCTATCTCCGACTTGCCGGGCGATCTCCAGATCGAAGAGATTGCACGAGCCAACGGCGCAAACGCTGTGCGCGGCCCGTCCGACGACATGCTGGCACGATTCGTCGAGGTCATTGCCGACTATCCCGCCGAGCACCTCGTGCGCGTTACTGCCGACTCGCCCCTCATTGATCACAACATTGTCTCCGACGTCGTTGCTGCCCATCTGCAATCGGGAGCCGACTACACCTCGAACAGCTTGCTGAGAACCCATCCGACCGGACTCGAAGTTGAGGTCATCCGCTCCGACGCTCTCCTCGATGCCGCCGAACAGGCAACCGAAGACGATGAGCGAGCCGGGGTCACCACGTTTGTCAAGCGCCGCCCGGCGAACTACAAGCTGCACGCCGCACTGGCCTCGGGCGATTTCGAAGACCACGACTGGCGTGTACACGACGACGTATCGCAACGGGCAATGACGGCCCTTGTCGCCGCGTCCAGCGCCGACCTTTCCGCGCCGTGGCATACCCTTATTCCGCACAGCCCACTCCCCGTCAGCGATCCGCCGATCCGCTTGCGAGTCGCACGCGAGAACGTTGCTGCCTCGGTCCATGCGCTCGGCGATGCCATCGGCAATCTGCCAGAGCCGCTGCCCGTCGGCGACCCAAGTCGACGCTCGTGGGGGGTCTGGGTTGCCCCGGGCCTCATTGGAGCGATCACCGTGTCGGTGCAAAACGGTTGGGGCACGCTCGCGGCCAACTTTGTCGAGAACCTCGACGAGTCACTCGCCGACCAAATTCTCCAGCTCGTCGATGAACGGCTGCTGGCCGACGACCAAGTCCTCGCCCTCACCATCGATGGAAGCCGGATTCGGCCATATCGCGACAGCTGAGCGATCTTCGGGCTCGCCTCGGGTTTGATCGGTCCAGCAGAACACGAGACCGACAGCGACGACGAGTAACGGGAACGCAACGTTTGGACCCCCAATCAACAGGCGCGACGCGATACCTAGACCAATCAGCGTGCTGAGCGCACCAACTCGGATCCCATCGAGCGCTCCATGGCGGTGCGCAACCGCTACCGGGATCAGCAGCAGCAATGCGTCGTAGGCCAAGACGTGTGGAGAGAACAGCACCGTCACAACAGCAGCGGCACCAGAGAGGATCTCGACATCTCCCCCGGTGCGCCGGTCGGCTACGACCAACAGCACCGACCCGAGAAGAAATCCCAATGCCCAGACGAAAAGGGTGATCTCGAGCGGAGCGTCACCGAGCAATGGCTTTACAAATTCTGCAAACGTGAACGACGATCCGGCATCAATGTTTGCATCGAGTTCGGAGCGTTCGAGCGAGGTTGCAACAAAAGATCGCCACGGGCCAAGCCCGTCCCGCCACATCGGTGCCGATATGGCCAGGCCAGACACGAGCGCAGCACCAATGGCCACCGCGTATTTGCGCCAGTGGAGGAGCCACAGCAACCCATAGCCAACGGCAACCGGAGGCTTCAACAGGAAAAGACCAGCTGCACTGCCTGCGAGCAGACGTTTGTCACGAAGAAGCAGCTTGTGCGTCGCAACCGCAGCAAGCAGCGTGAAGGCACCCGTTTGTCCAAGTGCCAGGCTCGACACAACCATGGGGCTTAGCAGCGCGAGCGGGAGCGCCCTGACGGGAAGTCCGAGCCAGAAGTAACAGCCGACGATGATACCGACGCTGGCTGTGGTCCATAGCGTATAACTCGTGCCGATCGAGACGCTCGCCAGAACTTGGGCAAACCAACCAAACGGGGGCGGATTGAGGAAATGCGCCACACCATTTTCGCCGAACGAAAGCCCCGCCGAGGTTTCTAGGTGCGACGTCAGGCCGCCAAAGTCATACGCCGTGGCGTACTGCCCATCAGCAAAGAGCTGTCCGGCTCCGTGAAAGACGGCAAAGTCCAGCGGATACAGCGACGCGCTGGTGACCGTTGCATACGTGACGACGGCGAACAGCGCAAAGAGCAGGACCGCAGGAATCGACCACACAATGTCGCCAATCCGGCGTTTCTCGGTGGCATCGTTGTTCACCTCCCCCAATCGGTTGGACGACCAACCACTTGAGTTCGCAAGAACAACGCGGCTCGGGAACTGCGCCTAGGTTGTTTCGAGCATCTTGGCGAGGAATCGGCCGGTATGGCTCTCGGGCACGGTCGCGAGGAACTCTGGGGTCCCCTCGGCAAGTACCTTGCCGCCACCAGTGCCCCCTTCAGGTCCCATATCGACGACGTGATCGACCGTTTTGATGACGTCGAGGTTGTGTTCGATTACGAGCACCGAGTTGCCCTGATCGACGAGGCGACTGAGCACGGTAAGCAGACGTCGGATGTCTTCGAAGTGCAGCCCGGTGGTCGGCTCATCGAGGATGTACATCGTGTGGCCGGTCGACCGCTTCGCCAGCTCTGAGGCCAACTTGACCCGCTGGGCCTCGCCACCGGAAAGCGTCGGCGCGGGCTGACCGAGGCGCACATACCCAAGCCCCACATCGACAAGTGTCTGGAGATGACGGGCGATCGGCGGCTGGTTCTCGAAGAAACCGAGCGCTTCCTCGATTGGCATATCTAACACTTCGGCGATGTTCTTTCCCTTGAACATGATGTCGAGGGTGTCGCGGTTATAGCGCTTGCCTTTGCACACTTCGCATGGCACGTACACGTCGGGCAGAAAGTGCATTTCGATCTTGATCGTGCCATCGCCTGAGCACGCCTCGCAGCGGCCGCCCTTGACGTTGAAGCTGAAACGTCCCGGAAGATACCCCCGGACCTTCGCTTCGGTGGTTTGGGCAAAGAGCTTGCGCACGTGATCGAAGACGCCGGTGTAGGTGGCTGGGTTCGACCGCGGGGTCCGCCCAATTGGCGACTGGTCGATGGCGATGACCTTATCGATCGACTCGGTGCCTTCGACCTTGCGGTGCAGTCCCGGCGGCATCTTTGAGCCATAGATCTTCTGCATCAAGCTGGGCAAAAGAATCTGATTGATGAGCGACGATTTTCCACTGCCTGACACGCCCGTGATACCGACGAACACACCGAGCGGAATCTCGACGTCGACGTCTTTCAAGTTGTTTTCCTGCGCACCACGAATCCAGATCGACTCGTCCTTGGGCGCTCTCCGCTTCTCGGGAATCGCGATGCTCTTTCGGCCGGACAGATATTGTCCTGTCATCGACTTGCGATTGCGCAAGAGCCCCTTGACCGTGCCCGAATGGACGATTTCGCCGCCGTGCTCGCCAGCTCCGGGGCCAATGTCGACAATGTGGTCGGCAACAGCGATGGTTTCCTCGTCGTGTTCGACAACGATCACCGTGTTGCCGATGTCTCGAAGGCGCAGCAGCGTCTCGATGAGCCGCTGGTTATCTCGCTGGTGCAGGCCAATCGATGGCTCGTCGAGCACGTACAGCACGCCGACCAGGCCGCTACCAATCTGGCTCGCGAGACGGATTCGCTGCGCCTCACCACCGGCGAGCGTCGCCGCGTTTCGTGACAACGACAGATAGTCGAGGCCAACATCGAGCAAGAACCCCATCCGAGCGTTGACTTCTTTGACGACCTGTTCGGCAATGATCATGTCGCGCTCGCTGAGGTCCAACGTATTGAGCGCCTTTGCCGCCTCACCGATCGACATCGAGCAGACGTCGTGAATGGTCATGCCATCGATCGTCACCGCAAGCGAGAGCGGGTTCAGCCGTGCTCCCCCGCAATGCGCGCAATGGACCGTGCGCATGTATCCCTCGATTTGTTCCCGCTGGCTGTCGGACTCGGACTCCTCGTGGCGGCGCTGCAGGTACGGAACTGCACCTTCGAACTTTGCGTCGTAGGTGCGGAGCCGCCCAAACCGGTTCTTGTACTGCACGGTGATGCGGGACTTCAGACCGCCGCGCATCAACAGGTCGCGCTGTCCCTTTGGAAGGTCTTCCCACGGCGTGTTGCGATCGATGTCCTTTTCTTCGCACACGGCTTCGACGAGCCGACCAAAGTAGCGGCTACGGTTTCCCGCCCACGGCGCAATGGCACCCTCTTCGATCGTGGCTTCTTGGTTGGGGACGACGAGACGTTCGTCGACCTCGAAAACCGTGCCGAGGCCGTCGCAATGGGTGCATGCCCCATATGGCGAGTTGAACGAGAAGTTCCGTGGTGCCAGTTCATCGAACGACTTGCCGTCCGATGGCCGCGAGAGGTGCTGACTAAAGACGACCGTCTCGGGCTGATCGTTGCTGTCCTTGGGTGGCATGATCTGGATTTCGGCGATGCCATCGGCGAGGCTCAGCGCGGTTTCCATCGACTCGGTGAGTCGACGATCGATACCATCGCGCAGCACGAGTCGGTCGACAACCACCTGAATCGTGTGCGTTTCGTAGCGTTCCAGTTCGAGCTCGACGTTTGCCAACTGATCGAGTTCTATTGGTTCACCGTCGACGATCGCGCGCGCAAACCCCTGCCCGGCGAGATCTTCGAGCAGCGTCTCGTAGGTTCCTTTGCGGCCCCGCACGACGGGAGCGAGCACTTGGAAACGAGTGCCTTCATCCATGGTCAGTACCCGGTCGACGATCTGCTGGGGGGTCTGACGCTCGAGCCGCTCCCCTGTCTCGGGATCGTGCGCCACGCCAATTCGGGCGAAGAGCAGCCGAAGGTAGTCGTAGACCTCGGTGACGGTGCCAACGGTCGAACGTGGGTTGCGCGACGCGCTCTTCTGGTCGATCGAGATGGCTGGAGAAAGGCCTTCGATGAAATCGACGTCGGGCTTGTCCATCTGCCCGAGGAACTGGCGAGCGTACGCACTTAGGGATTCGACGTAGCGTCGCTGCCCCTCGGCATAGATCGTGTCGAACGCGAGCGACGACTTCCCCGACCCCGACAGGCCGGTAAACACGATGAGCTTGTCACGAGGCAAGTCGATGTCGACGTTGCGTAGGTTGTGTTCACGGGCGCCTTGAACGACCAGACGGTCAGCCATAGTTTGTTCCTCAGGATCTCTCAGACCATCTCGCGCAGTTCGCGCTTTAGGTCTTTCACCTCGTCGCGGAGACGGGCAGCGTATTCGAATTTGAGCTCGCCTGACGCTTCGAGCATTTCCTCTTCCAGCGTCCGGATCAGCTTTTCTAGATCGGTCTTTCCCATGTTGTCGGTCTCAATGACGCGACGATTCTGATCGTGGCTCGACGAACGCTTGCCCTTTCCGGGGTGCGGCGCGGTTTCGGCTGGCCGCAGCATCGCCAAAATGTCGGTAACCGCCTTGCGAATGGTCTGCGGGTTGATGCCGTGTTCTTCGTTGTATTCGAGCTGTAGCCCGCGTCGGCGCATCGTCTCGCTGATGGCCCGTTGCATTGAATCGGTTACCTGGTCGGCGTACATGACGACCTGCCCGTCGACGTTTCGGGCGGCGCGGCCAATCATCTGAATGAGCGAAGTTTCGCTCCGGAGGAAACCCTCTTTGTCGGCGTCGAGAATCGCTACGAGGGACACCTCAGGAAGATCGAGGCCCTCACGAAGCAAGTTAATGCCAACGAGGACGTCGAATTGGCCAAGGCGTAGGTCGCGCAAGATTTCGATTCGTTCGAGGGTGTCGACCTCGGAGTGCAGGTAGCGGACTCGAAGACCGAGTTCGAGCAGATAGTCCGTTAGGTCTTCGGACATCTTTTTGGTCAACGTCGTGACAAGGACGCGTTGGTCGACCTCCATGCGGCCGCGAATCATCTCGACGAGGTCGTCGATCTGGCCCTTGGTTGGGCGCACCACAACCTCGGGGTCGACGAGGCCGGTCGGTCGGACGATTTGTTCGACCACGTTGTCAGACACGTCGAGTTCGTACGGCCCCGGTGTCGCGGAAAGAAAGATCACCTGGTTCGTCACTTCGAGCCACTCGTCGAATCGAAGCGGACGGTTGTCGATCGCCGACGGCAACCGGAACCCGTGCTCGACGAGCACATCCTTGCGGCTTCGGTCGCCCGCGTGCTGACCGTGAATCTGCGGCACGGCCACATGGGACTCGTCGAGGACGATGAGGTAATCGTCGGGGAAATAGTCGAGCAGCGTGAACGGACGCTCCCCCGGCTGGCGTCCATCGAGGTGCATCGAATAGTTCTCGATGCCGTTACAGAACCCGACCTCGGCCATCATCTCGAGGTCGTACTGGGTGCGCATCCGCAATCGCTGGGCCTCGAGCAGCTTGCCCTCGTCTTCGAAGGTCGCGAGCTGTTCTTGCAGTTCCTTTTCGATGCCCGTAATCGCCGAACGGAGTCGTTCCTCGCTCGCCACGTAGTGGGTGGCAGCAAAGATCGACACATCGTCGAGGGTCGCAACCCGCTCGCCGGTGAGCGGATCGATGCGGGTAATCGATTCGATCTCGTCGCCGAACATCTCAATGCGCACCACGGTCTCGTCGTAGGCGGGATGTACCTCGATGGTGTCGCCACGCACCCTGAACTTGGCTCGCACGAGGTTCATGTCGTTGCGTTCGTATTGCATATCGACGAGGCGGCGAAGGATCTCGCGCTGGTCGATCTCTTGGCCGCTGCGAAGCGTGAGCAGCTGCGCTTCGTACTCCTCGGGGGCGCCAAGGCCGTAGATGCAGGAGACCGAAGCAACAACGATGGTGTCACGCCGGGTCAACAACGCCGAGGTCGCGGCGTGGCGAAGCCGATCGATCTCGTCGTTGACCGACGAGTCCTTCTCGATATAGGTATCGCTCGAGGCCATATATGCCTCGGGTTGGTAGTAGTCGTAGTAACTCACGAAGTATTCGACGCGGTTATGTGGGAAGAACTCGCGAAGTTCGTTTGCGAGTTGGGCCGCCAGCGACTTGTTCGGCGCAATGACCAGCGTTGGCCGTTGCACCTGTTCGATCGTCCACGCCATCGTGGCGCTCTTTCCCGACCCGGTGATCCCGAGGAGGGTTTGGAACTTGTCTCCCCGCTCGATGCCCTCGGCAAGACCAGCAATGGCCTGCGGCTGATGCCCAGCTGGTTCGAAGTCGGTGACCATCTCAAAGGGCCGAGATATGCGCTCACTCGCGGTGATGGGTTTCATGATGCCTCGCCAATCCAGTCCCAGAGCCGGTCGACCTCAGCGGTTAACTGGTCGAGGTCGCCGGAGTTATCGATCACAAAGTCGGCCACGTTGCGACGGTCGCTCCGGCTTGCTTGGGCGTCCATGCGGGCAACGATTGCCTCCCGCTCCATTCCTCGAGAAGCCATGACCCGTTCGATCGCCAACACTTCGGGCGTATCGACCACGATGATCCCACCCCAGTGCTGGTGATCACGACTCGTCATCAGCTCGCCGCCGGGCAGAACCAGCAGCGGAATGTCGTGGATCACGACCGCATTAGTGTCCTTGACCGCATCGACGAGCCTGGACGTTTCGGCCGCGACTGCGGGATGCACGATGGCGTTGAGCGCATCGAGTTCGGACGAATCGTGAAAGACGATCTGCCCCACCGCGGCGCGATCGAGCGAACCATCGTCACACAGCACGTTTGAACCCCAACGATCAACCATTGCCTCGAACACTAGTTCGCCTGGCTGCTGAAGTCGACGAACTATCGCATCGGCGTCGATAATTGTTGCCCCGCGGTCCGCGAGGAGCGACGAAACGGTCGATTTCCCTGATCCAATGCCGCCGGTAAGCCCAAACTCTCGCACGACGCGAGGTTAACCGCAGACGGCGCGGTTTTTGACAGCGCTAGTGTTAGGCAGCCATCTCCGTTGGTTCATGCGATAGGAGGCAACGGATCAGCGTGCCGCCACCGGCGGAGGTCGCGACCTCCATGGATGCGCCGATGCTCGAAGCACGCTCACGCATGCCGACAAGACCATAACTGTCGACCCGTCCGCTTTCGCCAATCGTAAATCCTCGACCATCGTCGGAGATCTCCAGCACGCCGTTCTCGCCGTCAGAGATCCACCGAACCTTGGCATGCGTTGCATCGGCGTGGCGTTCGACGTTGACGATGGCCTCCTGAGCAATCCGCCAAAGCTCTCGCTCCTGCATGATGGGCAGGCGGTCCGGAGCGTCGATCTCGACATCGATTACTAGGCCGCTTCGCTCGGCGACGCGTGCGGCGAACTCGCTAATCGTGTCCTCGAGCCCCTTTTTGTCACTCACATCGGTTCGAAGATCCGACAGCGTGTCGCGGATCTCTCGGATCACTTCGCGAACGTTGTGCTGGAGCTGATCGAGCGGTTCGCCAATGTCTTTACCGTCGTTGTTCTGCTTGATAATCCGGTCGACTTCGAACGCGAGGAATGCCATCGATTGCCCAATACGGTCGTGGAGATCGCGGGCGATGCGACCTCGTTCTTCGTCGGCGCCCATGCTTCGCAGCCGTCCGAACCATCGGGCGTTGTCCACCGCAAGCGCAACCGGGTCGACGAAACCGTTGAGCATTTGGACCGTGCGTTCGTCGTAGTGGTTGGGGTGTCTGCTCTCGAGGGCGAGGAGGCCAATGATCTGCCCGCGAGCAGTGAGCGTTGCATACAGGCCGCTGCCGCTGTCTTCGGTTAGACCAAGCGTGTTCGCTGCCCGAAGATCGCCAATGTCGATGAGCCGGTTCTGGGCAATCGCTGTCTTGAGCGGGTTTGGCAACTCGGTCGGCCCAAGGCGCAACGGCATCGAGGCGCCCTCAGAACGCATGACCTGCCAACTGGCATCGGTCTCGTCAAAGACGAGCAGGGCCATCGAGTTGTAGTCAAAGAGGCTACGAAGTCGACCCATTGTTGTATCGAGCACGTCGTTGAGATCGAGCGACGCCGGAAGGGTCTGGGCAACACGGTGTAGCGAATGCAACAGCGAGTTGGCATCGGTCAACCGCTCCATGCGGTTCATGGCCAGGCTGCGCTGTCGCCCCGCTTCACCAGTGATACGCCGCGTCTGTCCGGCGATCAGGCCGACGACGACAAGGATCAGCGACCATTCGAGAACCGGTTGCAGACTGTCGACGCCAAATCCGAATTCGACTAAATGAAAGGCGGTCGGCACGGCGGTTGCGAGGAGCGCAACACGAATTGCGTGCACATAGCCGCGAGCGAAACCCGCAACAATAATGGGTACGGTCAAAGAGACTGCCAGCGGAGACTGCCACAAGCCAGTTAACGCGATTGCGCTGACCGACATTGTGAGCTCTAACAAGATCGAGAGGTCGCGCTGCGCTCCATAATCGAACCGGATCGGCCGGACATGGCGGATCACCGTAAGCACAACAAAGCCAAGGAGTAGCGGTGTTGTTGCGTTGCTCATCGATTCGGCGAATCCAGGGGTTGCGGCGATGAGCATGAGGCCGAGAACACCCCAGCGAATGATCGCGATCATTCGCTGAAACACGTTGGCCTGATCGGGCGTCTCCACTGGTTCGTCGTCGAGCAGCGGGAATCGTTGACGCCCAGAGTCGTCGCTACCAGTCGTCGTCAGCTGCGGCAGGCGCCGCGATGAACGCCAACCGCCAGACCAGCGAAGGCGCTCGGCATCGACCTTCGTCATTCCCGTCGTGAAGTCATGCGATTTCATAGTTCGTCTGACCTATCGGCGGGAAAAACCCCATTTCGAGTAGCCCCGAAAAGAAACTCGGCCAACTCTCAAACGAACAGCTCTCTCCAAAACGTAGAAGAGACCCCGTGCGGGGTCTCTGCTGCATCATGGGTGTTGTTCGCACGAGACGCGTGCGATTTGCTGGCCGTCGCGTTAACCGCCGACTCCGGCTCCGCCGTTTTGGGCCTCGTCGATTGTTTCGGTGATCTCATTGTTGATGTCGTCGTACTCGTCACCAAGGCCACCGCCGAACGCTGTGATTGCGCCGATTGCCACAATGGCGAGCATCGCCAACAGGAGCGCGTACTCCACCATGGCCGCTCCGCGTTCGGCTATCGAAGCCGAGATTGCCGGGGTTTCGCTTGCGTCGTGTGATGTGCTTTCGCTATCGAACATGGTATGCCTCGGTCCTTCGGTCTAGAGATTGTGAATGTTGGGAGCATTCGGTGAACACTTCCGACTACGCGGGCTGGCGGCGGGTGATACACCCGCCGCCAGATCGCACTATCTACTTCGTGTTGATCAGTTACATCAATTAGGGGGTAGCGGTGGTGCCAGCAGCGTTGAGGCCCGAGTTGATGTTCTCGAACTGGGTGTCGACGGTGCCACCAAGGACCTGGAGTGCGCCGATTGCGACGATTGCGATGAGGGCGAGCAGCAACGCGTACTCGACCATGGCTGCGCCACGCTCGCTCTCGGTCTTTGCCTTGAGGAAGGTTGCGAGGAAGTTGTACTGGGTCTTCATGAGAGTTTGTCTCCTTGTTGTGAGCCCGGGGTGGGCCCGTGTTGTACTAAGAACTTCGACGACAAACCCCAATATCCGTATAGGCCCATTGGACCGTTGCCGAAGGCCCGTCGACCCCCCAATGTCGGAGCCACATAAGATTGCGGGCACGCGCAACGATGGTTCGACAGATGTCGGACGTTGCTAAGCGGCAAGGTCTGCGGCCGACACGTCAACAGATTCAGTGATATCTGAGGCTGTGACATCTGAGGCTGTGACCATCGCACCCGACACCGCACGACGGGCATCGATCGCCGTCACGACAAGCGCGGCCGAGATAGACAACCCAACCAAAGAGTTCAGTTCAGGCCAGATATTGCCCCAGCTACCAATCCACAGCCCCCAGGCAAGCACTGGAATCCACTGCTTTGCGAACGCTCCCCCTTGCATATGGGCGTGTGCCCACAGCCCCAACATCCCAAGCACGGCGAGCGCACCGTCATAAAAGTAGAGACGCGGGTTTGCCGCAACAGCAAACACCGCAAGCGCAGCGAACGATCGAAGAGGGCTTTCGGCAAGCCTTGCCGGACTCCACAAGCTGAGGACCGCAACTCCAAGTACGGCCGAGAGGCATAGCCAGATGCCTATCGACAACGACAGTTCTTGTTCGAGGCCAAAGACCCTTTGAATTGCGGCGAGCAGCGTCACCATCTTTTCGACCGGCACCAATCCACGCTCTTGAAGCTCGGCCATGTTCTCGACGTTGGCAAAGAATCCGCGCCATTGTTCGATACCGAATGGCACCGAGAGCGCCACAACGCCGACGCTGGCACCGATAAATCCCCGCAACGACCGCCACGAGCGCGCCCAAACCAAGGCCACGGGAACAACGATGGCAATATTCGGCTTCAACCACAACAACCCGAGCACCACACCTGCGAGCGTTCGACGGTTGGTGCAATACAACAAGGTGGCGGCCCCGAACGCCAGCACATACAAGCCGCTGTACTGGCCAATGAGCGTCGAGCCAATCGTGGTCCCCGACGCAATCGCGACCACGAGTGGGGTCGACCAGTTGATCTCAACGCGCGCTGCACGAGAAAACATGACCAATCCGCCGATGGTGGCGCAGAGTGGCACGAACGCCGAGATCAGAAACGATCCCCAGAACCCAACTGCGGTGAGTGGCAACGATAGCCACAATGCAAACGGCGGATACAGGTACGGAAGCGGTTCGCTCTCCGCCGACCATGGTCGGTAGATCGTCTCACCGGCTCGAAGCCTGTCGCCGGCGTTGTCGAAGGCTGTCCAGTCAGTGCGTAGGTTCTCGACCGGATCAGAGACCACCCAGCTGGCGAGCATCAGCGCCACGACCCCGGCGACCAGGATCGGCACGAACCGAGCGATCTTCTCGCCCGAAATTGGGAGGCCCACGCCAACCTTCTTTAGTCGAGGTGGACAATTCCCATGCGCACAGCCGACAGCACCGCTTGGGTGCGATCGCGTGCATCGAGCTTCTGGTAAATCGAGGCGAGATGGTTCTTCACGGTCTTTTGCGAGATGAAGAGCTGCTCGGCAACCTCAGGGGTCGAGCAACCGTCGGCGATTAGTTGCAGAACTTCTTCTTCACGCTTGGTCACTACACGTTCCTGTTCGGGAACGGGCTGGTCCATGCGCCGAACTTCATTCAGCATCGTGGCGGCGAGCTGAGGGGACAGCGCCGTGTCGCCTGCTGCGGCCATACGAACCGCGTCGGCGATCTCGTTCGTCGAGCAATCCTTGACAAGGTAGCCGGAGGCTCCTGCTCGAATAGCGTTTGCGAGAACGTCCTGGTCGGCGTGCATTGTCAACATGACGATGCGGGCGTCCGGGTAGGCCTCCCGAATTTGGCGGCATGCCTCGACCCCATCGAGTTCGGGCATCGTCACGTCCATCAAGATGACCTCAGGCTTGACCTGGGTGGCGAGCTGAACAGCCTCGGCGCCGTTGCGTGCTTCAGCAACAACGTCAAATCCCTCGTCGCGCATGGAGCGGCTAAGGCCCTCACGGAGCATTCGGTGATCATCTGCGAGCATCAAGCGGATCGTCATGGTTTTTCGTTCCTGTGTGCGTTAAGTAAGTGATGGTGTGGGCGAACCCACTCCGACCGGTATCCATCGACCGGGCAGCGAACGAGTTGAGGGTCTAACGACCCATCGCCCGAGGTTCTTATCCGAGTTCCCGGACGATCTGGATCATGGCGGGAGCAAGGATGACAACGAAGAGCGCCGGGAAGATACAGAAAACCATCGGGATCAACATCTTGACCGGGGCTTTCTGCGCCTTCTCCTGGGCGAGTTGGCGGCGACGAATTCGCATGTCGTCAGCCTGAGAGCGCAGAACTCGACCGATCGACACACCAAAGGTGTCAGCCTGAAGGATTGCGAGCACGAACGAACGGACCTCGCTGATATCGATACGTGCGTCCAGCGCACGCATTGCGTCAGCGCGACTCGACCCTGCCCGAGTTTCGCCGAGCATTCGAGCAAACTCGGTCGACAGCGCTCCTGGGACTGTTTCGATGGTCTTGTCGAGGGCCTGTTCGAAACCAAGGCCAGCTTCAACGCTGATCGTCAGCAGGTCGAGAACATCGGGAAGATCGCTCACGATCGACGTCTGACGGGCGTCTACAGCACGGGTAAGTTTTGCGTCTGGGCCAAGCACCAGAGCTGCAATGATCGCTCCGGTGATCGCGATTCGGGTGAAGCCCTCGAATCCGAGCGGGTTCCACACGAACATGACAAAGAGGAGCACCGGGACTGACGCAATTGCGAATACTCGCATCGCGAGGAACCGGTCGACCTCAGCGGTCGAGTCGCGGCCAGCCAACACGAACTTCTGCCGGACCTTGTCGACATACCCCGCAGGCGTGAACCTGCGCCCGAAATCTCCAGCTCCCGAGAACAGCTGACTGCCCACTCGCTCAAACATCGACCCGCTGAGTGCTTGTTCGTCGATAATGCCCGCGTCGGCAGCAGCGCCGACGTCATAGCCGTCGACCTGACTGAGGGTGTCCCGTGTTTCCTTCTGCTCAAGGAAGCGAGTGCCGATGTACAACGCCAGGAGCGCAACTGCCAGGCCTGCGAGGCCAGCGATGGCCGTCGGGCCGAGTGATGAAAGAATGTCCATTTTCCGATGCTCCTAAATCACAATTCAATGTCGATGATCTTGCGCATCCATGCGCCACCGATGCTCATGCTGACCAAGGCAACGCAGACCGCAGCGATGCCGGTACTCGTTGTCCACAACTCGGCGAGATATGCAGGGTTGATCAGGTACATCACGCCAGCAACGCCAAACGGAAGCCCGAGCAGCACATAGGACGACATTCGACCTTCAGCGGTCAGCGTGTTCACCTCGCCACGGAGCCGTGTTCGTGAGTTCATTGTCTCGGCGACCGTGCTGAGCAACTCGGCGAGGTTACCGCCAACCTCACGCTGAATCTTGATGGCGACGATCGCCCAGAGCATGTCCTGGGAGTCGACGCGTTCCGCGAGGTCGTCGAGGGCAATGTCCATCTCCTTACCCAAGCGGGCTTCGTTCACCGTCCGGCGGAACTCGCCAGCCAATGGCTCTTCGGCCTCGTTGCCGACCGCATCCATTCCCTGAAGGAAGCTGTAACCAGCCTTCAGCGTGCTCGCCAGCAGGTTGAGTGTGTCGGGAAGCTGCGCTTCGAGCTTCTTAGCCCGCTTCTTGACCTTTGACTTGACGACCATCGAGGGGATAATCGCTGCCGGAATGGCAAGCACGAGCCCGCCGATGAGGTTGGCGCCAGTGATGATAAAGCCGAGGCCAAAGGCCACGATGACGAGACCGACCTGCAGGGCAAACGCCTCTCCCACGCGCAGGGGAATCTCGGCCTTCTCGAGCAGATTCGTTGCCGAACCCAGGCTTCCTCGAGCCTCCGCTGCTTCTTCAGCACGCTCGACGACTTGCTCAATGATTCGCGACCTGTTGGTCGCAAACGCATCGTCGGCTTCCCTTTGGTCGTCGGTGCGCTCATCTTGCGAGCCGTACACCGACAGTGTGCTGTTCAACGTGTTGTCGGCACCCAACAGGATCGACATCAACGAGAACGCAAAGATCAGCACCGCAATGACCATGGCCGCAATAGCAACCAGCGCCACCACATTGCCTTGGAGGATGGCGAAGCGAGAGCTCTCAACGAGCGGAGGTGCGTCGAGCAACGCACCGGTGATCAGATTGCCGGGGACGATGCGAACGCGTTCGACGCTGCCGTCATATTGAGCAATCAGCTCATTGGTTCCATCATCGCCCTGGCCATCATTGGAACCAGCCGGAATGATCGAAGCCGTTGGGAACGTACCCACGAGAACACCCTCGTGCGTAGCAGCTGCGTTTTGGGCAGCCACCGTCATATTCGATTCTGCCGACACGCCACGGAACACGGCGCCGCCTCGAACGGCATCGGCAATACCGGTGAGCGCGGAGATGTCGAGGTTGGCGGTACGGGGCGCAACGACGGTCAGGCCAGCGTTGGCGCCGATCAGGCTTCCACGAGCAGCGTCGGCGGACCGTGTCGAGTTTGCTCCAGGAGATCCAACAAAGGCCACGACGTTTCGAACGCCCTCGCCAAGCCCGGCAAAGAACGTTGCCGAATCCGCAATCGCGTTGAACGTGACCGCTCCCCCGCCTGGGGTGAGCTCGTTGATTGCGTCACGAACCGACGCATGGTTTCCGGTGAATTGGACGATTGGCGTGGTCGTCGTACGGCCGCCACCAGCTCGCACGAGCATGACCCGAGTGTCGGCACTGAGGCTGTCGAGGTAGGACAACGCTGCGTCACGAATGATCGAAAAGCCAGCGATGTCGTCGGCGGTTTCGGAGTCGTCGATGACAATGACCGTGTTTGAAGCAACCGATGATCGAAAGATTGGTAGGACCTCGGTTGTAATCTGTTCACCTTCGATCTCAACGGTGAGGTCGCTCGGTTCGCTGCCTGCAGCGGGACGAACAACGACCGTGCCAACAGATTGTCGGACATCGACCTGAAGCACCTCGAAGTCGATCCGGTTTTCCGAACCGCCCTGGGCCGAAAGCGGCGTGGCGAACAGTCCGAGAATGAGGGCGAAAACAACAACGAGACGTAGCGCCAACGTTCCCCTCTGTCGAGAAGCCAACGCGACGTGCGCGCGTACCTTTCGACGCTCTGCGGTAGAACTCAACTTCATCGGGCCCTCCGGTTGGGGGTGAAGACCTCTGCACCCAACTTGATGCCGTAGTCCGAGAGTTTCTCGGCGAACTTTGGACGCACACCGGTCGGTTGAAGGGTTCCCAGCAACTTGCCGTCCTCACCAACACCTGCGGCGAAATCGAACAAGAAGATGTCCTGAAGGATGATCACATCACCCTCCATGCCCTGAACTTCGGTGATATGGGAGATCTTGCGTGAACCATCTCGTTGACGACCGATCTGGATAACGAGATCGACCGCAGACGACATCTGTTCACGGATTGCCTTAATCGGCAGGTCATAGCCGGCCATCATGGTCAGCGTCTCAATACGAGTCATCGCGTCGCGGGGCGTGTTTGCGTGGACAGTGGTAAGCGAACCGTCATGGCCGGTGTTCATGGCCTGAAGCATGTCGAGCGCTTCTCCACCACGGCACTCGCCAACAACAATGCGATCTGGACGCATACGCAGTGCGTTCTTGACGAGGTCTCGAATCGATACCTCGCCCTTACCCTCCACGTTTGCGGGGCGTGATTCCATACACAGGACGTGATCCTGACGGAGCTGAAGTTCCTTTGCATCCTCGATGGTGATCACTCGCTCGCCCTCGGGAATGAACGACGACATCACGTTGAGGGTTGTCGTCTTACCCGAACCAGTACCGCCCGAAATGATCACGTTGAGCTTGCCAATAATGCACGCCTGAAGAAAACGGGCTGCCGCTGGGGTCAGGGTGCCGAATCCAATGAGGTCTTCAATGCCGAGCGGATCCTTCGAGAACTTACGAATGGTCAGGAATGGCCCACCGATGGCGAGCGGAGGAATAACCGCGTTCACACGGGAGCCGTCGGGAAGACGAGCATCACAAAGCGGTGACGATTCGTCGATTCGGCGGCCAACCTGGGCCACGATCTTTTCGATGACGCGACGGAGATGATCGGCGTCGAGGAAGGTAACGGGAGCCACGCCTGCCTTACCGGCACGCTCCACGTACACACTGTTCGGCCCGTTGACCATGATTTCTGTGACGGACTCATCATGCAAAAGCGGATCGATTGGTCCGTAGCCGAGGACGTCATTGGCAATCGACTCGATCAGTCGCTGCCTATCGGCGGCCGAAAGTGGAACTCGTTCGTCGGCAACGGCCTGTTCGAGCTTGCTGTAAACGAGCTTTTTAAGCTCAGGCTCGGGCATGTCGCTGTCATAGAGCGTCGAACCCAGATCATCGATGAGGCGCCCGTGCACTCGCAGTCGTAGCTCTTGAATGCTGTTGACGGCCTGAGGATTCCCAGCCTGGGGCACCATGCCCTGGGGCGGTTGTGCACCAGCGTCACCGCCGGCGCCGCCAGCCTGTACTTCGTTGAGGCGTTCATATAGCGACATTTGAGATCTCCTGGAACACGTGATCTAACTGCATGTGTAGGTCGAGGGTGTGTAGAACAGTTGCGGCGGTTAGCCGTGGAAGCGACGGCTTTCGGCGTCGGCTCCGACAAGACTTTCAGCGAGGGCACGAACAGACTTCGCAACGCCGCTCTTTGGGTGAGACAGGACAAAGGGAACGCCCTTGTTCACCGACTGGGGAACGACGACATCGCTCGGAATCAGTGCTTCTGCGCTGACTTGGAGCGTGCGCTCCACGCCACCAATGTCGAGCTTCACCTTCGAGTTCGCCCGATTCAGAACAAGTCGAAGCTTTTCCATTGGGGTGTTCAAGAGCCGGAGCGTTTGCAGACCGATCTTGACGTTCTTGATGTTTGGAATGTCCATGCCAGCAACGAGGAGCACGTCGTCGGACTCTTCCACGAGCCCAAGGACAACATCGTTGAGGTAGGCCGGCGTATCGATGACCACGTGCGAGCAGAAGCGGCGCAAGATCTGAATCATCGTGATCATGTCGTTTGCGCCAATCTGGTCAGCAAACGCTGGTTCGAGTGGTGCGGGAAGGATGCGAAGCCCAGATGGCTCATGGGTTGCCAAGAGGCTCTCGAGAAGCTGGGTATCGAGATGGTCGATGTTTGAGACGGCGTCGACCACGGTGTGAACCGGAGCGAGCTTCATCATGACCGCCACGTCACCGAACTGGAGATCGGCATCGACGAGACAGACCGGCCCGTCTGACTGTTCGGCGAGGACGACCGCAAGGTTGACGGCCAGAACCGACTTGCCCGAGCCACCCTTGGTCGAAAAGACGGTGGTCACGCGGGCATTGCCGCCACCGGCGTCACCACCAGCGGGAATGCCGCCCATTGCTTGACCAGCCGGGGCAGCGGGCTGTGCACCATTGCTGAGGCCAACGCCGACACGTTCGATTGCTTCGACAATTTGCAGCGTGTCACCTTGAAGGGTGAGTACGTCTTTGACTCCCGAACGCAACGCAAGTTGAAGAATGGTCGTCGAAAGCTCGTCAGCGACGAGTACAACGCCAACATCTGGGCGGCTGCTGAGCATGCGCTCAACAGTTCCCAAGATCGACGCGTCAGAGCACGATGGGCCAAGCACGATCACCGTTGCGGTGCCGTTGAGCTGTGGCAAGACCTGTTCGATCGTGTCGAAACCAGTCACGCTTGGACCGAGGCGATCTTCGAGATTCAGACGCACACCTGCGACTGGCTCGACGACTGCAATGGCCAGTTGGCCTCCCTGCGACATCGCTGTCTCCTCTGTTTCGTAGAAATTGAATGCCGCCATGATTACTGGCCTTCTTCGTCTGTGGCCGGAGCTTCGTCAGCTGGTGCTTCGTCAGCTGGTGCTTCCTCAGTTGGTGCTTCGTCATTGGTGTTCGCTGGTTCTTCAGCGTCGTCGACAACGGCGTTTCCAGCAGCGGCATCGGCGAGCAAGTCGACAAATCCGTCTGCGCCATATGGAGTCACGAGAAGTGGGTTCTCGCCTGGCAGATCTTCGTTCACAAGAATGGCTTCGGTGACCTCGTTGGCCTGCTCAGCTGGCTCCCAATCTGGAGGCAGGAGACCAAGGACGATGTCTTCGGGGTTCACCGACAGGATGCGCTGTGCTGCAGATGACGGCACGGCAAGACCAATGTTCAGCTCTTCGCTCGCTGCCTCAGGAGCGACTTCCCCTTCGGCTGGCGCAACACCGAGGATGTCGTTGTCGATGCTCTCGATACGGACGCCACGAAAGAGGGTACGGGCAGGACGCTCATATGGACTGGATTGAAGGCTTGTCTCAAACACATCACCATCACCGGCTTGGATTGGCGGATCGCCGAGCACGATGATGTCGACGAAATCGCCGGGGCTGAGGAAACCGTTGACTGCACGCTTTGGCGGAAGCGTGATCGTGACGGCCACGTGACCTGGAGCAAGCTGGTTCGCAAACGTTGTTTCGACCACACCAGGGTCAGCGAACGAACCGGCGAGCAGGATCTGGTTCTGTACGAGATCTGATGCCGCGACCTGTCCTTCGATCTGGCTTAGGTCGACAATTGCGTTGGCTGGCAGAAAGCTGCTCTCGATCTCGGAGAGCGTGATGCTTGGCTGGGCGGACGCAGCGGTCGTTCCTTCAGCAATTGGGCCGCTGACCACATATACGGGCACGCGACTGACGTCGTCGAGCACTTCGTCTCGAACGCCCCGGACGTAACCCAAAAGGGCAAAGCCGGCCAGAGCTCCAAGAAGAATCGAGCCGACCAGCATGATGATCTTCTTATTTCCCACAACTACCTCACTTGTGTTGGCCGGTTTGGCGCAGATTTGTGTGTGTAGTGAAGTTGTCGGCTTACGCCGCGCCTTATTGAGCAGAACTTTGTGATTCCGGCAGCCCGCCTAGGCCGAGAGCGGGCGCAAACGCGTCAGTGCCCCACCGCAAAAAGCCGTGGGGCACCGAAATCGCTGTTGTCGTGGGGTGTGTACACCGAACGAGCCGCAGGTTGCTGCGGCTAGGTCGAACGATGCATTTTGGCGCTACGCCTCGGGAACGGCGTCGGCTCCTGGAGCTTCTTCGACGGCTACCGCGTCTTCTGCACCAGCAACCGGAGCGTCTTCTGCGACTGCTTCAGCAGCAGCTTCGCCTGCGGCTGCTTCAGGAGCAGCTTCGCCTGCGGCTGCGGCTGCAGCTGCAGCTTCTTCGGCTGCGGTCGGAACTGGCGCCTCGCCACCGTGTTCAGCAAAGTACTCTTCCCACGCTTCTTGGCCTTCGGAGTAGTCCGAACCAATGTAGTTACCTTGGTCGTCGTACGCGTGCTCACCAAAGTGCTCTTGGTACTCGGCTGCAACGACGCCACCTTCTGCGGCCTGCTTGATCGACAGGCTAATCCGGCGACGCTGAAGGTCGAGGTCGATGATCTTGACCCAGAGTTCTTCGCCCGGTGTAACAACTTGCTCGGGGAGATCGACGTGGTGCGCCGACATCTCCGAAATGTGGACGAGGCCTTCGATTCCGTCGCCGACCTGGACGAACGAACCAAATGGCACGAGCTTGGTGACACGGCCGTAGACGAGCTCGCCGGGGCGATGCTCGCTTGCGAACTGCTGCCATGGATCTTGCTGGGTTGCCTTGAGCGACAAGCTGATGCGTTCACGACTGAGATCGACCTCGAGAACCTGAACTTCGATCTCATCGCCGACAGCGACGACCGAACCAGGATGGTCAACGTGCTTCCATGAGAGCTCGGACACGTGGACCAGACCGTCCATGCCGCCGAGATCGACGAATGCACCAAAGTTGACGACCGACGAGACAACACCGGTGCGAACTTCGCCTGGCTTCAAGTTGTCGAGGAACTCCTCGCGCTGTTCGCGCTGGGTCTCTTCGAGCCATCCACGACGTGACAGCACGACGTTGTTGCGGTTCTTGTCGAGTTCGATGATCTTCGCTTCGATTTCCTTGCCAACGTATGGCTGAAGGTCACGTACACGGCGGAGCTCGACCAGCGATGCTGGGAGGAAGCCGCGTAGGCCAATATCGACGATCAGGCCGCCCTTGACGACCTCGATGACGTTGCCCTTGACAATGCCGTCGGCTTCCTTGACCTCTTCGA
The DNA here is from genome assembly GCA_938084885.1 of uncultured Acidimicrobiales bacterium. Classification (GTDB taxonomy): domain Bacteria; phylum Actinomycetota; class Acidimicrobiia; order Acidimicrobiales; family SHLQ01; genus SHLQ01. The sequence continues at coordinate 25,320 of CALKGG010000047.1, forward strand.
TCTTGCCCCACGCACGCTCGTATTGCGCACGCTTCTTGGAGAGAACGAGGCGCCCCTCTTTGTCTTCCTTCTGCAGAACAAGCGCTTCGATTGGCTCGCCCATTGCGACGATCTCGAACGGATCGGCATCGTTGCGGATCGACAGCTCACGGCTCGGGATGACACCCTCGGCCTTGTAACCAATGTCGAGGAGTACCTCGTCACGGTCGATCTTGACGACCGTGCCAGAGACCAGCTGACCGTCTTCGACGGTGATCATCGACTTGGAGTAGGCGGCGTCCAACTCGGCGTCGTCCACGTTGTTTTCGGTGATGGCTCGTGGGATGTAATTGCCTTCTGCGTCGAAGGTGCCGAATTCGGATGTTGTTGAAGTGTCAGTCACGGATAGCTCAGCTCGGGGATAGGAAATAGGAACGCAACCAATGGCGGCGCTGTAGCCCACGTTGGGCAACTACTAGATGTTAGTCACGTTTGCTCAAGAAACGGTCAGAGCCGCCGCGAACTCGAGGCGAGCTGCTGGCCGAATTCGAAACGTCAGCCCTTTGCTTCGGCCCATGATGGGCCAAAGGCGAGGTTTACCTCGAGCGGCACGCGCAGATCGAACGCTGCGCCCATGACCGTGGTCGTGAGCGTGGCCATGTCGTCTCGCTCGTCGGGGGTCACTTCGAGGATGACCTCGTCGTGGACCTGCAAGATCAGCCGCGAGCGCGCCTTGGCTGCGTGCAGCTCGGCATCGAGGTTGACGAGGGCAACTTTGAAGATGTCCGCGGCGAGACCCTGGATGCCGGCGTTCATTGCTTGACGCTCGCCGGCTTGACGAATCCGGAAGTTCGATGACGCAAGCTCAGGGATTTTCCGTCGTCGCCCAAAGAGCGTTTCGGTGTAGCCCCGCTCTCGAGCATCCTTGACGGTTTCGTCCATGTAGTTACGTACGGCAGGGAATGCTTCGAAGTAGGCGTCGAGGATCTCCGATGCCTCCGAAACTGCAATGTCGAGTCGTTGGCTGAGACCGTACGCCTCCATGCCATAGGCCAAGCCGTAACTGACCATCTTCGACTTTGAGCGCTGCTCGATACTGACCGCATTGGGATCGACGTTGAAGATACGCGCCGCGGTGGCGGCGTGAATGTCGTCCCCGGCCTCAAAGGCCCCGATAAGCCCCGGGTCTTCAGCCAAATGCGCAATGCATCGCAACTCGATCTGGTTGTAGTCGGCCACGAGCAATTCGTAGCCGTCGGCGGGAACGAACGCCTTTCGAAATGCTCGTCCCATCTCGCTGCGAACGGGAATGTTGTGCAGATTCGGCGCATCTGAACTGAGCCGGCCCGTCCGTGCGACGGTCTGATTGAATGTCGCTCGGATCCGGTCGCCTTCGCCCACTTCAGCGAGAAGCCCTTCGCCGTAGGTGGAGCGCAGCTTCTCGACTTCGCGGTAGTCGAGCAGGTGCTCGATGATGGAATGTTCGCCACGCAACTTCTCGAGCGACGCAGCATCGGTCGAATACCCGGTCTTGGTTTTCTTCTGCGGTGTCAGTTCGAGTTTTTCGAACAGCACTTCACGAAGTTGTTTGGTCGAGTTGACGTTGAACTCTTCACCAGCATCGGTGTGGATGAGATCGCGTAGCCTCGACACTTCGCTCGTGAGGTGATCACGCAGCCGCTGCAACTCGGCAACATCGACGCCGACGCCGAGCGCTTCCATTCGTGCGAGCACAGCAACGAGCGGCACTTCGATGGCCGTGTTGAGCTCGGCGAGGCCTTGGGATTCCATGGCCCCCCGGAGCGGTTCGATCAACCGATCGACGGCTAGGGCGTGCCGGCCAGCAATGAGGGATGTGTCGACGGCATCGCCGCCAAAATCGAGCTGCCCCTCGGAGGCACCACCGTTGGTTGGCATTTCGAATTCGGTGTAGCGCATCAGCATGTCGCCGAGTTCGTAGGACGAGTCGCTCGGATCGATCAGGTAGCTGGCGATTGCGGTGTCGAGTGCAATTCTTGGTGTGCTCCCCCTTCGGGCTTGCCAGCCCCGCAGAACGGCCTTCCCGTCGTGTAACGCCACACCGCTCTCGCCGCCGAGGCTCGAGATTGCGTCCATGACCGCGTCGGTTGCGAGCAGCGTCGAATCGACCCAGACAACCTCGGCATTCCCGCCATTGGCAACGATGGCGACGCCCGCATCGGGAAGGCCGGGGGCGAGTCCGACAGCAACGGTCGCGTCGTTGGGAATCTGTGCCAACGCCGCTACAGCCTCGTCGACGGTGGCCGGGCTGGTGATCTCTGCTTCGAGCACTGTCCTGCTGCTGCTCCCGCCCGTGACGCTCGCGCCGAACACGTCGTTGAGGCGGTCGTGCAAGGTACGGAATTCGAGAAAATCAAAAAGCCTTTTGATCTCTTCGTGGTCGGGTTCGCCGGGCTGGAGGTCCTCGATCGTTACCGGCAGCGGCACATTGCGAACCAAGTCCATCAACTCGAGGTTGAGGCGAACGTTGTCTTCGTTCGCTGCCAGATTCTCCCGAAGTTTTGGGGTTTGCTCGTCAAGTGCATCGTAGATGCCGTCGATGCCGCCGTATTTGTTGATCAGCTTCGCTGCAGTTTTTTCGCCAACGCCTGGAACGCCGGGAAGGTTGTCAGACTTGTCGCCTCGCATCGAGGCGTACTGGACGTAGTCGACGGGCTTGACGCCGGTCCGTTCGAAGATTCCGGCCTCGTCGTAGAGGGCGTAGTCCGAGACTCCGCGCTTGTTGTACAAGACCTTGATGTGCGGGTCTTCGACGAGCTGATAGCTGTCTCGGTCGCCGGTGACGACGATGACGTCCTGGCCTGCGTCTCTCGCCCAGGTGGCGATGGTCGCCAAGATGTCGTCGGCCTCGTAGCCCTCGATCTCGACGACAGGAAACGCGAGCGCATCGACCACTTCGCGAACGAGGCCCATCTGCTGGCGAAGGATGTCGGGGGCTGCTTCTCGGCCCGCTTTGTACTCGGGATTGCGTTCGTGGCGAAAGGTTGGCTTCGGCAGGTCGAATGCAATCGCAACACCGCTTGGATCGTGGTCGCGCATCAAATTGATGAGCATCGAGGTGAAACCGAACACCGCATTTGTGACCTGTCCAGAGGCGGTGGCCATATCGGTGGGGAGGGCAAAGAACGCTCGATACGTGAGCGAATTGCCGTCGATGAGAAGCAGTGGTTTAGACACGCCCCGAACCTAACCGGACGCGCTGACAGAGAACTATTCGGTCCCTATCGAAATGCGGTCAGGGTTGGACTGGTTTCATTCGCCCTCGTCGTCGCTCCCGGATTCGGCCGCGTCATAGACGCGACTTCCGTCGAGAATTGCCTCCGACACCGTCCGCATGGAGGTCCGTTCGCTCATCGCTGTGGCCTGCAGGTATCGGAAAGATTCCTGTTCGGTGAGCCCATGGCCATCCATCAACCGGCCTTTTGCTCGATCGATGACCTTGCGATTTTCGAGCTGTCCTTCGAGGTTTTCTTTGCCTTCGGCGAGTTCGAGCACGTCGCGGTGGCGAGCGAGCGCCATTTCGATCGCCGGAACAAGGTCGCTGCGCTGCCAGGGTTTGACGAGATAGGCCATGGCTCCGGCCTCCGCGGCGCGGGTGACGAGGTCTCGTTGTCCGAACGCGGTGAGGATCAGTACGGCGGCGGACCGTTGTGCAACGACTTCGCGTGCGACTTCGATGCCGTCGAGGCCGGGCATTCGTACATCGAGGATTGCAAGGTCCGGCTTCACCTCGGAGATGAGCCGTAGTGCCTCGTCTCCCCGACCAACTTCGGCAACGACGTCGTAGCCCTCCTCGCGGAGGGTTTCTACGAGATCGAGTCGGATGATTGCTTCGTCTTCGGCAACGAGTATCCGCGGCGCGGTCATGAGCCCATCATTTCGTCGAGAAGTTGATCTTGTCGGCTTTCCAAGCTTGCAATCCGTTCGGTGAGTTCTTCGTGGTGCCGTTGCATCTTTTCAGCATGGCGTGCGGCTTCGATATGTACTTGTTCGGCGAGTGGGGTTTCTGACACTAGTGCCCGCAAACGGGCTTCTTCGGCGTCGCCTTGGAGGTGCTCGAGTTGTTCGAAAGCAATCCGTTGTTGTTCGCGTGCGCGCTTGATTTCGTCACCGTTCTCGCGCAACTTTCGTTCGATCATCGATTGCTTCACGTCCACCTCACAAACACGCAAGCATAGAAGCTCTTGGCAAATCGCGATAACCGTAGACTTCGACCGCTAGCATCTGTGTGGCTATCCAGCCCGGATGGCGGAATTGGCAGACGCGACGGATTCAAAATCCGTTGTCCGAAAGGGCGTGTGGGTTCAAGTCCCACTCCGGGCACTCTCAGAATTTTCCGCACCGCGAACCGCCGTTGCGAAAAGTGACCTCCGGGGTCAGACCCTCCCGGACACTTTTACCGAACTCGCGTTGGCTTAGATGAGGTCGAAGAGTGTGCCCGGCTTCGCTGGTGCGCCGCAGAATTGGCAGCTTGGGCGTGCTGGCGGGACCTTTGCGCCGCATTCACAGTCGTGCGCGCTTCTCTGCCGGCGAAAGTTCCTCCGCCCATCGCGTTCATCGACTTCGACGAACTTTCTCTTCAAGTCGTCTTCGGTGAGGTCGGTCGCATCGGAAAGCAGTTCCCACATTGCCTCGCACAGCACCAAAAGACGGTCGGTGCGGTCATCGATCGATGACAGTTCCCGACCGGTCTTGTGACGGTTGAGCACCATCTCGTTTGCCGCGAATCGTGTTGCAGACCGAGCGGAGCGTTCGTTGTGCCGTGCGTGACGATTCGGAATCATGCCCAAGGAATCGACATCATCAACTCGTCCCTTTAGCAAACGAAAACGCGAAGCGGTAGTGGTGTGTCCCGATGTTCGAGCCGCAGGCGAGAACTCGTAGAAACGCGAAGCGGTAGTGGTGTATCCCGATGTTCGAGCCGCAAGCGAGAACTCGTAGAAACGCGAAGCGGTAGTGGTGTATCCCGATGTTCGAGCCGCAAGCGAGAACTCGTAGAAACGCGA
>CALKGG010000048.1 GCA_938084885.1 uncultured Acidimicrobiales bacterium
CAGAACCGAGGAGGCGAGCAGTGAGCAACGAGCTCTATTTCGCTGGGACTTCCGCCCAGAACCGAGGAGGCGAGCAGTGAGCAACGAGCTCTATTTCGCTGGGACTTCCGCCCAGAACCGAGGAGGCGAGCAGTGACCAGCATTGCAGTACTCGGAACAGGTCGCATCGGCAAGATGCATGCAGAGCTCATCGACCGTCAGGTCGACGGACTCGAACTATCGGCGGTCTATGACGTCTACACCGACGGAGCACAGGCTGTTGCAAACAATCTGGGATGTGACCTCGCCGCCAACGTCGACGAGATCATGTCCTCAGATGTCGATGCCGTCGCCATCTGCACGAGCACCGACACCCACGTCGATCTCACCATCGCCGCAGCCGAAGCGGGCAAGGCAATCTTTCTCGAAAAGCCCGTGTCGCTCGACCTCTCCGAGATCGACCGCGCAGTCGCCGCGGTGGAATCTGCTGGCGTGCCCATCCATGTCGGCTTCAATCGACGCTTTGACCCGGCCCACGCAGCCGTCCAGCAAGCAGCCCAACGTGGTTCACTCGGTGATCTCCACATGGTGAAGATCACCAGCCGAGACCCCGCTCCGCCACCGATTGAGTACATCAAGGTGTCCGGCGGCATGTTCGTCGACATGACGATCCACGATTTCGATATGGCGCGGTTCGTTACCGGCAGCGAGATCGTCGAGGTCTATGTGAAGGCAGCGGTTCGTGTCGATCCAGCGATCGGCGACGCTGGCGATGTCGACACCGCCATTCTCCTACTCACTCACGAGAACGGCTGCATCACCACCATCGACAACAGCCGTCAAGCCGTCTACGGGTATGACCAACGCGTCGAGGCTTTCGGCTCGACGGGAATGGCCGTGTCGGAAAACCCTCGGTCCCATTCGACCGAGATCCACACCGCCGACGGCACGCGTCAAGAAACCATCCCATATTTCTTCCTCGAGCGGTATATCCCCAGCTACCTGGCTGCATGGGTTGCGTTCCGAGACGGCCTCGACTCTGGTTCGATGCCAATCAGCATTCGCGATGGGCGCGCACCGTTGGTTGCCGGCATCGCAGCAAAGACATCCCACATCGAGGGGCGTCCTGTCACGATCGCAGAGGTTTCGCCATGAGCCAAGAACTCGATACATCAGAGCCGTACCGACATGGATCGTTCGTTGGAAAGACCTGTGTTGTCACCGGCGGATCTCAAGGGCTCGGCAACGCCGTGGCGCAACTCATGCACGCTCGTGGAGCCAAAAACATTCTTCTCGTCGGCCGCGACGAGGCCAAAGGGCACGCCGCGGCGGCAGTCCTTCACGACGAACTCTGCAACGTGTCGTTCCTGTCGGCCGATATCGGCACGGCAGCGGGCGTTGCCTCGATCGCGTCGACCGTCGACGAACGCTACGGCACGGTCGACGCCGTTGCGTCGTGCGCAGCGGCGACGTGGCGGGGCACCGTCTGGAATACCACTGGCGACATGTGGGACGAGATGCTCTCGATCAACGTCAAAGCGAACGGACTGCTGATCTCAGAAATGGCCAAGATCATGGACCGAGAAGGCATCGCTGGATCGATCGCACTCGTTGGAAGCATTGCCCACCACGGCGCAGTCGGTGAGCTCTTTCCCTATGTTGTTGCCAAGCACGGCCTCGAGGCAATGGTCCGCCACGCCGCCTATTCGCTGCGCATGGAGAACATTCGCGTCAACCTCATCAACCCGGGCTGGATGGACACACCAAACGAAGACGCTGTCCAAAAGCAGTTCCACGATGCGCCAGATGACTGGCTTGAAAAGGCCGAAGCACAGCAGGCATTCGGTCGCCTCCTAAAGCCCACCGAAGTCGCCCGAGGAATCTGCTTCATGTTGAGCAGCGAGTCCGGCATGATGTCGGGCGCGTCGATCGACTTTGACCAGACCATGCCCGGGCAAGGCCCGAGCGCACCTCACGAATCCATACCTCGACACTTCCCATGGGAGAACCAATGAGTAACAGCCTTGTCAAGAACACCGGCGGTCACGGGGTGTGTCTCGACGTCACCCCCGAGTCGGCCGATTGGCGGTTCCTAAGCTTTCGCGTCGTCAAGCTCGCAGCGAACGATACGTACACCGATCAGCGCGACGATCAAGAGACCGCAATTGTTCCGCTGTCGGGTGGAGGTGTCGTTGTTGCGGGCGGCGAGCACATGGTGTTGAGTCGCGAGAGCGTCTTCACCGAGATGCCGTCGATTGCCTATGTAACTCCCGGAGACAGCATCGAAGTGATTGCTGGCGACGACGGCTTTGAGTTCTCGATCGGTTCTGCCCCAGCGGAAGGCAAGTACCCAACTCGGCTCATCACCCCCGACCAAATGAAGAGCGAAGTGCGTGGTGGCGGCGCGTCGCATCGCCAGGTCAACCATGTGCTGGCACCGCCGGTCGACGCCGAGCGCCTCATCCTCTACGAGGTATACGTGCCGCGCGGCATGTGGTCGGGTTGGGCTCCCCATCGCCACGATGGCGTCGATGGCGCCCCGTATCTCGAAGAGACCTACTACTTCCGGTTCGACCCATCGAACGGTTTTGTCATGCACCGAAACTGGGCTCCTGAAGATGGCTTCGACGAGACTGTCGTGAGCCATGATGGCGACACGATCTTGGTCCCGAAGGGCTTCCACTCGAGCGTGGCGTGTCCGAGCGGCAACATGTTCTTCCTCAACTACCTGGCAGGGGAGCTCGTCGACAAGGAGCGGTCGACACCCCCATGCTTCGACGAGGGCCACACGTGGATTCATGATGCGTGGGATGACGGCGATGCTGGGGCGTGGGTCCAGCCAGTCATGAAGACCCCGAATCTCAATAACCCGGGTGGGCTGCCACTCGACGCGATCGACGGCGAAGTGCCCGACGATCCATACCGCGTATCTGGCGAGAAGCCAACGGAAGGGCAGAGCTAACATGCACAGTCGTACACCAGGAAAGATCCGGGGCATTGACGAACTCTGCACCGACGAGGGCGTGTTTGCGGTCTTGGCGATCGATCACCGTGACTCGTTTCGTGCCGTGATTCCAGGTGATGTCTCGAAGAACGAGATCACCCAATTTAAGAGCGACCTCGTGAGCGGCGTTGGATCTCAGGCGAGCGGCGTCATGCTCGAACCCGAGTACTCGCTTCCGCATCTGATCAACAACGGTTCAGTCAAAGGCAGTCAGGGGTTTATGGCTGCGCTCGAAGCGCAGGGCTACATGCAAGATCCGTGGGCAGGTCCAACGACGATTCTTGACGGCTGGTCGGTTGAGGCGGCAAAGGCAATGGGCGCATCGGCGGCCAAACTGCTTTTGCCGTACCATCCAGACCGCGAGGAGCACTGCGAGACTCAACGAGGCGTAGTGGCCAACATTGCGGCCCAGTGTGCAGAACTCGACCTGGCGTTACTCGTTGAACCGGTCGCGTTCGGGATGGACAACGAACGTCGATCCGAGATCGTGCTCGAGACTGTTCGCCAGCTCGCTCACTTGCCGATCGATGTGATGAAGCTCGAGTTCCCCGGCAATCCTGATGATCCAGACGGTTGGGCTGATGCGTGTGCCGCGGTCGACGCAGCGTGTCCACAACCGTGGGTGCTGTTGTCGTCGGGGGTCACCTTCGAGGCATACCGCGATCAGTTGGCCGTGGCGTTCGCAAACGGATGCTCCGGCTTTACCGGTGGTCGAGCGGTTTGGCGCCCAGCGACGGACGCTCCTGCAGACGCTCGCCACGACGCAATCGCCGGCATTGTGTCCGAGCAGTTCGCCGAGCTGCGTGCGCTCGCCGTTGCGACCGCCACGCCGTGGCGAATGGTTGCCTGATAGTTGAGGGCGCGCGTGTGAGCGTCTTAGGGGTGATCTCTATGCCTCCGCCAGATCAGTACTCTTGAAGCATGAGAAATCACGTGCGTGTTCACTTGGGATGTGTCGTTGCCGTATGTGCCCTGGTGTTTGCGGCGTGCGGTGTGCCAGATGATGTTGCGACAGAAGATGGCGAGATCACCCTCGAGACGTTGACCCCAGTCGCTCCCGCAGATGCCGACGAGCATGCGAACGGCGCCGTCGTCGATAGCGACGATGGCAATGACGATGATGGCGAAGCGGAGTCGGCGACCTCGACAACCAGCGGTGTCGAAGCGTCGGGCAACGACAATGAACTGGCGACCGCAGAGACCACGACGACAGCGGCACTGCCAGACGCCAACGCAGGCGAGGCTGACGGCGAGGCTGACGATCGTGCTGCCGACGACGACGGGTCACCGACCACATTGGAGGAACCCGCAACGACCGCAGCCGCGGACACCACGACGACCGCCACCACGGCAGCGCCGACCACCCAAGCCGTCGTCACGACGGCCGTGCCAACCACGACAGTTGCCGCCGCGAACCGTGCCCTCACCGACATCGACCTCGAACTCGAACTGGTCGCATCGCTCTCAAGCCCCGTTGCGTTCGCCACGCGACCCGGTTCCTCCGACATCTTCATTGCCGAACAGGGTGGCCGAATTGTCCGCCTCCCCAACGGAACAGCGAGCGGCGCCGACACCACACTCGATATTCGAGGTGGGGTGAGCCTCGGCAATGAACAGGGCCTGCTTGGGTTGGCGTTCGCTCCAAACGGCAACCGCCTCTACACGAATCACACCAATCCCGGTGGGTCGACGATCATCACTCGATACTCGATGAACGGAAACACCGCGTCGTCACCTGAAGTGTTGATGACCATTGCCCAACCGTTCGGCAACCACAACGGCGGACAGCTGGCCTTTGGTCCCGACGGCATGCTCTACATCGGCATGGGTGACGGCGGCAGCTCCGGTGATCCACAAGGCAACGGACAGAACCCGAATTCGCTTCATGGTTCGATTTTGCGCATCGACGTTTCGGGAGCGAGCGGCTATTCAATCCCCTCAGGCAACCCATTTGCGAACGGCGGTGGCGCTCCCGAGGTGTTCGTGTGGGGCATCAGAAACGCGTGGCGCTTCGGGTTCGACTCGGCCAGTGGCGACCTCTGGATTGGCGACGTTGGTCAGGACCGGATGGAGGAGGTCACGGTTCTGCGGGCAGGAACGGCGAGCGGGGCGAACCTTGGATGGAATCTCGTCGAAGGTACCGAGTCGTTCCGCGGTAGGGCCGCACCGGCGGGTCACGTTGGTCCGGCCATTACCTATGCGCACGGTTCCGGACGGTGCTCAATCACCGGGGGCGAGGTCTACCGAGGCACTGACATACCGGGCCTCGGGGCCACCTACCTCTATGGCGACTTCTGCACTGGAGAAGTATTCGGGTTTCGGGCGAACGGGCAAGGAACTCCCCAGCGGCTCGCATTGGCAGCGGTTGATCGCCTCACCAGCTTTGGTCTCGACGCCGAAGGCGAAGCCTATGTGCTCAGTCGAGGCGGTGGAGTGTTCAAAATCGTTGAGTCGTAGCGCCCGGGGCGAAAGAACCAAATTTGGTCACGCGGGTCATTCGACCCATTTGTGTCATACCAGGGCCGTCGACTTTGTGTACATGGCAAAGATTCTCGTCACCTGCTCGAGCTGCAATGAAGACATTCCTCTTGCACCTGAACAGGTGTGTTCCCGCATCTGTACCAACAATGGCCAAGCTGAGTACCGCTTTACCTGCACGTCCTGTGACGTGATCGTGCTGAAATCAACGACGTCTCGCATGGTCGAAACCCTCGAAGCCGCCGGCGTCGAGGTCGAGATGTGGAACCTGCCCGCCGAGCTCTTCGAACACCGGCAGGGACCGACGCTCACCCACGAAGACCTGCTCGACTTCCACATTCAACTCAGTGACGATACCGAAGTCGCCGAGGCAATCGAACAGCTCGTGAACTAGCCGATCACACAGCGTTTAGACCGCTCGCCGTTTCGATCGGAAATACCAGCCAGCCCCAGTTGCGAGGGCTCCAGCTCCCGCAACGATCGCGCCAGCCTTTGCGTGTTCGCCCACACGATCGCGAAGCGACATTGTCGTCGAGAACGACCGGACTTCCCATCCTCGTTCGGCGGCGACCCGAGCGAGCCCTCGATCCGGGTTCACGACGATAGGAAAGCCCACTGCTTCGAGCATTGGAATGTCGGTGACCGAATCGGTGTAGGCGTAGCACTCGCGTAGGTCGAGGTCATGTTCGAGAGCGAGCGCTTCCATTGCGTCGACCTTGTACATGCCATACGAATAGAACTCGACCTCGCCGGTGTACTTTCCGTTGCGGTCGGTCGCGGCGATTGTTGCAACCGCGCCGTCGGCGCCGAGGTGCTTCGATAGCGGAACGACGATCTCCTCGGGAGACGCAGACACCATAAAGACCTTGTGACCAGCAGCCTTGTGCGCAGCAATCTCGTCGACGGCTTCGCGATAGACGATCGGGTCGATCACATCCTCGAGCGCTTCGGTGACGATTTCGGCCATGTGCTTCTGATCCCAGCCGGTGCAAAGGCGTAGGGCGTTGTTGCGCATGTCCTCCATGCGATCGTGATCGGCGCCGAGATACTTAAAGACCAAGCGGCCCCACACGGCCCGAAGGACAAGACCGGTGTTGAGGAATCCGGCCTCGCGCAGGGTCGAACCAAATGCGAACAGCGCAGCGTCGGCAATAGTGGTCTTGTCGAGATCGAAGAAGGCCGCTGCGCCAAGGGCGGCCGGAAAGTCATGTTCGGCCATAGTTCTAGGGTATTCGGTAGGAGCCGTCGATGGTGGTCGTGGCTCTGCGGATGATCAGCACCCACCGGTGCCATGATCGGCAGGTGCCGTGCTCGATGTGAGGGTTGGCCCGGTTCTTGGTCGAGCAGATCGCGACGCTTGTTCAGAAGGTTTGCTCGTGGCGCGGTTTTCTGCCGAAGTTGTCGGATGCGTCCGGGTGGTGTCACTCTTTGGTATCGAGTCCTCGTTGCGACTCGTCTTCTCGCCTCCGGACTGCACACTGCCGAGGCTGACTTCTTCCCCCACCATTCTCTGGCGCGTCGTCGCGCCCCACCTGGGAGAACGTCGTCATGTTCTGGTCAATTCACTCCACGAAGGGCGGTGTCGGCACCTCGGTGTTTGCGGCCGCGTTGGCGCTCGAGGTTGCCCAACACGAACCGTGGTCCGCGCCCCATGGTGCGGTGATCGTCGACTTTGGTGGTGACCAACCGGACATTCTCGGTATCGATGTGGCCGACCGTTTCGGCGTCGTTGATTGGTTGATGTCGCCTGAACCCGTCGAGGTCGCGGCGCTTGTAAACCTCTTGATTCCCGTACAGCCGGGGCTGAGTTTGCTGCCAGCGGGTCGCGGCGCACTTCCACGTGACTCGGGATCCGTCGACCCCAGCCGCATCGCTGCATTGGTTGGGGAGTTCAGCGAGAACTGCACGGTCATTGGCGACCTCGGGGTGATTGGCGAGGACGCCACCTCGCCTCGAGCGCTCATCGGTGCAGCGAGCACACGTTCGACATTGGTCCTTCGACCGTGCTATCTCGCGTTACGTCGAGCGACACGAATGCCGATCGTCTCCGACGCCGTGGTCGAGATCTTCGAAGACGGACGAGCGTTACGGACTCTCGATGTGGAGGCGGTGCTCCAGATGGGAGTGTGTGCGCGGGTTCGAGTCGATCCAGCGATTGCTCGGGCAGTCGACAGTGGCACGCTCGTGTCTCGACGACCGCGGGCGTTGCGTCGGTGTATCTCAGATCTTCTCGCCGAGTTCGGAGATGGGGGTGGCGGTGTTGTCGAGTCCGGCCGCAGGCAGGTCTTTGGGGCATCGCAGGGACGGGTTGAATCGTGGTAGCGCTCCGAGCAACGTCCCCAGACGATGAGGTGATTAGGCAGGTTCACGAGGCGTTATGGCGAGGCGATGACGACGATGGCAATGGCGACATGTTTCACATGGAACACAAGGTGGCCGAGCTCGTCGACGCTTTTGCTCCGCTCGCGACACGGGACCGGCGCAGGAGCATCGTTGCCGAGGTTCGTGCTCGAATCGATGGTCTCGGTCCCTTGAACGAGTTCGCTTCCGACCCCTCGGTCACCGAGATCATGGTAAACGGAGGCGGCGATGTCTGGGTCGAGCGGGCGGGGCAACTCGTCGAGACCGAGAAGCGGCTCGAACGGGGCGACGTCGAACACTTGCTTCGCCGGTTGGCGGCCCAGTCGGGACGACGAATCGATCTATCTAACCCGAGCGTCGATGTGCGGCTAGCCGACGGATCTCGCCTCCACGGAATTATTCCGCCGCTGGCAGTCGATGGTCCGTGCATAACGATCCGTCGCTTCACCGCCACCCGGGTGAGCCTCGACGATCTTTGTGGCGCAGAAGCCGTGAGCGTGCTCCGTGATGCAGTGGTGGGGTACTCGACGATCATCGTCGCTGGAGCCACGTCGTCGGGAAAGACCACGCTGCTCAACGCCTTGGGAGACAGCATTGACGCCGGTACTCGAATCATCACGATCGAAGACGCCGCCGAGCTCCAACTTTCGAGCGGACACGTTGTCAGGTTGGAGACCCGCAACGCAACCGAAGGGGTCGAGGACGTGGGCCTGCGGTCGCTCGTGCGCCACGCGTTGCGAATGCGGCCGGACCGGATCATCTGTGGCGAGATGCGCGGCGCCGAAGCGCTCGACCTGATCCAAGCCATGAACACTGGTCATCGAGGTTCGATGTCGACGGTTCACGCAAATTCGCCATCGGATGCCCTGCGCCGAATAGAGACAATGATGTTGCTCGCCGACGCCGATCTTCCGCTGGCCGCCATTCGCGAGCAGTTGGCCTCGTGCATCGACTTGGTCGTGATGATGGCGCGACGTCCGAATGGACGCCGTCACGTTACGTCGATCTCGGCCGTTCCAGATTCGCCGAGCGACGGGTGGACGTTACGCACCATGTACGAGGTATCTGGTGTCGAGGCAACGCCGTGACGTCGCGGCGTGGAGTGGTTGCAAGCACAGCGCTTCCAATGAGGCCCTTTCAGATTAGGCGGCGGTCGTTGGCCAATGAGCAACTCCCCGAGATTGCGCTCCGCCTATCCCGGGTGATCCGGTCGGGTGTGCCGCTTGAGACGTCGCTCATTCAGGTCGATGAGGACATGGGTCATCGGCACCGCAGCCTGCGGATCGTGGCTTCGCACCTTTCGGTGGGGCGGCCGCTCGTCGATGTGAGCGCGGACTGGGTCGCCAACACAACCTCAGATGCTGAGCGGCTCCTCGTCGGCGTGATTGAGATGGGCGTCGGTGCAGGCGCAGATCTGGCCACCGCGCTCGATTCGGTCGGTGAAGCTATTCGAGATGACGTCGACCATGACAAGCGTCGCCGCATCTTGTTGACGCAAACGCAAATGTCGGCAGGTGTGCTCGTGTGCTTGCCACTCGTCTTTGCGCTGGTGGCCTCGTTCACCCGCGGCTTTGCCTATAACAGTCGACTCGGCGTCGCGTTTCTCCTCGGCGGGTTGGTGTTCGATCTCATTGGCGTGCTGTGGATTCGACGACTGCTGCGGAGGTTGACATGACGGGCGAGTCGATCATTAGACGGAGGCGCGCTGAGCGACGTCTTGGCCACGACCGGGCGATTGGTTTGCCGACGGTTGTGATGTTGCTCAGCTTGGCGACCAGCGCTGGACACAGTCCACGCTCGGCGGTGTCGTGGGTTGCTCGACTGTCGAACGCCGGCGGGGCTGTTGGGGTGGTGGCCCGAGATTTCGCTGCGGTCGACGAGCGGTTGAAGCTCGGCGCTTCGCTCGACACTGCCATTATCGAGACGGGCATCGTCGACACGGGTTCGACCAGTCGAGGGTTCGACGCCCCTTCGGCCTCCGAGATTATTCGTGTGCTCGATGTCCTGCGGCGAGCCGAGCACGATGGTGGCTCGCTGCAACTGCAGTTGGAGTTTCTCATTCGTGATCTCCGTCGTAACCGAGCCAATGCTCTCGATGAGGCGGCGCAGCGGTTGACGGTGTCTCTGCTTTTTCCCCTCGTGCTGTGCATCTTGCCCGCGTTCATCTTGTTGGCGATTGCACCGTTGCTGGTCGAGGCCCTCCGCGGGCTCCCGACCTGAACGTACATCTCGTGTGGACGTTGTCCACGACGTCTCGGCCCGTCGCATCCGGCGATTCACGGCCCTCATCAACAGTGAAAGTGAGCAACGAATATGTTGCAATCATCAATCAGTATCCGCCTGGCTCATGCGATCCGTAGCCGTATCGAAGACGACCGTGGTCAGTCGACCGCCGAGTATGCGCTTCTGCTTCTCGGAGTCGCGACGATTGCGTTGATCGTGGTGACGTGGGCGTCTGGCACCGGAAAGATCGGCGAACTCTTCGATGCCGTGATCGACTCGATCATCGGTCGAGTCTAATGCAGCGCAGCGGCGAGGGTCGGGGCAGTGTCTTGCTCACCGAAGGTGAGAACGGTCCGAGGCTTTGTGGCGATGATAGAGATCGCGGTCAGGCGACGTTAGAGATGGCCCTGATCCTCCCGCTGCTCGTGTTGTGTGTGGCGGGGATTGTGTGGGTTGGTCAGGTGATGGCGATGCAGGTACGGGTGGAGAACGCCGCTCGAGAGGGAGCCCGTGCTGCCGCGGTTCAGCCCGAGGTGGCGTCGGTCGTTGCCCAGCAGGCGGCGACTCGTTCGCTCGACGGCGCATCGGTGTCGACGAGCGTCGGTCCGGAGTTTGTCGAGGTAACGGTGACCATCGACGTCGACGGCGTCCCGATCATCAACCTCGGCAGCCGAACCCTCGAAGCGGACGTAGCCATGCGCCGCGAAGACATCAACCTCCCCTAGTCACGCCTTTGGGGTCAGGTCTCATTCATAACCACCCATGGTGTGGGGTCAGGTCTCATTCATAACTTCTCGAACGGCCCTTCCTAGCAAAACCGTTGAAATTGGTAGTGTTCCGGACGAATGGGGCGGCAACGCTGCCTCAGCGATGGGAGGGCTTAGGCGAAGAGGCTCTTCGGGACCGGGTAGCACTCGCACGGCAGAACACCGTGAATTCAACAGAAATCGACCGATGTCGCACTGCCCGGGTTATGAATGAGACCTGACCCCAAAGGCGTCCGGGTTATGGATGAGACCTGACCCCAAAGGGGTTATGCGGGGTGGGCCACGACGACGGTGTTGTCTTCGTAGCTTGCGATCTCGGGGTTGAAGGCACCACCGCAGGTGATGAGGATCAGCCGCTCCTCACTTGTTTCTGAGAAGAGGTCCGAGATTGGTAGCTCCCATTTGTCGTAGTCCACGACAGAGTCGACCACATACTCCAGATCTTCACCGTCGCGCTCGATTGTGAATCGTTCTCCGGGTTCGAGATCGACCAAGTTCTGGAACACTCCGTTTTGTCCGTTGTAGGCAATATGGGCGGCAAGCACCGTGGAACCCCGACCTCCGTCGACCCCGGCACCAAACTCGTACCAGCCGACCGTGTCGGCATCGGGAACTTCGAGCTCGCCGTTGTCTTCGAGCCCGACCGGTTCGATCGGTGCATTGGAAACACCGAGCGACGGAAGGTTGATCGCTCGTGGTTGTTGGCCGATCGGCTCACCAACACCGACCAGAGCAACCTCAGGAAGTGCTGAGGGAAGCTCGGCCACTTGGCTCGCAAGCGGTGAAAGTGCTGCGGTTTCGGGATCTGACACGGACTCGCCGAGCTGTGCGCCGGACGGGTCGTCAGACGTCGTGCCGCCAACGTTTCTCGGAGTGCCGAGCGGACCGTCGACCACATTCGAGACCGCCTCAGCCGGGTCCGAAACAGCGTCACTCGATGCTGATGCCGACGTTGGGCTCGTCGAAAGTTCACCGCCTTCGCCGCCACACGCAGCGACAGACAGGCCGATTGCAAGAGCGCCAAACGCAAGCCGCATGCGTCGACGACCGGGAAAGGGTGGAAGGTCAGCGGTCGAAATGGACATGTGCAACCTCTTTCAGGGTACGAGGGCGGAATCGGTCCAGGCCCCAAAGGGCCTGGACCGAAGTGGGGGTGGTGGGAGTGCTACGACCTGATGCTCGAAACAGTGCGGGTTGCTCCGGTGAAGACGACGGCGGCGGCGATCAGCGAGATGACGAGGATCGCTGGGAAGCCCGATGACTCGACCGGGCTGTTGCCGGTGTTGACAACGTTTGGCACGGCGCCGAGTCCGTCGATGACCTCGGTGAGGACGGTGAGGCTGTCGCCATCGAGCGAGCCAACGGCGTACACGATCAATGAAGAACCTTCAGCGACCGGAAGGTCGGCCGGGCCAATGACGACCGGCTCAGTTGCGCCCGTTGGGACGACCTCTGCAGAGATCGTGCCCGCAGCAAGATCAGCCGATCCCTCAGCACCGTTGGCGACGTTCGTGAACGCTGCGGCACCGTTAGCGAGGATGTCTACCTCTGGGGCAGCTGCGGTGTGGCGCACGACGAGGCGTCCGCTGCCAGCGGCGATCGTCGACGTGTCGTTCGAGAAGATGCTCACGGTTGGGGTGCCGTCGGCATCGAGGTGGGCGATTGCGGTGATGTTACCGGAGGTAGGAATGGCGAGGTCGCCAACATCGATCGCGACCGTGTCGGTACCAGCGAGGAGGACTTCGACCCCTTCAAGGGTCGTGCCGGCGAAGGAGGAAAGGTCTTGAGTGTCACCAAAAGCAAAGTCAGGGATAACAACGGCACCTCCAGCGGCGACATCGACGTCGGTGTCGGGGATGCCGTGGATGAGATGCACCCGGGCCGCGTCTTGGGCGCCGACGGCACCAGCTGGTAGAAGCACGGTCGCAAGCAATGCGAGTATGAGTAGAACGCTCTTTTTCATTTTGATCTCCGTTAGTGGGGGTGTTGACGAGTGCTACGACGGCTGCTCAACAAACGGATGCAACTTCCTCGTGGGATGGCCGGAGCGAATCGGCTAGGCGCATGAAAAATCAGCTGTCCTAGCCGGAAAGGAAATTTGTTTACGACGGGACGGTCAAGGTCCGGAGCCGCCCATGGCACGGTGTGGTGCTACCAGCGACGCCCGATGGAGTCGAATGATCCGCACATGGCTCGGCCCCGACTCGTACAGGGTCATTCGGCCCTACAGCCAACCCGGGTACCACTCGATAAAGAAGGTATGTACGACGGCCCTTTTTCGCGTAAGTGCGCCACAATACTGTGGTGAATTCATCCTTTCTTCGGCGGAATGTTCTTGTCGTATTCAGCGCGCTCGCGCTTGTGCTCAGTGCATGTGGGGGCGATGACGACGTCGTCCTTGGCCAGGCCGGAACGGCGACCGACGAGATCGAGCTGCTCGAACCAGCCGAAGGGCGTAACGCTGAAAACGATGCGGCGCTGCTCGGAGAAACCAACAACGATGGCGACACCGACGGGGTGGCCGAAGCCCTCGAAATCAGCGGCGATCCAACTGCACCGAGTGGACTCACCGTCGTGAGTACCGGCGAGGGCACCATCGAAATCGAGTGGGATGCATCGCGAGATGAAGGCATCACCCGTTACGAAGTTCTCCGTTCGGCGGCGGGCGGCAGGACCACCAACATTGAAGTCAATGGAACCTCCTACACCGACACAGGCTTGAACGACGGCGACATCTTTAGCTACCGGGTTGTTGCCGTACGTGACAACGATCGCAGCGGGCTCAGTGATGCAGTCACCGCACAGGTCGGGATCGACACCAACCCTCCTCGACGCCCCGGCCGCCCCGAAATACTCGAGACGGCATCGGGACAGGTGCTTTCATGGACTCCCACTGAAGATGTCTCCGGAATCGGCGGATACGTCGTAACCCGCGAGATCGACGGCACGGTCGTCAACCTCGACGCAGGCACCGAAACCACCTTCCAGGACGACGTTGCCCCAGGAACTGTCGCCACTTACGCGGTCATTGCATTCGACAGCGTCGGCAATGCAAGCGAACCAAGTCGAAACACCACGGTGCTCACTGGAACCCCATCTGACAATGTGATCATCGTCGTTTCAGAACAGGGTCGGGCCGGCGATACGTTCGCAACCGGCCGCCTCGAACGTGAACTCCTCGACGCTGGCTACACGATTTCGTGGTTCGAAGATGGCGAGTTCGATTCGAACGTGACCACGAGCGACGACATCGTGTTGTTGCTCGGCGACGTCAAGGGCGACGGATTCGATTGGAACGTGTTCTTCACCGACGCCACGGTCATTGGGCTAAAGGCCAGCTTTATTCAAGCTGGTGGAATTCTCGACACCCCGCCCAAGCTCGATCGCATCGTGTCGGTCACCTACGACCCGCCGACGACCGCGGCGCGAAACGTCACGATCTCGACACTCGCCGAACCAAACCCGGTCGTGTTCCTTCCGGCGAACGAGCAGATTCCTGACCTCGATGTGTGGATGAGCCCGTCGTTCGCGGCCACGAGCGCGCTCGCTGGCATCATTCCCGCAGGCGGCATCCTCGCCAGTGGTGATGAGGCACCCGGATGCCGTGCCTTCTACCCGGGCAACAATGACAGCTTGTCCCAGACGACCGCCGATGGTTACGCCCTTCTCGTCGAGTTCATCGATGACGTCCGCGTGACCTGCGGTTAGACGGACCCCAATATCTGATCGAGTAGCGCGACGGCAGCGTCCTTGTCGAGCGGGTCGTTTCCGTTGCCGCACTTTGGTGACTGCACACACGACGGGCAGCCCTGCGAACACGCACAGCTACGGATCGAGTCCCTCGTTGCCCTGAGGTGGCGGTCGCGTTCGGTGAAGCCAAGTTCGGCGACTCCCGACCCTCCCGGGTGCGCGTCGTAAATGAAGATGGAGGGTCCGCCAGCACCGCTATGCCATGGTGTGGATACGCCACCAACATCCCAACGATCACAGATCGTAAAGAGCGGCAGCATGCCGATGCCCGCATGCTCCGCGGCGTGCAAGGCACCGGGAACAGCGGAGATGTCGACCCCGGCCGCTTCGATGATCGCGGCAGGCACGACGTACCAGAACGACCGTGTGTGAAGCGTCGAGGGCGGAAGGTCCAGCGTTTCGTTGCTGAGGATTCGGCGGCTGCGGACCTCTCGTCGCTGAAACCCTGTGACCTGACTCGTGACCTCGACCGAGCCAACGAATACCTCGACCTGCTCGCCAGCGGTGGGTACCCCCACGAGCCCGCGGTCATCGGCCTTGACGACCGAGATGTCGATCGTTGAACGAGGCTGGGTGTATTCCTCGCCGTTTGAGTCCTCGACGGTGGCAACGCGGTCGTCGAGGTCGAGATCGGTGACACGATAAGGCTTGCCCTGATGGAGATAGATCGCTCCTGGATGGGTGACCGAACACGCCCGTGCGGCGTCGACAGTGCCCACGATTGAACCGTCCTTGCGGACGATCTGCAGCTCGTCGGCGGACCCCGAACGGAGCCCGACTCCGCGCGACGGACGGCCTCGCTCGGCATACACCGCCAACGGCGAACCGGTGCCCGACGGTTTCAAGACCAGGCCATCGTCGTGAACGAGCGCGCGAACGCCGTCGTCGAGGGCGTCTCCCCAATAGACGTCGTCGTCGTGGGCCAGCGGCTTTTCGAACGCCGCACACTTCAGGTGCGGACCGAGAATGAATGGGTTGGTCGGGTTGATGACGGCACGCTCGGGTTCTCTGGTGAGCAGCTCGTTGGGGTGGGCCATGATCCACTGGTCGAGTTGGTCATCGCCGGCGACGAGCACGGCAGTGCTCGACTCGTGGCCTCGGCCTGCACGACCTATCTGTTGCCACATCGATGCGACCGTGCCGGGGAACCCGTTGAGGACGCAGGCTTCGAGCCCGCCGACATCGATCCCGAGTTCGAGCGCGGAGGTGGCCACGACACCGGTGAGGGTGCCGTCGAACAGCTCGTGTTCGATCGTGCGCCGCTCGGCGGCCAGGTAGCCGGCGCGGTAGGTGCGGACCGTATTGCGTTGGTCTTTTGGAAGACGACGGGAAATGTCACCGGTCACGAGCTCGGCGCCACGACGGCTCCGACAGAACACGATGGTGCGGTGGTTGCGCTTCATGAGCTCGGCCGCGACGCTGGCGGTCTCGGTGTTCGCCGACGTGCGGATGCCTTGCACTTCGTCGACGATCGGTGGGTTGAGCATGACGATCGTGCGCTCGCCCCGGGGCGAACCGTCGTTGGTTACTTCGGTGACCGGCACACCGCACAACGCGCTTGCGAGTTCTCCGGGAGCGCCGATGGTCGCCGACGTGAAGATGAACGTTGGATCTGAACCGTAGTGGTGGCATAAGCGGCGGAGGCGGCGAAGGACGTGCGAGACGTGCGTGCCGAAGACCCCTCGAAGGACGTGCAGTTCGTCGATCACGACGTGGTCGAGCCTGGACAGAAAGGTCGACCATCGAGCGTGGCCAGGGAGGATCGCTGCGTGCACCATCTCGGGATTTGTGAGGACCACGTTCGCCGTCGACCGCACCCACGCTCGTTGTTCGGGGCTTGAATCGCCGTCGTAGGTGCCGGCCACGACCTGGGGGAATTTCAGTTGATGCAGTGCCCGCAACTGATCTTGGGCCAACGCCTTTGTCGGGTAGAGCATAAGCGCGGTGCCCATGTTGCCGGGGCGAGCAGCAGCTTCAGCGATGGGAATCTGGTAGCAACGAGACTTGCCCGATGCTGTGCCCGTGGCAATGACGACCGAATGACCCGCACGAACGAGATCGATTGCTTCGGCTTGGTGGGTGAACAGCCGCTCATCGCCGAGCGCGGCGGTTACCCCGGCGCTGATCGGGGCGATTGAGGTGGAGAAGCGTGCGGGTCGGCTGGGCTGGCGTTCGACATGGGCGAGCCGTCCGTCGTTGGCCAGTTGGTCGATGAGGTCGGCGAATGGAGCAGCGCTGCGGGATTGGCTCGGTGGAGCAAGCTCGTACGGGGGTAGCTCCACGATGGCCATAGTGCAGTATCGCACTTCGCTGTGACATGGTTGGCCCACGGGCCAAGGTGACATGGTCGGCCCACGGGCCAAGGTGACATAGTTGGCCCACGGGACCCAAACAAGGCGACGCGTCATTGTCCGCTCAAATGTCGAGCGTTTCGACCGTTAGGATCCGATGGTGCAGATTTCGCGGCGTACCGACGCACTCGAGGAACACATGATCATTGGCTTGTCCAATGACATTGACCTGAGCGTCATTGCGGTTGTCCGGTCTGCATTCCACGAAGCGATCAACGATGGCTTCACCTCCGTGCTCGTCGATCTGACCAACGTCACCTTCGTCGACTCGGCGGCGCTTGGCATCTTTGTGGGTTTGCACCGCCGCTGCCGTGAGCGCAACGGCGCCTGCGTCCTTGTGAACCCGCAACCCGACGTCTCCCGAATCATTGCCCTCACCGGACTCGACGTTCTCCTCTCGATTGCATCCGACATAGAAACTGCCTGCGCGCTCGCCTCCAGCGCCGCCGCCACGAGCAGCACCGCAGCAACGGAAATGGCGCAATGAGTTCCGGCGACGAGGTCGTGCTTCGAGTCCCGGCAAAGTCGGACTACATCGCCCTCGTTCGCGTCGTGCTCGCCGCTGCCGCAGCAATAGATCCAGATTCTCGAAGCGATCGGGTCGAAGACCTTCGCGTCGCGGTGTCAGAAGCGGTCACCAACGCGGTCGAGTCTCACCGAACGGCCGGCACCGATAGCCACATCGAAGTGCGGTGCTACACCGAAGGCCATGAAGTTGAGGTGACCGTCCGCGATCATGGGCCTGGATTCGACCCGGACAACGTGCCGGTAGTGCCCGACGCCGAATCTCCTGAACGGATGTTCTTTGAGAACGGCTTAGGCCTGCCGCTGATGCGTCGATTGGTAGACAAAACCGACATCGAGACCGGCGACGACGGGACATTGGTACGTCTGGTAATTGATACCTCCACGTCGCCCAAGGTATGAAATAGCGTGAAATATCGGGTGAAGTACGCAATGTCAGGCCAGAATGACGGCTTGCACTGCGATACCACCGCACCCTCAGTTCCCTCGAAAGTGCTCTTCTAAGAAATGTCCGGACACAACCTTCCTCCATCGAAACTCACCTGGATCGGCAGTGATCGAAAGCTCGCGAGCAAACTCGGCCGTCCCGTTCTGAAGTTCACCGAGATCGAGGCGGCCGGCGGAATCGTGCTCGTTATTGCGACCATCGCCGCACTGATTCTGGCGAACTCTCCGCTGTCGGGTGTCTACCACGACGTTCTCGATCTGCATCTCGAGATCAACTTTGGAAGCCTGCACATTCTCGATGAATCGGTCGAGCACCTGATCAACGACGGCCTCATCGCGATCTTCTTCTTCGTTGTCGGCCTTGAAATCAAGCGAGAACTTGTCGCTGGCGAGCTCCGAGATCCTCGTGCTGCAGCCCTGCCGACGATCGCGGCTGTCGGTGGAATGGTGCTCCCTGCGCTTCTGTACTTTGTGTTGAATACCGGCAGCCCTGAGGTTCGCGGCGCTGGCATTCCTGTCGCTACCGACATTGCCTTCGCCCTCGGCATCATGTCGCTTCTCGGCAGTCGGGTGCCCTCGCAACTCAAACTGTTCTTGTTGGCCCTCGCTATCGTCGACGACCTCGGCGCCATTGCGGTCATTGCGATCTTCTACACCGAGTCGATCAACGTGCCGTGGCTCACCACGGCCATTGTGTTGCTCGTCCTCGTGTATGCCATGCAGCGGGCGCAAATCTGGTACACCCCGCTCTACGTCGTCATTGGTGTTGTCGTGTGGTACGCCGTGCTCGAATCTGGCGTGCACGCCACGATCGCTGGCGTTGCGCTCGGCCTACTGACGCCGGCGACGCCGCTCCAACGCGAAGTCAAACCCGAGCAGATTGTTGGGTCGGTCGTGGACCCCGGCGACCTCGACGCACCAAAGGCTCGTCGAGCGTCGCTCTATGTTCGAGAGAGCGTGTCGGTTGCCGAACGGCTCGAAACGTTGCTTCACCCGTTCTCCAGTTTCATCATCTTGCCCCTCTTCGCTCTTGCAAACGCAGGTATTTCGCTCAGCGGTGACACCATTGGCGATGCCACAACTTCGACGGTCACGCTCGGCGTGATCCTTGGCTTGGTCGTTGGCAAAACAGTCGGTGTCACGCTCTTTACCTACATTGCGGTCAAGAGCGGAATTAGCAATTTGCCACGCGGCGTAAAGTGGGATCAGGTCGTTGCTGTTGGCATGCTGGCTGGCATTGGATTTACCGTTTCGCTGTTCATTACTGGATTGGCGTTCAATCAGGACGGACAAGAAGCGCTGGATACTCAGGCTCGACTGGGTATTCTTGCCGCTTCGTTCATTGCATCAATCGTCGGTCTTTGGTTGCTTGCTCGTTCAACTGGGGAACCAGTCGAAGAGGCTGACTCCGAAGTCGAAACACCTGACCAAGTACCGCTTGAGGTTTCTTAAATGCCCGCACTCGTCATTGTCGAGAGCCCTGCCAAAGCCAAAAAGATTGCCGAATACCTAGGAGACGACTTTCTGGTCGAATCCTCGATCGGCCACATCAGGGATCTTCCCCGTAACGCCGCCGATGTTCCTGCGGCGTACAAGGGTGAGAAATGGTCGCGGATGGGAATCGATGTCGACAACGACTTTAAGCCGTTGTACGTCGTGTCTCCCGACAAGAAAGACCAGATCAAGAAGCTGAAGTCGCTGCTGAAAGAAAGTGACGAGCTCTATCTCGCAACCGATGAGGATCGCGAGGGAGAAGCTATTGCATGGCATCTGCTCGAGGTTCTCAACCCGCAGGTTCCGGTGAAGCGAATGGTGTTCCACGAGATCACCAAGAAGGCGATTCTCCACGCGCTTGAATCGCCCCGCGAGCTCGACCGTCACCTGGTCGATGCCCAGGAAGCCCGCCGAATGCTCGATCGCCTCTATGGCTACGAGGTTTCGCCGGTGCTGTGGAAGAAGGTTATGCCTCGGCTCAGTGCTGGTCGGGTGCAGAGCGTGGCGACCCGTATCGTCGTCGAGCGCGAGCGCGAACGTATGGCGTTCATCCGGGCGGGGTATTGGGACCTCGAAGCATCGTTCGCAAAAGATGGTGCGGGCGAAGGTTCGCCATCGACATTCTCGGCAAAGTTGCTCGAGCTCGACGAAAAGCGCGTCGCCTCGGGACGCGATTTCGATGAGACCGGTGCGTTGAGCAAGTCCGATGCTGTGGTACTCGATGAAGCTGGCGCGACGGCGCTCGTCGATTCGCTCAAGTCGGCCGACTTTGCTGTCCGTTCGGTCGAGCCAAAGCCGTACCGTCGTCGGCCGTCGGCGCCGTTCATGACGTCGACGTTCCAGCAGGAAGCTGGCCGTAAGCTCGGAATGAGTTCGTCGATGGCGATGCGTGGAGCACAGTCCCTGTACGAAAAGGGACTCATCACCTACATGCGTACCGACTCGACAACGCTCAGCCAAACAGCGATCGATGCTGCTCGAAACGTCGTCAAAGCCGAGTATGGAGAAGCGTTCCTTCCAAGCGAGCCACGCGTCTATGCCGGCAAGGCAAAGAACGCGCAAGAAGCCCACGAGGCAATCCGTCCCGCTGGTGAAGTGTTCGCAAGTCCTGCAGAGGTTGCCAAGCAGGTCGCAAAGTCTGAGGCTCGCGTCTATGAGCTCATCTGGAAGCGCACTATTGCTTCACAAATGACCGATGCCACCGGAGAAACCGTGTCGGTTCGAGTCGGCGCTACGACGGCTACTGGCAGCAGTGTGGTGTTCTCGGCAAGCGGCACGATCATCGACCACCAGGGCTTCCGTCGGGTCTACATCGAAGATACCGATGGCGAGAAGGACGAGTCTGAAAGCAAGCAACTTCCGCCGCTCGCTGTTGGCGACGAGGTGAATTCCGAGTCGCTCTCGGCTGACGGTCACGAGACTCAGCCTCCGGCCCGGTATACCGAGGCGTCGCTGGTCAAGAAACTCGCCGAGCTGGAGATTGGTCGCCCGTCGACCTACGCGTCGATCATGGGCACGATCCAAGACCGTGAGTATGTGTGGAAGAAGGGTTCTGCACTGATTCCGTCGTTCAAAGCGTTTTCGGTGGTTGGTCTGTTGGAACAGCACTTCCCCGATCTCGTCGACTACACCTATACGCGTCGCATGGAAGAGGATCTCGACTCCATTGCGGGCGGTACCGGTGAGGCGATTCCTTGGCTGAGCACGTTCTATTTCGGTGACGCAGATACCGAAGGGCTCAAGCACAAGGTCGATGAACGCCTCGGCGAGATCGACGCCCGAGCCATCAACTCGATTCCCCTCGGCGTTACCGAGGACGGTGAGATGGTGGTGGCTCGCGTTGGTAAGTACGGGCCGTACGTCCAACGTGGTGAAGACGATACGGCGTCGATCCCCGACGACATTCCGCCTGATGAGCTGACCGTCGACAAGGCCGTGCATTACATCGATGAGGCTGCCAAGGGCCCGGTTTCGTTGGGTGATGACCCTGAGAGTGGCCTTCCCGTCTACGTGCTCAACGGACGCTTCGGTGCGTATGTGCAGCTGGGCGAGATGGTCGATGGTGACGAGAAGCCCAAGCGCGGATCGCTGTTTTCGAACATGACTCCCGAGACGATCACGCTTGATGAAGCGCTCAAAATTCTCTCCTTGCCTCGAGTTGTTGGCGTCGATCCCGCGGACAACGTCGAGATTGTTGTGCAGAACGGTCGCTATGGGCCGTACCTGAAGAAGGAAAAGGATTCACGTTCGCTCGAGTCTGAGCAGCAGCTGTTCGATATCACGCTCGAGGAGTGCTTAACGATCCTCGCCCAACCAAAGACGCGTCGTGGCCAGGTCGTTAAGCCGCCGCTGCGAGAGATGGGCGAAGACCCCGACACGGGCAAGCCAATGGTTGTCAAAGATGGTCGCTTTGGGCCCTACGTCACCGACGGAGAGACGAACGCGTCGCTTCGAAAGGGTGACACGGTCGAAGAGTTGACCGATGAACGCGCCGCCGAGCTCTTGGCTATTCGACGGGCGGCAGGGCCGGCGAAGAAGAAAAAGAAGAAGGCTCCAGCCAAGAAAAAGAAGAAGGCCGCAGCGAAGAAGAAGGCCGCAGCAAAGAAGAAGGCCGCAGCAAAGAAGAAGGCACCGGCAAAGAAGAAGGCACCGGCGAAGAAGGCGTCGGAGGAGAACGAATAGGCCGAGACCTTGGTCCGAACGGCCTAGACAACTCGCT
>CALKGG010000049.1 GCA_938084885.1 uncultured Acidimicrobiales bacterium
AGGAGTGGAAATGTTGGTGTTAGAGACAACGAGCATGTCGCACGGCGAACGGCCTGGTGACTATCACTGGGTAAAGAAAAAGTGCGATGACACATTGTCGACATGCACGTATGCTTAATGTATGCCTACAACTTCTGAACCTGTTGACGATCGGCCGAAACGCAAGGCGATGTTCCTAGGCCCTGAGGCGCTGGCCGATCTCGCGACTACGTCTGCTCGGCGGCGAACCGAACGAGCCGCAATGGAAGAGGCCTTAGCGCTACTCGCAGAACGCGACAGCCAGCTCGACGCCATGGCCGAGTTTGTCGAGTGGGCCAAGGCCGAGTGGGGCGAGCCCACCGCAAAAGAGCGTGCCCGCGCACGCTCGGTCATCGAGCAAGGCCGGTGATCTTTGACGCAGGGGTGTTCATTGCGCTGGAACGAAAGTCCACGCGCCGAGTTGTGGTGGCGCTCGTCGAGGAGTTGCTCAACGAACAGCTTCCAATTCGCTCGACCGATGCGGTTCTTGCCCAGGCGTGGCGAGACCCCGCTCGTCAGGTCGCGATGGCTCGAATGGTGAGAGGAGTCGACCGTTTTCCATTTGGGAACCCGCAAACGATCGGGGCGCGGTGTGCGAAGTCAAAAACCTCCGACGTCGTCGATGCCGACCTTGCCATCTGGGCCGAGGTTCTCGACGACACCGTGCTGACAACAGACCCTGTCGACATGGCGAAACTTGACGCACCGTTCGTGCAGTTGTGAGGCGACCGTAGAAGGAGCGCGAACTTGAGATTTCGTCCGCAAGACGGTGAAGCCCATCGCAACACTTCCGATCCCCACTGTCACACCGTCGCGCGAAGCTGACGGCATGTGCTTGAAATGTGATGGATATTCAGACGAAGCGATCGCTCGGGGTGTCGAGTTGATCATCGCCACCAACGGGTGGATGGTCCAGGGGGTGGAGGGGAGTGACGGGCCAAATGCCCACAAGGGCTTCTCGTACACGATCGGTGCCACGGCAAGCTACGGGTTACCCGAACTCGTCGTCATGGACATCGACTATCGCGATGGCCACACCATGCTCAACTGGGCGGTCGAGTTCTTGCGGGACGGAGGCAGCGTGAACGACCTGCCAACCTACGGTCTCGAATGGGCGACGGTCCACGATGACCTGCTCGATAGTGGGCTCTTCGGGACCTACACACGCCACTACGGCAAACCGCCCGAACCCGGGTGGGTCGTGCAGCTGTTCGCACCCGACGGGAAGCGCTGCGCTACCCACGTTCGAGAACGCGGCACCGACTTGTCCGACCCGTTCACCCAGCACCCCTACAGCGACGACGAGCTCTGAAGCGGTCACTGCAGTGGAGAATGTCAGACGAGATCCCGGGTACACAGTGGTATGGTAAATGGTATGGCAACGAAAAAGGTCACGATCACGATTTCGGTCGAGCAACTCAATGAGATTCGATCGCTCGTAGAGGCCGGCCAAGCATCGAGCGTGTCAGGGTTCGTGCAACACGCGGTAAGAAATGCGCTCGATGATGTGTCCGGCTGGGCCGCAATGCTCGACCTGGCGCTAGACGAGACGGGCGGACCGCTCACCACCAAAGAACGCGAATGGGCTGACTCGGTTCTCAAGAACCCACCAGCGGCGTAGTGGTCGGCGTAACACTCGACGCGGGCGCACTTATTGGACTCGACCGGAACGTCCGACACGTCGTTGCACTTATTGCTCGCGCGACCGAGCTCGGCGTTCCCGTTATCGTTCCCGCCTCAGCACTCGCTCAGGCTGTTCGTCAACCTGAAAGACAGGTCAGGCTTTCCCGGCTCATCCGACAACCGGGAACCACCGTCATTCCTCTCGATCGGGTTGACGCTGTTCGCGTGGGTAGGTTGCTTGCGACGAGTGGCACCTCCGATGTCGTCGATGCTCACGTCGTTATCTGTGCGCAACGGCAATCGACGGCCGTTGTCACGTCAGACTCCGGCGATATTTCGAGGCTCGACCCGACGCTTGAGCTCGTAGAGGTCTGATCGTGCGCACGGACCGATCACGGCGGAAGGTCGGCGAACCTAGAGACCCTTGCCTGGGTTCAGACGGTTGTCAGGGTCGAAGGTTGCTTTGAGCTCGCGTTGCAACGCGAGGTGGATCGGGTCGATCTCGTCCTCGATGAACTCACGCTTGAGCGTGCCCACGCCGTGCTCGGCGGCGAGGGTTCCGCCGAGGTCGAGGGCGAGTTGGACGATCTCGGTGAACGCCTTGCGCACTCGCCTCACCTCATCTTCGTCGTCGATGTCGAACACGAGGCTCGGGTGCATATTGCCATCGCCTGCATGTCCGAACACCGGGATTAACACCTCGTTACGTTCGGCGATCTCGGTAATGCCCGACAGCAGTTCGGGAAGTCGTTCGCGAGTCACGGCAACGTCTTCGGGCAGGTAGTGCTTGCTGACCTTCTCGAGCGCGTTGCCGATGCGGCGACGTACTTCGAGCAGCTGCTCGCCCTCGTCGGGATCGGTCGTGTGGAACACACCGGTCGCGCCGAACTCTTCACAGATCTCAACGAGTTCGGAAATCGGTTGATCCTCGGCCGTCGCCTGCATCAGGATCAGGCACGCCGCGTCGGTATCGAGATCCATTGGATAATGGCGCTCGACAATCTCGAGGCTGGCACGGTCGATGATCTCCATGACCGTCGGTTGCAAGCCCCGGTCGAAGATGGCCGTGATGGCCTGGCCGCACTGAGGAAGCTCGGCGAAGTAGGCGACCGCGGTTTCTGGTGGTGAGGGTGCAGGTTCGAGTTTCACGGTGATCTCGGTGATGATGCCGAGCAAACCTTCCGATCCGACGAACAATCCAGTGAGGTCAAGGCCGGTGGTCGATTTCAGTGTCTTGCGTCCCGTGCGGATCACATCACCGTTGACGAGCACCACTTCGAGGCCAATGACGTAGTCACGGGTCACGCCGTACTTCACACAGCACAGCCCTCCCGCGTTCGTTGCGACGTTGCCGCCGATGCTCGACATCTCATAAGACGCCGGGTCGGGCGGGTAATACAGACCAACGGAAGCAACGGCCTTCTTCAGTTCGCTGTTGATGACCCCGGGCTGCACGCGGGCCATGCGGTTCGTGCGATCGATCTCGAGCACTTCGGCCATGTTGTGCACCGACAGAATCATGCAGCCATCGATGGCATTGGCGGCGCCGGTCAGGCCTGTGCCCGCCCCGCGCGGCACAACGATGGCGTTCGCTGCCTCGGCGGCTTTCATTGCCGCGACGACTTCGTCCGTCGATTGGGGCGAGACGAGAACCGCAGCCGTGCCATGGCGTTCGAAGTGGGCACGGTCGTGGCTGTATGCGAGGACGACATCGGGGTCGGTCTTGATGCGTGCTTCGGGAAGCCGTTCGCGAAGTTCTGTCAGCAGATCGGCCATGGGTCAGATGGTCTCACACTTTCCGAAGCGGCGAGAGCTGCGTGTTGCGTGGGGTCAGACCCCAAATCTGCGTGTTGCGTGGGGTCAGACCCCAAATCTGCCGGTAGGGACCAGCGGCGACCTGATCGAACCGCCGCCCGGAATAAGGATTCGCTGATGGCGTTACATCAACTTGAGTGCAACCCACTCAAGTATGAACTAACCCTGTTTCCCAAGGAGGACACATGTTGTTTACCACCACCGACCCATTCCGCCAGCTCACCTCACTCAACCAACGCCTCGACTACGACGTGTTCCGCTCCGAAGACGGCGTCGTCCTCTCCATCGACATTCCTGGCATCGACCCGTCGACGGTCGAACTGACCGTCGAAGGTCGCAGCCTCGAACTCTCCGCCTCCCGCCAAAGCTCGATCCCAGAAGACGCCCAGGTCGTCGTGCGAAACCGGCGCAACGGCTCGGTGAAACAAACTTTCCAGCTGAGCGAGCGACTCGACTCCGACAAGCTGACCGCTGACTACGACTTCGGCGTGCTCACCGTGACCATCCCGGTTGCAGAATCGGCAAAGCCACGCAAGGTCAAGGTTGGTGTTGGCGCACCACCCGCAATCGACGCAACGGCGACCGAAACAGCCCCAGACCAAGCAAGCACCACCGAAGCGGTATAGCCCCGAACAAAACCCAAAACCGGCGACTGCCAGCGCTCCCTCAGAGCGCTGGCGGTCGCCGCAATGAGTCGGGATTACCGCTCGAATGATCCCGACGGACGATGGGGTTCAGCCTGGCGACAAGGTCACCGTTGTTGGAATGAACGGGCTCGAGTGCGCCCGGGACGCCGACACACTCGTCAACGCCACCGGGCCCACCTACTTCGGTTTCCCAGACGTGCCCTACCGGCCAATCGAAGAACTCATCTGAGCTCGACCCGGGTGGAGGGGCCTCGAGCTGGGAAGTGCTACAAACGGTGCAATGACTAGTTCTGGCCGGGTGCCAGAATTTCCCGGAACTCACCTTCGGCACACGCGAACGCATCGGAGGCATTGCACGCAGCGATGATCTCATCGTCAGACATGTCCAAGTAGGTCGTGCCGAGGCCGTAGTTGTCAGCGGGGGAGAAACCGAGCTGCATAAGCGTCGCGCAACTGCTGACCGCCGAGCCGTCGATGATGGACACGCCGGCGAAGTAGAGGCATTCGACCCCGAGAGCGGTGATCTGCTCGTCGCTATATCCCTCGATAGTCAGGAGTGTTCCGTTGGCGCTGACACGTGGGTCGGCGGGCTCTCGAGAGATCTGTTCGGCACACGCGATCGGATCGCCGTTGCGACATTCGACGAGAAGAAACTCGTCGGGAGTCTGGGCGTAGGAGTTGCCGAAGTTGTCGGGGTCGAGGTCGATCTGGAGCAGTGTTGCGCACGCATCGGTGTCACCGTCGAGGCCTACGGTGATGCCGTTGCCGTAGATGCAATCGATCTGCAGTTGGTCGATCTCGGCGTCGGTGAAGTCGCTTGCACTCAGACGAGGATCATCTTGACCTTCTCCTTCGCTTTCGCCCTCGATGCCAACAATGAGTGGAGCACGTTCGAATCGCGCAGCGAAGTTCGCATCTGTGTCGAGGTCGGCCGGGCTACGCCAGGAAACCGACTCGACGACCGGCGACCCGTTGAGCATGCCGAGCGTGAGGTCGCCAATAGCACCTAACTCTCCGTCGGTTTCGGCCAGCACCTCCAAGAAGAAGCAGTCGGTTCCGCTGCCTCGCAGGGCGCCAACAGATCCGAAGCGATCCTGAATCGATGCCTGAGCGGCCGGGGTGGCGAGCCCGAGTAGTTCGCCTCCGAACTCGGTCTGCCAGGCGTCGTACGTTTGACGGCAGAGGACTTGAGCGGCCGCAGCGCTGATCTCGTCTTCGGCTGGTGTTGCCTCGGGTGCTTCGGTGGTGTCGTCTTGGTCGTCTTCGGCCGAAGTGGTCGAGTCCTCATCTTCAGTGGTTTCCGAGTCGGCACTATTCGCCGTGGTGTCGGTGTCCTCTGGGTCCGATTCTTCAGACGTCGGCTCGGCTTCGTTGGACTCTTCGGTTGTCGAGTCGGCAGCCTCGTCGGTTTCTGCAGTCGATTCGACGAGGGGCTCACTGGTCGATGTTGCGTCATCGGTACTGCTTCCGCACGCGGCGATAGTCAAGACAATGGCAATCAGGAGGAGGGATAAACGGTTCATGAACGGTCCTTCTTCGGTGGTGATCCAAAGCTGGTGAAGCTTCGGCGCCCTCGACCCGGGTGGTCGGGCTGGGCGAGAGACTCATCATGAACGAGCGCCCGGACCGACGTCTGCGCCTAAATGCGCACAAGACGAAATCTTCTCAACGAGCACCCGAAGTTGTATGGGGCTGTTTCAGCCGCTGGCGTCGCAACCAAACCCGTCGTTGTCGAGGTCGAGACGGTACGGGTCGCCGCCGATCACGCTCACTCGGCGGCCGATGTCGCCGCAGTTCAACGCATCGCCGGGTCGATTGGGTATGCACGGAAGATAATTGGGATGACAGTCCAAGTCGGGCGCCTGCGTCACGACCACCACCGAGGTCGGTGCGGCCGTGGCCGGCGGCAGCGTGGTCGTTGGAGCAGTCGTTGAGCTCGAAGTCGTTGAGGTCGAAGTCGTTGAGGTCGTCGGCGTCACATCCACTGCAGTCGGCGTGGTGGCACCGATCGCACCATCACCCCCAATCGCGGCGATTTGTTCGACTGGCTCGCAGGTGCCGAGCATCTCCCCGAGTGCCAACACTTCCGCGTTGGTGAATGCGAGCGACCAACGGTCCTTCACCGCCGTCCAATCAACGGCATAACGGCACCACACCTCTTCGGCGGGTGGCCGCCAATCCTCGGGACCGCGATCGGCCTTCGCCTGATTCACCCCACTACCGACCACCGCGTGTGTCGCCGGAAAGGTGATGTCGAATGCGAACGCTCTCCGCGATGGCTGATCCCATTGCCACGCCCCAGCCCGATGCGCTGCTGCGAGGGGAATTACGTGGTCGATGCTGACCTGTTCGGCGCTCGTGTACTCGGTGCCGTCGTAGGGGTCGAGCCACAAACCCGTCTCCACCCGGCAACCATCAGCGTCGAACGTCACCTCGACGAGCGACTCTTCGATCAAAATCTCGTGGCGGTCCGACTGGCAGTCGCCGTCGGCGTCGGGCCAACCGCTGCCGTCGTACGTGTCGCGGTCATAGTCGCTGAAATCAACGAACTGTGCAACGACCGTGGCAGCAGCAAGTTGCCGACGGGCTCGACCGAACTCGTCATTGCCAACCACCGCAAAGGTCGACTGCGCGGTTGTCGTGGAGGGCACGGTTGTTGCTTCGGTCGTTGGTGTTGCAGCCGCAACAGCGGTCGTGGCGACATTCGGTTCCGACGCAGAAACGATCGCCCGACCAGCGACTTCGGTCTCGACAACGACAGACTCGCCGTTGCCATTGGCAGCCGCAAAGCTCGCCACGATCAACCAACCCATCGCAAACACCAACGGCAGCGCAAACGCCACCGACAGGACAAACGAACCCGCAGGGCGATTGCGCGAAGGTTGCAGAGGAGCTGCAACAACAGGTTCGGGTCGCCCCACCGAGAACTGCACAGGAGGTGACGGCAGACGTGGCGGAGGTGCGATCACGCGAGGCTGGACGACCGGCTGTGGCCGCGGAGGCAACGCGTCCTGCACGGGCGGTGAAACGTTTGGCTCCGGCGTTGTTGATGCCGAAGGCATCGGCTCGCCGAAGAGAATTTCATAGTCTTCAGGACTCATGGAAAACTACCGCCCACAGCTCGATACGTTTCCCGCCACGAGCCTTGCTATCACACCCGACGACTACACGTGCGGCCAGTCGCCAATACCCGTCAACGGGGTCGCTGTTTACGACGCGTCGTCAGACCCGTTGCGTCCGAAGTGAGGCACAGATGCATCCAAACTGTTGTACCCGTGGGCCTCGTCGGCGAACCAGATCGCTTCCAACTTGAGCGCAGATGCGTCATCGAGCGTGCCAGCCTCAATGCTGGTCCGCTCCTCGTGTTCGGCTCCGACCCAAAACAAGGTCGAGCCGCACACGCCGCAAAACCCATAGCGGGCATAGCCCAAGTCGTACCAGCGAAGGTGATCGTCGTGGTCAGATATGACCAGCTCGGCTGTGCGGCACGATGTGGCCGCGCAAAAGTTGCCGGTGACGCGTCGACAATTCTCGCAATGACAGTGCACGATGTCGCGCAGTGTTCCGTCCACTCGATACGTCACCGCTGCGCAGAGGCAAGCACCGTGACGGACTAAAGCGGCATCAATAGTGGAGGGGTCGTCGATCATCACCCAAAACCTACCGCCGGCTCACGACTGGTAGTTTCTGAATCATGAGTCAGAACCTGCGTGATTACATCAAGACCGTTTACACCATGGATGGCGTCGTGCGCCGAGTCGCCGATGCCGATTGGGAGAACCAGTCGCCGAACGACGAATGGACCGCAAAGCAGACGCTCGGCCACGTGATCTGGGGTATGAAGCGCATGTACGCATCGATCACCGATGGGCCGATCCCAGGCGAGCAACCCGAAGCCGAAGTCGCCGGAGAGCACCCCGCCGCCACGTGGGACGAAGTCCGAGAGAACCTGCTCAACGCTCTCGACAGCCACGGCGTGCTGAGCAAACAGATCGACACGCCCTTTGGCGACATGACCGTCGACGACGCTCTCGGACGGTTCTTCTTCGATGGCCTCACCCATGCGTGGGATATCGCCAAGGCAACCGGCGTCGACGCGGCAATCCCCGAAGATCTCGCAGCGAAGGCACTCGACGTGATGTACGCCTTCGGCGACGCGGTTCGCGGCCCCGGAATTTTCGACGACGCCGTCGACGTACCCAAAGATGCGCCGGTCCAAGACAAACTCATTGCCTACAGTGGCCGACAGCCCTAACCATCCAGCGACTGGGCGGCAACGGTCCTGCGGGACAACGTGTGCTAGCCATTGACCATGGCTGACATCTCGGAAGATCCCGATCCCAACAGCTTGCTCGACATGGCCTACTCGGTGGAGACCCCCGACGACAGCCGCGATCTGTACCGCCGGTGGGCATCGACCTACGACGAAGACTTCATCGAAGCAACCGGCTACGTCTATCACGACAACGTCATCCACCTGTTCCTCGACGCAGGCGGCGCTGCCGGTGGCGCCATTGCCGACGTGGGATGTGGAACCGGCGTCGTCGGGGTTGCGCTCGGTGACCTCGGCGTGGTCGACGTCGATGGGCTCGACATTTCGCCCGAGATGCTCGAGGTCGCCGGCACAAAGCACACCGTGCATGGAACGCCCGCATACCGAAACCTGATCGAAGCCGACCTCACTGTTGGAGTGCCCGTCGACGACCACAGCTACTTCGGAATCATCAGCACCGGGGTGTTTACCCACGGCCATCTTGGTCCGAGCGCACTCGCCGAGATCATTCGCATCGCTGCACCCACTGCACTGTGCGCCGTTGGGATTAACGAGCATTTCTACGAAGAACATCGTTTCGACGCCTGGTTCGCCACGGCCGCAAACGAAGGAAAGATCAACGCCCCCGAGCTCGTGAGCGTGCCGATCTACGATGCGCTTGAAGGCGAACATGCAGGCACCAGAGCCGTCGTTGCGTTGTTCACCGTCATGGCTTAGCCGAACGTGGCAACTGTTGGGTGACGACAGCGCCTAATGTCCTCGAAGGTGTGTGCGGGCCAACAGTCAGCCTGAAACCTGAGGAAGAACATGATTTTGTTTCGAGGACCAAAACCACACATGAGGTGGAGTGCATGGATCATTGCTGCTGCCATCGCAATCACTGGATGCAGCGGCGCTGAAAATGCCGGGCCCACACTGACATCGGTGGCTCCAGACACCGACACGGCCACGACCGTTGATAGCGACGAAGCAGAGGGAGAAGCGGCAGGCGAAAGCGCCGAGGCACAGCCGTTCCTCGACGACACGATCCCATGGCTCTCCGCCGACGCCGACGGCGTATTCGTCGAAGGGCTCACCGCCGCCAGGATCCAGGCTGATACCGGGTTCGACGTCGGCGAAATCACCATCGAGACCGGCGAAAACCTTGAGGGCCCGACGATCTCGTTCGCTGACGGCGACGCGCTCGTGCAGCTGGTGAGGACCACCATCACCTTTGACGACATGGTGGCGAGCCAGCCCGAGGCGGAGATCGAAGTGGTTGGCGACTTCGACGTTCTGGTGATTGGCGGCCTCGGTGCGATCATCGATTTCCCAGAAGGTCCAGTGACGGTGTCGTCGTTCGATTTCTCCCAACCAACATCCGGAGTCGACTTGGCTCGGTTGATCGCGCTCGCCCGATCTGCTACGTAGCGGTCGTCATCGGCGCCGGAGAGGTGTCCATCTGGGACGAACGAGAAGAGAGGTCGATGCTGTCGGCCTCGGTCATCGAGGGCGGGGCGTCACGAGTGATCGCAACCAGCACGCTCGGCAGCACCACCAGCGTGGCGACGAGCGCCATGGCGATCATCAGTGCTGTCAACAAGCCGTACGCAGCGAACAGAGGCATTGGTGCAAAGGCCAGTATGGCGAACCCGACCGACGAGCTAATCGCCGACGCCACGAGTGCCACGCCTGTGCCCTCGCCCGCAATGCGGACAGCGGTATCACGCACGCCATGGCGTTCGAGCTCTTCTCGATAGCGGGCAATGAAGTGGATAGCGAAGTCGATGCCGATACCGATCGAGACCGCAGCAATCGTTGCGGTCACCAAGTTGATCGCAAAGCCAGCAACGAACATGAACCCATAAAGCCACGACACGACCATGATGATGGGCAGCACGCTGGCCAAGCCATAGCGCAAAGATCGCAGGAACAGCGTTGAGATGGCCAGGCACGCCAACAGGGCCACTGGCAGCGACAGTTGTAGCGCCCGGTTCGTTGCGTTGAGCGCAGCCTCACGGACGAATGCGCTGCCGGTTATCTGTACGAACGAGTCATCGAGGGCTGCTTCGAGGTCGGCGGCGATCGGCTCGAGAATTCTGCGGGCTTCGGTGACGACGCTCTGTGCTTCGCTGCCGGGAACCGCGAGGTTGAACACGGTGCGGTCGACTTCGCCATCGATCAATAGAACTGATGTGCGAACCTCGTCGGGCGTCAACAGCAGGCGGTTCTCGTCGAGCGGAACGCCCGAATCCGAGGCGACTTCGATTGCGGCGACGATCTGCTCGGCTGTATCGGGGATGCGATCGTTGTTGGCGTCGGTGAGTTCAACGCCGGTCTGCTGGGCGATACGCGTCGCCATGACCGGCGACTCGAACACCGACTCGAAGACGGATAGTACGCCCCCGATAACCTCGACATCGCCCTCGGGTGTGCGCGCGAGCGGTGCGTTGTTTGGAAGTTCGACGATCGTCTCGACGGTCGCCGAAATGCGCGCCAGCATGTCTGGGTTTGTGAGGTCCGCTTCGATGTAGAGGCGGGCTGGTTCGCCTCCGAGGGCGCCGACGTGCTCGTCCACCTGATCGAGGCCCTGCACGAAATCTGTGTCGGCCGAGAAGAAGTCTTCGACGTCGAAACGCACCGGCACCTGCGCGGCGTAGATTGCAGCGACGACGCTGATCAGGACCGCTGCGGGAATGACGATGCGTGGACGACGGGCGAGCGCAGCCACCCCTCGGCCAATGGGTGCAGCCATGGAACCGCCCGCCACTGAGATCGGCGCGTTTCCGGCCCGCTCGCCATCTTGGCGACGCCGAACACGCACGGGCACGACGAGAATCGAAAGGGTGGTTGCGGCGGCGAGAATTGCCCCGGCCCAAGGCAGCACGAACACCATCAACAGGACCGAGGCCATGGTCATGGTGGCCGCCATACCGCTCGCTAACACTCGCAGCACCGTCGAACGCCGGCCAGGTGTCGGCGCCGGCACGAGTTCCTCGACCCACGCAACTGCGAGTGGGCTAGCAACTCCGAGCAACAGATATGCCGACGCCAAGGCAATCGCTGCACCCAAACCGAACTGGTTGATGGACTCGATGCCCGAGGTGAGGTTCGACAAAAAGGCCGTCGCATCAGAGGCCAAGGCCAAAGCGAGGGCACCCGATACTGCGGTGAGGCCAGCAACGAACGCGGGTGTGGCGCTCCGTCCTTGCGCCCGCTCTTCGCGGTAACGGCCAATGGCGTGGAATGCGAAGTCGACGCCGAAGCTGATCATCGCAACCGGCACGATCAACGACAGGACGAGGTCGTCCTTCAAGCCAATCAGGTTCGTGATGCCCTTCAGCCAAAGAATCAGCGCCATGAACGCCACGCTGACCGTTGCCAGGACCCAGTAACTGCGGAAGGTCAATCCAACGAGCACGAGGACAGCCAAGATGGTGAAACCAATGAATGGGCCGGCGACCGCTCCTTGTTCTTGGGAGGTCAAGTTGACGTCGATGGCCACGCCGTTGGAGGTCCAGCCGTTTGCTCGGAACGCCTGTTGGATTTGGCGTTGAAACTCTTCGACTTCGGTGTCGCCCCCGAGGTTGATCGATGTGTTTCCGAAGCCGAGGGCGTCGTTGTCTGAGAGGACGAGGATGCGAACCGCCGGAGAGATCCATTCACCTTGCGCGTTTTGGGTGGCCTGCGAAGACAACCCAAGCACCGACGAGCTTGCGCCGAACCGGTCGACGAGATTGCCGACCGTTGCCTTCACCTCAGCGTTCGAGGCTTGGGCGAGTGAGCGGTCTTCCAGTTCGAGTTCGGCCGCGACGAGATCGGCAATGGTGAGCAGGCCCTCAACGTTTGCTTGCGAGTCCACGTCGAAGAACGAGACCAGCGTTTCGCCAAGCACCGGGTCAGCTCGTAGGGCCTCGCCCATTGCCAACAGCTCGGTTAGCACGTCGGCGGTGAGGACGTCGCCGCTCTCATGCTCGCTAATGATGAAGGTGGAGAGAACCGAGGAGACAAATGTCTCGTCGATCCGGTCTCGGGCGGTGAAGATGTCGCCGGTTGGTTCGTTCGACGCAGATGTTTCTGGTGCGAGGGTCAGAAACGGGATTGCGAGCGCTGCGGTCAGAAGCCCGAGCACGATGAACACCGCGGTACGGCGTTGTTGGAGTCGTTCGAAAATGGACGTGAGTTGTGTGGTCATTTGGGATCCTGCCTGGCCCGACCGATTGCGCGTGCAACCGATGTTGACGATGGAAAGTTTACGCTGTCAAGATGACCGTACGTGGATGGCTTGACAGTGTCAAGACCTGTCGGCAAGATTTCTTTCGTGACACCACCAGTGCCAGAACGAGCAGCGACATACCACCACGGTGACCTCCCCGCTGCTCTCCGAGCCGCCACAGCCGAACTCATCACCGAGAAGGGCCCCACCGGGTTCAGCCTCAGAGAGGTCGCCCGTCGCGCCGGCGTTAGTCACGCCGCGCCCGCCCACCATTTCGGCGACAGCTCGGGGCTTCTCACCTCGGTCGCCGCCGAAGGGTATCGACTGCTGGTTGCACGGTTCGAAGAGGCACAACCCATCGCAAATACCGTCGACCGCCTCAACGCAATGGGTAAGGGATACGTACACACGGCACTAGAAAACCCTGGCCACTTCGGCGTGATGTGCTCGCACGAGCTCGTGAACAACGACGACCCCGAGTTCTCCACGTTCGCTGCTCGAGCCTTCGAACTGCTGGTCGAAACAGTCACCGCCATCGCCAACGAGCACAACCCGAAACTCAACGTCGACGCCGCAGCAATGTGGGTGTGGTCCGCCGTCCACGGACTCGCCACATTACAGATGGGCTTCACCAACATGGACGACAAGGCCGGAACCAATGACGTCGACGAGCTCATCGAACAGTTCGGCGACCTTATGGTTCACGGCCTCTTCAACGGAACCGGAACACGACCATGATTCCGACGGCGACTCGGTCAGGTGTTGGGTTCCTCGACGTGTAGGTGGCCCGGGGTCCAACCCTGTGACTTGAGCACCCTGGCTGCGATCGATGCTGGTTCGGCTTCGAGGTCGGTGGCCATCGTGTCGTTCCAGCGGTTGAGAAAACCAAAGTACGACACGATCGCGACCAGGCCAGCGATCTGATCGTCGTCGAAATGCGGTCGAAGCGCCGCGAAGTGCGCATTGGACACACCATTGGGCACGCTCGCAGCATCGAACGCCAGATCCAACGCCGCCCGCTCAGCCTCGTCGAAGTGCGCGCTCGTCTTCCACGTCCACAAGTCGTCAAGCTTCTCCTCGGAAACTCCCATGTGCGCAGCATGGGCGGTCGTGTGGGCCTGACAATAACGACAGCCAGCAGCGGTCGACGCAACCTGAGCAACCATCTGCGCCAGCGGCCCCGGGATCGCCGAATTTCCCATCACTGCGCGCCCCACGCCGCCGAACGCTTCGACCAGGCCAGGAACCCGAGCCATCGTCGGCAACGAGTTCGGAAGGTAACCCATCATCTGCTCGGTCTGATCGAACTGCGCCTGGAGGTGCACTAGTTCGCTGTTCGGACGGGGATCGACACGAGCCATGGTCATACCTTTCAGGTGGCCCTCACGTGTTGAAGGCCGTGGCCTAGTAACCGAGTGGCAACAAGGAATAGTCCCGCTCGAACCAGCGAGACAAGCGAACGCAGAACCAATCTCGACTCACTCGTGGCTAAAGGAATGTCCGGCATGTGTCGTAGTCACACGGCATGGGCACAATGCGGGCACTCATGATCGCGTCAGCGTTGCTACTGACCGCGTGTGGCGCAGACGCAATCGGCAGCGAAACCGACAACGCCGCGCCTGAGACTGCCGTGCAGGCAAGCACAGTGCCGAGTGAAGTGCCTGCGAGCAACGTCGAATCGTCGCCCACCAATGTCGAACTCTCGGGTGGTTTGGCCTTCGCCCCGGCCGACGAGCCCGAACGAGTCACGACGACCACGACGGTCGACGCGCCAAACGACACGACAACGACGATCGCGGCGGTCGCTCCCACAACCACAAGCACCGAGGCCCCGGCAGAATCGACCCCGTCAACAACAACGGCGCCGACCGCCGGCCCTGTCACCACAACGACCACCGCTCCACTACCGACCACGACCACGGTTGCTCCCACGACAACGACCACGAGCACAACAACAACGACCATCGTCGAGCCGCACGCAACGGTCGACTTTCTCGAAACCACCTTCGGAGCGTGGAACGTCTCAGCCGAGCTCGAACAGGCAGTGCTGAACGAATTCAACGCCGCTGAATTCGTCTGGACAGGCGAGACGATCGTCATCTCGCTGCGTGGCACACCCAAGGTGACTGACACTGGCTCGACCGCCGTATTCAGCGCGTGGACAGACGCCGAAGATGGCGCCGTCCTCGCAGAGTTCTCCGAGAAACGACAACTCGACTACCTCCTCAACGGCGAACCCATCGACGCCCTCGTCGGCTTTGCGTGCAACGAGCTCGGCGAGTGCCCACCAAACACGACATCAGATGACTTCCAATTCACCGAGGTCCACACGATCGAACTCATCAACATCAGTCAACTCGACGGCAAATGCAGCCTTGACACGCCAACGCCGCTTCCACAGTTCATCGACTGCCCACGCCGGTAAACAACCAGTCAAGGATTGCCGAGAGTCGAATGGTCGCGAGAAACAGAAACTTCTCAAGAAGCCACAACGAATTGTCGTTGTCTCACACATGAACTCTGCACCAACACGCGGTGCGGTCGACCAAAATCAAGGCCGGTGGTTGCGTCGGCCTGGTATTGCGGTCGCTATCCGAATTTTCCTGTTCTTGATGCCGATCGCGATCGGCTGGCTCGCCGTGCGATCCACCCAACAGTTCTTCTGGACGGCGCAAGACTGGCTGGGATTCGCTGTCTGGGTCGTCCAAGCAATGCTTGTCGCTGGAGTCGCGTCCTACGCCGGTTCGCGAGTCGCGCAACGATTGGCTCCCCTGTCGACGCTCTTCCAGCTCACGCTCGTATTTCCCGACCATGCCCCGTCGCGGCTTGGCATCGCCCTTCGCGGCGGCACCATAAAGAAGCTGGCCGCAGCCCCCGACCTGTCAGGTCAAACAATGCAGGGCGCGGCCGAACATGCCGTTGCACTCGTTACGCAACTCGGCAAACACGAACGGCTGACCCGGGGGCACACCGAGCGAGTACGCGCCCGTGCCGAACTGATCGGTGCCGAGATGGGATTGAGTCCCGCCGAACTTCAAAAGCTTCGTTGGGGCGTGCTGCTTCACGACATTGGAAAGCTCAAAGTACCGTCGAACATTTTGGACAAGCCTTCGCGTCTCACCGAGGACGAATGGGAAATCATGAGCCAACATCCAGAAGAGGGCGCTCGCATCGTGGCCCCACTCGCGGACTGGCTCGGCGACTGGGTGCACGCTGCTGGCCAGCATCACGAGCGATGGGATGGCGAAGGGTACCCGAACAGGTTGAAGGGCACCGAGATCTCGCTCGCAGGTCGGATTACCGCCGTTGCTGACGCGTACGACGTCATCACCTCCAAGCGTTCGTACAAGAACGCAATGACCGAAGAAGCCGCCCGCAAGGAACTCGTCCGATGCGCCGGCGGCCAGTTCGACCCTGCGGTGGTTCGAGCCGCGATTCAAGTCGGTTTGAAGCAGCCCCATCGGATTGGTCTTGCAGGGTGGCTGTTCGAGCTTCCAGCGGTCGCCCGGTTCGCGTCGGCCGTTCCGTCGACAGCAGGTGCCGCCGTGCCTGCCGCAATAATGTCGGCGAGCCTTGCCGTTGGGACACTGGTCGGCGGAGCCGCGGACCTGTCAAATCCACCTCCCGCCGCGCTCGCGCTGGCCTCATCAGATTCCGCCGAGTTCCTCTCTTCCGAGCAAGTGCGTTCTGGCGCGATGGAAATCGATGAGATGCTCGAGGCTGTCGAGATCGCCGCCACGGGCGAGGACGATCCGGTCGCCACGTCGCGCAGCGTCGGTGTTTCTGAAAGCTCGACGACAACCAGTCTCAGCCCTCGGTCAACAACCACCACCGAAGGTGCGGCCGCCCGTGAGCCACAAACCAACGATCGGTTGCCCGGCGATGTGGTGGTGGAGTCGACAACGACCACCACGACCGCAGCGCCAATCGCGAGACCCGCAACCGCTGTCACGGCAGCACCGCTGACGAGGCCAACTCCCACCACGACGACTGCCGCGCCGACGACCACCTCGGCGCCCACCACAACGACTGCAGCGCCGAGGACGGCGACCACGGCACCCACCACAACGACTGCAGCGCCGAGGACGACGACCACAACCGAGCCGCCACCAATCCTTCCGACCGGCACCGGCATTGTTGTCTTGGCCGGCGATGATGTGCCAACAGATCTATCTCGTGGCACTCTCCAATCGGACACGACGGTGTACGTCATCGAGGAAGTCCAGTCGACAACACTGCGGACGGCTCTT
This sequence comes from uncultured Acidimicrobiales bacterium, assembly GCA_938084885.1. Taxonomy (GTDB): domain Bacteria; phylum Actinomycetota; class Acidimicrobiia; order Acidimicrobiales; family SHLQ01; genus SHLQ01. Next base: position 16,822 of record CALKGG010000049.1, read on the forward strand.
CCCGTTGTCGACTTCGAGCAAGGCCGGACCCGGGTGGCTGCAGGGACCTCGACAACGACGATCCCATCTGGAACCGTCGTCTGTTCATGGCTTGTGCGCTTCGCACCAACAGATGCGGCGCTCGGTGCGATTGTGACACCCACGATCGACTTCAAAGCGCCCATTGTTGGACTCGCGCTCGACGACGACGAATTGGACGAAACCGACATCCTGGCGATCGACGGCGTGAACTATGCCGAGGGTGGCGTTGGAGGCACGGACCTGTTCACCGTGACGGGTAGCGAGCTCGAGCTCGTGTTGGCGTCAGGACTTGGCGGACTCGATCAGTTGCGAGTGATCACCGGCTGTTAATAACGCCAAAGGGCCGTAGGCATACACCCATTGGGGCCGCGCTATACGCCAGCGGCAACGTTTGCGAGGTTCTGCAACGCGCCAGCAATAACGGCGAGTTGTGGAGTATCGGCGGGGATTGCGTGACGCTCAGCCAGGTAGCTTGGATCATTGTGCAGGACCCGCACCCCGTCGTCAGTTTCGATGATGAGCATCTTCTGAGGCAGGTCAATGGCAACCGTTGGAGCAAGGTGCATTAGGGGAGTGCCCAACGCCGGGTTCCCGAAGAAGATCTCGACCGTTGGGGTGAGCTCGAGACCAACACTCTCCGCCCCAGCCCCATGATCGACCCTGGCAATGAGCCGCAGCTTCTCGTTGGCCTCGATCGCGGCGGTCAAACGATCGGCAGCCTCGGCGGTGGTGGTTCCAGCGCCGAGAGTTTCGACGACGCCGTTGGGAAGATCAGGGTTCTGTGACATGGCAAAGGGAACTCGATCCCGAGTCGGAGCATTCCCGCGAAATCCGCCGCCAGCAGGCGACCTACATCAAGTACTGGGTCAGGCCGCGCGCAATGTACTTGCCGCGCCCCGACGCCCCGTGGAACTGGTCGTTTGCAATGATGACCTCGCCCCGTGACATCACCGTGTCGACCTTGCCACTGATGGCAAAACCCTCGTACGCCGAGTAGTCCATATTCATGTGGTGATTGTCGACGCTGATCGACCAGCTGGCGTTGGGGTCGTACAGCACAATGTCGGCGTCGGCGCCGGGCTGAATCGTGCCCTTCTGCGGGTAGAGGCCGAACATCCGAGCGGGCGTTGTCGAGCACAACTCCACCCACCGAGCAATGCTGATCTCGCCGGTCACGACACCCTGATAGATCAGGTCCATTCGGTGTTCGACACCACCGATGCCATTTGGAATGTCCCGGAAGTCATCGACGCCCGCGTCCTTTTGATCCTTAAAACAGAACGGGCAGTGATCGGTCGCCACGACGCTGAGATCGTTCGTACGAAGGCCCGTCCACAGGTCAGCTTGATGATGCTCGTGTTTCGAGCGCAGGGGAGTCGAGCACACATATTTCGCTCCCTCGAAGCCCGGCGCTCCCAGGTGATCTTCCAGTGTCAGGTAGAGGTACTGCGGGCAGGTCTCGGCAAACACGTTCGCCCCGTTGTTGCGAGCTCGAGCCACCTCTTCGAGCGCACCTGATGCCGACAAGTGGACAATATAGAGCGGTGCTGCGCCGACCTTCGCGAGCTTGATCGCGCGATGTGTTGCTTCGGATTCGAGCTCGTGGCGGCGAACCAAACCGTGGTTGATCGGGTCGGTCTCGCCTCGGGCAGCTGCTTGCTCGGCGAGCAAATCAATGGCAATGCCATTCTCGGCGTGCATCATGATCAGGCCGCCATTGTTCGAACACGATTGCATTGCCTGCAGGATCTGGCGATCGTCCGAGAGGTACACACCCGGGTAGGCCATGAACAGCTTGAAGCTGGTGATGCCCTCGTCGACGAGCTTGTCCATCTCCCGCAGCGAGTCGTTGTTCACGTCGCCGATGATCATGTGAAAGCCGTAGTCGATGGCGCAGTTTCCCTCCGCCTTGCCGTGCCACTCGTCGAGGCACTCGCGCACCTGCCGGCCGTAGGTTTGGGTGGCGAAGTCGACAATAGTCGTCGTCCCTCCCCATGCTGCGGCGATCGTTCCGGTCTCGAACGTGTCCGACGACGTGGTCGCCCCAAACGGCACTTCCATGTGTGTGTGCACATCGACCCCGCCGGGTATCACGTACTTGCCCGTGGCGTCGATGATCTCAGCCGATGCCGCAGCTGCTTGCGCGATGCTCGAGCCCGGTTCGAGAACGGCGACGATCTTCTCGTCGTCGATCAGCACGTCCGCCGGATCGGCGCCCGTTGCCGACACGACTATTCCTCCGGTGATCAACTTCGTCATTGTCTGAGGTTACAGAACACCAGACCGAAGGTCTTGATGTCATCTGGGCTATCGCCACTAGTCTGCAACGCCGAGCCGCGTGTTAGCTCGTCGGAAGATGCTGGAGCACGAGCCGGCTGTCGGTTTGGCGCACGCCGGTCTTTGCCCGAAGCTCGTTCAAGAGAGCGTTGAGGTCGTCGCTTGTCGCGACGCGAGCTCGAAGCCGGTAATCCAAGCGGCCGGTTAGGTGGAAGCACTCGACGCATCGTTCGTCGTTGAGCACGAACTCGGCAAAATCGCCGGAGTCAGAGATGTCGTCGAGCCAGACGTCGATCGAGGCTTCGATGGGCCGGCCGAGCGTGCTGTGGTCGATTTGCGCAGCGAAGCTTGTGATGATCTTGCGGTCGATCAACCGTTGCATGCGAGCTCCCGCAGCATTGGGGCTGAGGCCAACGATCTTGCCAAGCTCGCGCTGGGTCAAACGACCCTGGCGTTCTAAGGTGCGGAGTATTTCTCTGTCAATGTCATCAATCACAGTGATAACCACTGTACAAGATGAGTTTCGGAGTTTGAAACGGTGACACCCTCAGTCGTTTCTTCGCCATGATGAATACATCAAAGAAACCACAACGGTTTCGGCAGATATCCCCCCTTCAACACGTCAGACAAGAGTCTGAAAGGAATCATCATGAGCAACGCACAGCAAGCCGCATTCCAACAACTTCTCTCCGGATGGCGCCGTCACGAAGAACTTCGCCAAACCGGTGCAAGCTTCGACCAGCTTTCCCACTCCCGCAAGATCCTCGACGAGTACCGTTTCGTCGCAGCCACCGCTCGATAGAGCAAGGGTGCACCCGCGCCGGCGGCAACGTCGGCGCTACAACTCGAAAATCAACGCCGGCCGTCTCACACGTTGAGGCGGCCGCTGTTGATTTTGTCATGGTGTGACATTGTTGAATTTGCCCAATCTGTCAACTGGTAGACGAGCGGGCTAGCCTCACGCATATGTCGCAGCAGTCCATGAGTGACCGAATCGCCGACCTCGAACGTCGTCGCGATGAAGCCCTGAACGCCGGATCCGAACGGTCGATCGAACGCCAGCGATCAAAAGGCAAAATGCTTGCGCGCGAACGGATCGACTATCTGCTCGATCCGGGCTCCTTCCACGAACTCGACATGCTCGCACGCCACCGAGCGCTCGACTCGGGCATCGAAGAACGTCCCTACACCGACGGTGTGGTCACCGGATGGGGAACCGTCGACGGCCGTAAAGTCTTCGTGTTCTCACAAGACTTCACCGTCTTTGGTGGCGCGCTCGGCGAAGTGTTCGCCGAGAAGATTCACAAGGTCATGGACCTCGCCAACAGCGTTGGCGCCCCGCTTATTGGTTTGAACGACGGTGCCGGTGCCCGCATCCAAGAAGGTGTCGTCAGTCTCGACGCGTACGGAGGCATCTTCTACCGCAACGTCCAAGCCTCGGGCGTCATCCCGCAGATCTCGGTCATCCTCGGCCCATGCGCCGGCGGCGCCGTCTACAGCCCGGCCATGACCGACTTCATTTTCATGGTGCGTGAAAAATCGCACATGTTCATTACGGGTCCCGACGTCGTCAAGACCGTGACCGGCGAAGAGGTCACCCTCGAAGAGCTCGGTGGAGCAAAGTCGCACTCGTCAAAGTCTGGTGTGGCCACCTACACCGGCGAGAGCGAGGAGGACGTACTCGATCAGGTCAAGCTGCTCTTAACCTTCCTGCCCTCGAACAACCTCGATGTTGCACCAGTCGTCGAAACAGACGACGACCCGAACCGCAGCTGCCCCGAGCTGCGCACCATCCTCCCCGACAACGCCAACCAGCCATACGACATGATCGAGGTCGTTCGTGCGGTCGTCGACGACGGCGACTTCTTTGAATACTTCGGCAACTGGGCCCAGAACATCGTCTGTGGCTTCGCCCGTATCGACGGACGTTCCGTTGGCATTGTCGGCAACCAACCCAAGGTGTTCGCAGGCGTACTCGATATCAACTCAGCCGAGAAGGCCGGCCGTTTCGTTCGAACCTGCGACGCGTTCAATATTCCGTTGCTCACGTTCTGTGATGTTCCGGGCTTTCTCCCCGGCGTCGATCAGGAGCACGGCGGCATCATTCGTCACGGCGCAAAGCTGCTTTACGCCTACTGCGAGGCAACCGTGCCTCGCGTGCAGGTCATCACTCGAAAGGCCTATGGCGGCGCTTTTCTCGTCATGGATTCCAAGGCCGTTGGTTCTGACATGAGCTTCGCATGGCCGACCGCAGAGATGGCCGTGATGGGCCCCCAGGGCGCCGTCGAGGTCATTCATCGCCGCGAGCTGCAACAGGCCGCCGACCCTGAGGCCAAACGCGCCGAGCTTGTTGCCGACTACACCGAACGTACTGCCAACCCGTACATCGCCGCCGAGCGTGGATACATCGACGAGGTCATCGACCCGGCCGAAACCCGCAAGGTCGTGGCAGCCGCATTCCGTCTGCTCGAAACGAAACAAGAGCGCATTCCCGAGCGCAAGCACGGGAACGTGCCGCTGTAATGACCTCCGCCGAATCGACCTCGACGTCCCAGGCGCTTTCGGTGTCTGGTATCTCGCCCGAGCCCGATGCCGACGTCGTCGCGGCCATCACGATCGCCGTGCTCGAGGCGTGGCCGAAACCGTCAGCGGCAGAACCGGCCGAACCAGCCAATACCGCTTGGCGATTCGGTCGCCGTCGGTGGCAAGAACGCGCCGTGCCTCGACGCACGTGGGGCGCTCGACGCAATGGATAGTCCAGAGCTGCACCCAGATATTGCTCACCTCGCTTGCCTGCTCGGTACATGGCGTGGTCGTGGCACCGGCATCTATCCAACCATCGAGAGCTTCGACTATCTCGAAGAGATCACGTTTGGTCACGTCGGAAAACCGTTCATTGCCTACGCGCAAAAGACGCGCCACGCCGTCACGCAATTACCGCTTCACGCCGAGTCCGGATACTTCCGGCCGGTCGGGGCGGACAGCGTCGAGTTCGTTGTGGCCCAACCGACCGGCATCGTCGAGCTTCACGAGGGCGACGTGACGGCGACCGAGAACGGCATCTCGTTCGAGTTGGTGTCGACGTTGGTGGCGCTCACCGGCACTGCGAGCAACGTCGAATCAGTGGTTCGGTCGGTGCACGTTGATGGCGACTCGATGTCGTACCGCCTCGATATGGCAGCCGTTGGCCTCGAGCTCCAGCATCATCTCAGCGCTCAACTGGAACGAGTCGTCTAGCTGCTGCTCGGGTCTTCGGCGGTGTCCGTCGTGGGTCCGCTAGGTTGGCCGAATGACAGAAAACGCTTCGGCCCAACCCCTTCGATTCGGCGTGCTGGGTGCAGCGCGTATTGCTCCGAAGGCGCTAGTGAATCCTGTGCACAAAATCGACTCGGCCATCGTCACCCGCGTCGCTGCACGCGACGTCGGCCGGGCCGAAGCGTTCGCTCGGGAGAACGGGATTGGCGCCGTGTCTTCCTCGTATGGCGACTTGATCGAGGCTGATGATGTCGATGTTGTCTACAACCCGCTGCCCATGAACCTGCATCACGAGTGGACGATCAAGGCATTGCGGGCGGGCAAAGACGTGCTGTGCGAGAAGCCGTTTGCATCGAACGCCGATGAGGCCGCGGAGATGGTGGCGGTGGCCAAGAAAGAGGGGCGAATCCTCGGCGAAGCATTTCACCACCGGCATCATCCGCTATTCCAACGCGTTGTCGATGTCATTGCCGCTGGTGTCATTGGCAACGTCACCCGAGCGGAGGGCTATTTCAATATTTCGATTCCTCAGCCCGACATTCGTTGGGACTATGCAACGTCGGGCGGTTCGCTCATGGACCTTGGCTGTTACTCGACCATGTGGGTCCGCCACGTGGTTGGCGAGGAGCCTGCCATTGCTGAGGCCGCTGCGACCGTGGGGCCCGAGCAGATCGACGCCGACATGTGGGCAGAGCTGACGTTCCCCGGTGGGGCGACGGGCCGAGTCGAGAGTTCGATGGTCCACGAGGGTCCGGGCGATATTCGTCTTGAGGTGACGGGTTCGAAGGGTTCGATCACCGCGATCAATCCGCTTTCGCCGCAGTCGGGAAATTCGCTCACGATTCGGACGGGTGCTGGTGAGACGATTGGCGAGGTCGTTGCGGGTGATACCTACGAGCACATGGTTCGAGCGTTTTGTGACCACGTGGTGCACGGGGCGCCGTTCTCGACTCAGGGTGACGACTCGATCAACAACATGGCGGCGATTGATTCGATCTACGTTGCGGCAGGTCTCGCCAAGCGGGGCACTGCGTAGCAGCGGGGTTCTGCGTAGCAGCGGGGTTCTGCGTAGCAGCGGGGTTCTGCGTAGCAGCGGGGTTCTGCGTAGCGGCGGGGTTTCCCAGTGTTACGTCGCAGTTACGTATGTGCGGGGTGCCGCCTTCTTGCTTCGGATGTCTGCGAGAATTAGATCTCGGTCGATCTTCGGCCCACTGCGGCCATGTAGGCGCATCACAACGATTGTGGCCGCAGTTAGTATGCCTAACGTCACATGAGTTAGGGTCTATAACCTGATTCAGATCTGACCAGTTCGCGCTGGCTGGAGACACCTTGGAGGGGCTCTAGCTCCGTACACAACGATCCACGCAAGTGGGTCAGGGAGAACAAAATGAAGAAACTGCTAGCACTACTATTCGCCTTCGGGCTGATCGCCGCCGCATGTGGCAGCACAGCTGATGTCGCGTCAGACGCGGTTGACGAAGTCACCGACGCTGTCGATGGCGAAGAAGAAGCCATGGAAGACGACGAAGAAGCAATGGAAGACGACGAAGAAGCCATGGAAGACGACGAAGAGGCAATGGCCGATGGGCCAGAAGAGCTCAACGTTGCGTACTTCGCTGGTTGGCCACTGCCACCACAAATTGGTCAGGAAGACGGATCGTTCGCTGACGCTGTTGGCGTGGGCACCGTGAACTGGATTCCGTTCAACTCGGGCGGCGAAATGGCAGAAGCCATGAACTCCGGCGATATCGACATTTCCTACTCGATGGGCCTCACGCCGTTCGCGAACAGCGTCAACGCCGGTTCCCAGCTGAGCATGGTCGGCATTGCCGTTGCATACGCCGACGCTGACAACTGCATTGTTCAGGGCGACCTCGGTCTTACCCGTGACAACGCTGCAGAGGTTCTCGCCGGTCAGACCGTCGTCACCCCAATCGGTAACGTCACCCACTTCAAGATGCTCTCGATCATGAACTTCCTCGGTGTCGACCTCGACACCTTGAACATTGTTCCTGCCGAGGGTGGCGCAGCTACCGCTGCAGCATTCCAGAACGGTGACATTGGTGTTGGTTGCGCCTTCGGTGGCTCGATCGTCGACATGACCGACGCTGGTGGCGTACCAATCCTCACCGGAACCGAGACCGAAGAAGAGGTCGGCATCCGTACCTACGACATCAACGCAATCCCTGATTCGTTCGGCGAAGCTCACCCAGAGCTCGTCACGTCGTTCCTTTCGGCAGTTCAGGACTTCACCGACACGTGGGAAGCTGACCCAGAGACCAACAACCCAATCATTGCTACCGCAGCTGGTATGGAAGACGTTGGAAACTTCTTGTCAGGCGAGACATGGTTCTCGTTCCCGAACATCGAAGAGCAGCTCGGTGGTGAGTGGATGGGCTCGGCAGGCGAGGTCATGAAGACCCAGGTCGACTTCTTCGTCGAGCAGGGTCAGGTCGACTCAGCGCTTGGTTCATTCGATGAGTTCGTCGACTCCAGCTTCCTTGAAGCAGTCGGCTAAGTCATTCGGTAACTAGCGAATCGTAAGACTTGTCAAATGGGTCGGACCCTCCCCGGAGGGTCCGACCCAATTGCATGCATGAAGTGAGCATTGCAGCTCGAAAGCGGAGTACACGTGAGAAACCTGTTGGTCGAAGATCTCGAAATGGTCTACGAACTGCCCAAGGGCGATTCGGTTCATGCCCTCTCGAATATCAACTTCGAGTTGGATGGAGGTCGACTACTCACGCTGCTCGGCCCCAGCGGCTGTGGCAAGACCACGCTGCTGAATATCATTGCCGGCTTTCTTGCCCCGACGGGCGGACAGATCTCGCTCGGCGGCGACCAGATCACCGGACCGAGCGCCGATCGCGGCATGGTCTTCCAGCAGGGTGCGCTCTTCGAGTGGCAGTCGGTGGCGAAGAACATTTCGTTCGGTCCCCGCATGGCTGGCAAGAAGGCGAGTGAGTACGACGGCGAGGTCGAACGTCTGCTCGACGTTGTTGGCCTCGCTGGGTTCGGCGACAAGCAGGTCTACGAACTTTCGGGCGGCATGCAGCAGCGCGTGGCATTGGCCCGCTGCCTTGCAAACGACCCGAACATGATGTTGATGGATGAGCCGCTCGGTGCGCTCGATGCGCTGACCCGAGAGAAGATGCAGGGCCTCATCCTCGAGCTGTGGGATCGCACACAGAAGACCATCGTCATGGTGACCCACAGTGTGGAAGAAGCGATCTTGTTGGGCGACATCATCTTTGTGATGGCCCCTCGCCCGGGTCGCATCGAAAAGGTCTACGAGCTGCCGTTTGCCAAGCGTGCGCTCACCGAAGACACACGAGCAATCAAGCAAGACCCCGAGTTCGTCGCAATTAAGGAAGAGATCCTCAGTTTCATCTGGGAGATGGAAGAAGAAATTATGGGACGAGAGGGACAAGGCTGATGTCTGGAAGCATGGGAGCCCAAGTGGCAGCGGGTTCGACGGAGC
>CALKGG010000050.1 GCA_938084885.1 uncultured Acidimicrobiales bacterium
CGATACGCATCGACAATTGCCAACAGCTCGCTCTCGACGCGAACAGACTGACGCCGCCACGGAAGCACTCGAGTCACTGTCGGCATCTCACATCACCTCAATCGGATTGTTTGATTGTGGCCCCTCCTGCTGCGCACAGCAACACCCTGCCCCGCCAGTCCTTCAAATTCCCGCTGTCCTCCACCTAGATTGGGGTCATGGGACAACCCAATCTCGCCGCAATCGATATCGGCACCAGCTCGGTCCACCTGGCGATTGCACGACCAGTTCCTGGCGGTCGCCCTGAGCTCATCCTTCGAGAGAAGCTGCCCGTGCGGCTTGGTTCGGGCGCCTCCGACATGAAAACGCTCGATCCGGCGGCAGTCGACCGTGCCGTCAACGCGCTGCAAAGCTTTCGGGTCCTAGCAGATGCCCACGATGCGGTGGTCGAAGCGGTTGCCACCAGCGCGGTGCGAGAAGCTGAAGATGCGAGCGACTTCCTTGACCGAGCCCGTGACGAGGCCGGAATCGACATTGCCATCATTGCCGGGGTCGAAGAGGCCCGCCTCATCCACCTTGGCGTCCTCGGCGCCGTTCCACTCGCCGAAACCAAACACTTGGTCATCGATATCGGTGGCGGGTCGACCGAGTTCATTGTTGGCCATGGCGTCGAGCCTCAACTGCTGCGCAGCCTCAAGGTCGGCCATGTCCGAACCTCGAACCGGTTCTTTCCTAAAGGCGAGGTCGACGAGGACGCCGTAGGCGAATGTCGGACGTTTCTGCGCTCGTTCTTCGCACGCGTCGCAATCGACGCATCGGCAGCGGGATTCGACCGGGTTGTTGGATGCTCTGGCACCTTTGAAACTGTGTCCGCGGTCGTGCGCAAACGTCGCGCCCACGGCCGCTCAGATCAAACCGGGGCAGTGAACCGGGCCGAAGTTGACGATGCGGTGCAGATGGTTCTTGCCGCCCGCACCACCGAAGAACGTCGCAAGATCTCCGGCGTCGAGCAACACCGAGCAGACACCATGATCGCCGCCTGCCTCATCGTCGAGGCTCTGATGGATTCGCTCGACTTTGACGAGTTCATCGTCTCGCCTCATGCGCTTCGCGAGGGCCTCGTCCTCGACCGACTCAACGATCGCAACCCCCGAGATGATGGCCTTCTCCATCTGACGTCGATTCGGGCGAGCAGCGTCCGCGCGGTGGCCGAACGGTACGGCGAGAACATCGCACACGCTCGACAAGCCACCGATATCGCCCTCCAAATCTTCGACTCGACGACCGCACAGCACACCTTTGGCCGGTTCGAACGCGACGTGCTCGAGGCCGCATCGATGCTCCACAACATTGGCCGCTTCGTTGGCCACGGCGGCCACCACCGGCACTCGCAGTATCTGATTCGACATACCGAACACCTCGCCGGGTTTCACGAGCACGAAACGCTCCTCATTGCACTCGTGGCCCGTTACCACCGAAAGAGCGCACCAAAGCAAAGCCATCGAGAGTTCGCGGCCCTCACCCTTCGCGACCAGCAACTTGTTCGGGTGCTCGCAGGCATGTTGCGGATCGGCATCGCCCTCGACCGCACCTACCGCACCGCAGCGAGTGACGTGTTGGTGGAGATCAGCGCAAACACGGTCGTCGTGTCAGTCCGTGGCGAAGACCTCGACCTTGAAATTTTTGCGGCCAACCAGACCAAGTCGCTGCTCGAAGAGGCGCTGGCGACCCCGGTCGTGGTCGTTGGTAGAGGAACGGCCTAGTTCTTCTTTTTCTTTGTCTTGCGGGGCTTGGGCGGAGGCCCGCCTGCAGACGCTGTTCCGGTCTTGTTCGACTTCTTGGGTTTCGGCGGTGCACTGCTCGTGCCCTTTGAACTCGCACCCGCCGACGACCTTGTCGATCCGCTGGCGGAGGCCGATGTTTGGCGAGCAACCGAATCGCCGCCGATGACGTCGCCGGCATCGACCGTGCGTGTCGGGCCACCGCTGTCGCCGCTCTTCTTTGCGACCTTGTTCGAGATCTGTTCGTACTCGGGCTCACGCTCTTTCAGCTTGGTCACGACGAACGACGCAATGAACAACGACGAGTAGCCGCCCACGATCAGACCAACGAGCAGCGCAATCGAGAATTCTTGAAGCGTCGTCGCCCCAAGAATGACCGCACCGATGACGAGCATCGACACAACCGGGATGATCGACGTAATGGTCGTGTTGATCGAGCGGGCGAGAACTTGATTCAACGCCAAATTCATCATCTCGGTATAGGTGTAGCGACCCGTCGCCCCCACCCTTGCGGTAATATCTCGCACTTTGTCGTAGACAACGATCGTGTCGTAGAGCGAATAGCCCATGATGGTGAGGAAGGCAATGACGGTTGCGGGGGTGACCTCGAACCGGAAGATCGCATAGGCACCCACGCTGATCACAATGTCGTGGGCAACCGCGGCGAGCGCGCCGATGGCCATCTTCCATTCGAGCCGCACCGAGATGTACAGCGCAATGCCGATAAAGAACACGACAAGCGCCCGAAGTGCCTTCTCGGTAATGGCAGAACCCCACGTCGGTCCCACAGATTCGAAGGCGGTGATCTCGCCAATCGCGGCCAGTGACTCTCGGAGTTCCTGAACTTCGGCCGCGTTCTCTACCGACGTGCGCACCCGCACAAGCCGCACCCCGTCCTCGCCAGTTACTTCCTGAAGGATCGACTCTGACGCCACATCGCCGGGCAACACGTTGTTGACCTCGTCGATAGCAGCAGCGGTTTGCACCTCGAAGGAGGTTCCACCCTCAAAGTCGATTCCGAGGTTCAAACCTCCGACGATCAACGCAATGATGCTCGCAAGAACAACCGCCCCAGACAGCACCAGTGCTTTCTTCCAGAGCGCCGGAAAGTCGAAGGTGCGTCCGGTTTCGGGGAGCTTCGTTGCGGTCATTGGTCGTTATCCGTTCCAACTCGATCTTCGGTCAGCCCCGGAATGCCGATCAGTGCGGCGTTTCCAGCAATGCCTGGTCGGCGCGATATCCATTGCACTGCGGGGCCCATGAAGAAGTAGGTGGCGACGAGGTCAAGCACCGTGGCAATGCCGAGATAGAGAGCGAAACCTCGCACGGCACCAACGGTGAGTGCGTACAACACGACCGCACCGATGAGCGACGCGACGTCGGCTTTAACAATGGTGGAAAACGCGACGGGGAACGCCTTTTCGACCGAGGTCCGTAGCGTGCGTCCGTTGCGAACGTCCTCCCGTAAATGTTCGAAATACACAATGTTCGAATCGACTGACACACCAATCGAGACGATAATTCCGGTGATCCCGGCAAGTGTCAACGCAAGGCCGACGTTCTCACCCAAGAACGAGATGATCGACCACAACAGCGCTGCCGAGATGACGAGGCTCAACATCGCAATGACGCCGAGGATTCGGTAGACGCTGATGATGAAGATGGCCACGAGCACGAGGCCAATGATGCCGGCGACAATCCCGGCGTCGAGTGCATCTTGACCAATGGTCGCCGAAACGATCTGCTGATTCTCTGGCTCGAGCTGAATAGGTAGCGCACCGAAACGGAGCGAGAGCCCAAGGCCTTTGGCGGTTTCCTCATCGAAGGTGCCGGAGATGATAAAGGAGTTGCCAAGATCGGCGGCATTGACGTTGGGCGCGCTGATGACCATGTTGTCGAGGTCGACGGCAATCTGGCCCGTTCCGCCTTCATTGGCGGGGCAATTCGGTGTGCCGATGAAACACTCGGCGGTCAGTGCACGGAACGCATCTTCACCAATTGGGCCGCCTTCGAGGTCGACGGTCACAACCCATTGCAGCTGACGGGAGATGCCCTGCGCATCCGAGAGGCCCTCGCCGGTCATTCCAGTCGGGCCCAAGACGTAGCGGGCGGGCACGTCGAGACTTGGATCGGAGGGAACCACGATGAACGAACTCTCGGTGATGTCGTCTTCGGGGGTAAAGCCGTCCGGGCCAAGAGGAAGGTCGGCCGGGTACGACGCCGGACGATCGGTGCCGCCCGGTGGCAGCTGTTCGATGACCGGGCGAAAGCGCAGCACCGCGGTACCGCCGACGAGTTCCAGCGCCCGTTCCTGATCCTCGACACCGGGGAGCGATACCAAGATGCCATCGCCCTCTGCTTGAATCTCGGGCTCGGCAACGCCAAGTCCATCGACACGGTTGCGAATAACTTCGACCGCTTCGTCAATACGGGCCTGCAACTCGACCGGATCGTCGAAATCGTCTGCATCGGTTGCCCGGTAGCGGACGCTTACCCCACCTTGCAGGTCGAGTCCAAGGAGTGGTTCGTTGCCAGCAACGAATGTAAACACGAGCAGGGCAATCGAGACGACCGTGATGCCGATCAGATACCCGCGTTGGCGACCCTCCATCTAGGCGTCGACCTCATCGGCGTCCTCGTCGACGCTGTCTTGTATGTCTTCGAGCTCATCGATGTCGTCGGTGTCATTACCTTCTTCGTCATTGCCTTCTTCGTCATTGCCTTCTTCGAGCGCTTCGGTTGGGAATTGCTCGAGGATCTCCTGGATGAAGGCTCGGGACACGAGGATCTCAATACCCTCGGCCAACTCGACATAGGCAGCGGTGTCGACAACCTCGGTGATCGTGCCGAAGATACCCGACGACAACATGACCCGATCGCCGGCGGCTGCCCGATTCACAAGCGCTTGCTGCTCTTTCATCTTGCGTTGCTGCGGTCGGATCAGCACGAAGTAGAAGATGGAAAACAGCAGTAGTGGCAGGATGAGTGCTGACATGGGTATCCCTCGATCGAATGTCCGTCAAGAGACTATCGCTCGCCCGGTTCTTTGGGGTTCCACACCGACCGCGAATACGAGTGCCTGCGATTAGCCCCAGCGTTCGTGGACGTCAGCGGCGAAGGCGTCGAATCGCTGTTCGGCGATTGCAGTGCCCATATCGTCGACGAACCGAAGCAACCACCACAGGTTGTGCATCGTCAAAATTCGGGCAGCGGTGGGTTCTTTCACCGACAGCAGGTGACGGAGGTAGCCCCGACTCCAACGAGATGCTGGGCCTTCGGGATCGATTGGTTGATCGCTGGTTGCGAACTCGCGACGGGTCAGGTTGACCCGCCCCTCGTTGGTGAGCAGCGTGCCGTGACGAGCCAAACGGGTCGGCAAGACACAATCGAACATGTCGATACCACGAGCCACCGCGTCGACGATGCCAGCGGGGTCGCCGAGCCCCATAAAATACCGTGGTTGATCGACAGGCAATTCGTTCGTCGCCGCCAGCAACGGCTCGTGCCATTCGCTGCGATGCTCGCCGACCGAAAGACCGCCGACGGCGTAACCATCGAAACCAATCTCGATCGTCCGCTCGGCACTTTCGGCACGCATGGCAAGGTCGAGGCCGCCTTGCACAATGCCAAATTGTGCCTGATGCTCTGACGCAGTGGGATGGGCCAGAAAATGCTGGCGGGCTCGTCCCGCCCACAGCACGGTGCGGTCGAGTGCCTCCCGGATGATTGCGTCGCTGCTCGGTAGCGCCGCGCACACATCGAGCACCATTTGAATATCGGCGCCGATCGAGATCTGCGTATCGACGGCCCCCTCGGGCGTCATCATGATGCGATCGCCGTCGTACACCGACTTAAAGACAGCCCCCTCGTCTGAGATCTTTGGCTCGAGTGAGAACACCTGGTACCCGCCCGAATCGGTGAGCGTATGCCCGTTCCAATCCGACATCTGATGGATGCCGCCGAGCGTCTCGACAATGTCGGCCCCCGGCCGCAGCATCAGGTGATAGTTGTTGGCCAAGATGACCTGCGCTCCGAGATCTTCCATATCGGCCGATGACAGGTGCTTGACGGCACCACGGGTCCCGACCGGCATGAAACACGGCGTGGTAAACGTGCCGCGAGCAGTGGTGACGACGCCGGTCCGGGCGAGTCCGTCTTGGTGGTCGACGCTGAAGCTGGTTTTCATAGGTGTGTGCCCTTAGAGCTCGGCAGGTGCAGACCAGAGGCTACCGCTAACGCCCAAACACGCCCCCGGCGCCCAGGCTTCGTACCCAATGAGTGGCCCCAAAGGGGAGGACGGGCGGATTGGTCGGATGCACAACCTCGCGGCGGAGCCGCCGCGTTGTTCGGTCAATCCGCGTGCCGATCGAGGAGCATGGCATCGCCGAATGACAAGAATCGATAGTCGCCCGACAGCGCCTCCTCGTAGAGGCCTCGCCACCTGCTCCCAACAAAGGCGTCGATCATGACGAGCAACGTGCTCTTTGGCATGTGGAAGTTCGTCAACAGCGCATCGACCACCTGAAAGTCGAACGGGCGACGGATAAACAGGCTCGTTGCGCCCGAGCTGCCAAATCGGGCCCATGATTCGAGCGCCCGCACCGTCGTTGTTCCAACAGCGACGACCCGTGTTGCCGATGCCAACAGTTCCGCTGTGCGTTCTGGGACCCGATATCTCTCCGAGTGCATGTGATGGTCATCGAGATCGTCGACCATGACCGGGCGAAACGTGTCGAGCCCCACAACCAATTCGACCGTCGCAGTCGCAATTCCGTTGCGGTTGAACCGTTCGAACAGCTCGTTCGTAAGGTGAAGCCCTGCGGTCGGTGCCGCAGCACTTCCCGGCTGCCTCGCGTACACGGTTTGATACCGCTCGGTGTCATCGAGGGTTTCGGTAATGTATGGGGGAAGCGGCATCTCGCCGACCCGCAATAGCGCCGCTTCGAGGTTGGACGATTCGATCGTGAGCCGTCGGCGACCTTCGCCCAGATCGTCGCCGACGGTCACCGCAAGATCGTGTTCGCCGTCAATAGCAAGCTCGGTTCCGGGCGCCACCTTCTTGCTAGGACGCACGAGCCCCACCCATTGCGACGACGGCGCTGCGAGTGCAACAGCTGCTGGCCCATCGGGTTCGAGCAGCAATACCTCGGTCACCCCACCGGTCGGGCGACGGGCGAACAGTCGTGCAGCTAACACGCGGGTGTTGTTCAACACGACAAGATCGCCCGGTTGCAACAACGCATCGAGGTTCGATACATGGTGATGTTCGGGGGCGTCAGAGCCGCGGTCGACGAGGAGCTTCGACGCACTGCGCTCGACCAGCGGAGTTTGCGCGATGCGTTTTGGTGGGAGCTCGTAGTCGAACTCGGAAATCGTGGTCATGTGCTGCTCAGTCGAACAGGCCGGGAGGCAGTCCAGTGTCTGGGCTTGCCGTTGGCGGGGTCATTCCCAAATGCTGCCATGCAGCGGCGGTCGCCACTCGGCCCTTCGGAGTCCGCATGATAAGGCCCTGTTGAATGAGGTACGGCTCGTACACATCCTCGACGGTTTCGACGGGTTCGCTCACGCTGATCGACAGGGTCTTGAGCCCGACGGGGCCACCGTTGAACATGTTGCAAAGCGACAGCAACAACGCTCGTGTGGCCTTGTCGAGCCCGCGATCATCGACGCCGAAGAACTCGAGCCCGTCGCGAGCAACATCCTCGGTGACGATGCCGTTTCGTTCGACCTCGGCAAAGTCACGCACCTGACGCAGAAGCCTGTTGGCAATTCGGGGCGTACCTCGGCTACGTACCGCAATCTCAAATGCGCCTTGTTCGTCGATGCTGACATCGAGGATGCCCGACGCCCGAGCGACGATGGATTGCAGTTCCTTTGGTTCGTAGAAGTCGAGGCGAGCCGGATAGTCGAAACGGTCGCGCAAGGGCCCGGTAATGAGCCCGGTGCGAGTGGTGGCACCAATGAGCGTGAACTTTGCCACTGGCAAACGCATTGTTCGAGCCGCGGGCCCTTTGCCGAGGACGAGGTCGAGTTGAAAGTCTTCCATTGCTGGATACAGCACTTCTTCGACCGGACGAGCAAGACGGTGGATCTCGTCGATGAAGAGCACGTCGCCATCTTCGAGCTTGGTCAGGATCGCCGCGAGGTCACCGCCTTTTTCGAGCGCCGGACCAGACGTGATGTGGATCGTTGCGTCCATTTCGTTGGCGATGATGGAGGCAAGTGTCGTCTTGCCGAGACCGGGCGGCCCTGCAAAGAGCAAGTGGCCCATGGGCTGGTCGCGACCGCGGGCGGCTTGCAACATAACCCGAAGGTGCGCTTTGAGTTGCTCTTGTCCAACAAAGTCGTCGAGCGACGTTGGGCGCAGGCCCAACTCGTCGCGGTCTTCGACGATGCGTTCGTCGTCGCTGCCGCTCGCCGACAGTAGCTCCTCTCGCATCAGATGCCCTCGGCCATGAGTCGTAGTGCATCGCGGGTCAGATTTGCCGGGTCACCCTCGGTCGGCAGTTTGGCCAACACGATACGGACGTCGTCTGGGCCATACCCGAGCGATTCGAGTGCCTGACGAACTTCGAGGTGCGCAGGGATGTCTTCGACCAGCGCCGGGCGTTCGATTGCGGAGAGATCAACGTCGGGGAGGTCGAGCTTTGACTTCAACTCGATGAGCAGCCGGGTGGCGGTTTTCTTCCCGACTCCAGGAACTGCACACAACGCGTCGATGTCTTCGGTGGCGAGCACGGACTTGAGTTCGGCGGGGCCATGGACCGACAAGATCGCCATACCCAACGCTGGACCGACGCCATGTGCGGAGATGACGGCTTCGAACACTCGACGCTCTTCGATGGTGCTGAAACCATAGAGCAGCTGGGCATCTTCGCGTTGCTGGTGATGCACATGGACAAAAGCCTCAGACCCAATGGCCCCCGCTTGCGCCGACGCTGCAGGGGCGACTGCCACCCGGTATCCAACGCCGCCGACCTCGATGAGGAGCTCTCCCCCATCGGGACTGCGATCGAGCAACATGCCCCGAAGTGATCCAATCACGCTGCGCAGCCTTCCATCTTCACGAACATCTGTACGACACTACATCGAATCGTTGGCGGTACGGCGCGATAGTTCGCCAGATGAACTCATAACGAAACGGTCGACTTCGGCGCACCCTCGATTGCGGTGTGGCACAACGCAACAGCCACAGCGTCGGCAGCATCGACGGGCTTGAGTTCGACGTCGAGGTGCAGCTGCGCGCGAACCATTCGTTCGACCTGCTGTTTGTCGGCATTGCCATAGCCCGCAACGGCCAACTTGATTTCGTTCGGGCTGTACTGCACGACCTCACAGCCCGCCACCGCACCAGCGGCCATGACCACTCCCGACGCATGACCAACCGCCATTGCCGTGCTGACATTGACTTGAAAGAGCACCCGCTCGATAGCCACAACGCCGGGCGCGAACTCGGCAATAAGCTCGGAGATTTCGACGTGCAGTGTTGCGAGACGCTTGGGAAGGTCCTCGGTGTGTTCGGTGCGAATGACACCAGCAGAGACAGCGCGGACCTTGTTTGGCCCACTCCAGTCGACCACGCCGTAGCCACAACGGGTGAGGCCTGGATCTATCCCGAGAACGAACATTCGTACGACATTACTCAACGGGTCGGACGTGGTGGGTAATGGCCACCTCAAAGCCGTCGAAACTGCGATACCGTGGGACTCCGTGAGCAATACGTCGATACGTCCCGAAACGGACGAGGAACAAGCCAGCGAGCCGGAGGCCGAACGGGTCTTCTCGAAATCCGTCGTGATCTCAGGCATTCGTTGCCTCCTCACCTACGTCATCTTCCCGTTCGTTGCCCCACTCGTCGGCCTCACCGCGAGCACCGGCGCCGTTGTCGGCGTGATCATTGGCGTGGTCGCCATTGTGTTCAACGTGTTGAGCATCCGACGCTTCTTCAACGCAGACCATCCCTACAAGTGGTGGGCAAGCGCACTCAACGCTGCAGTGATTGTGTTGTTGGTCGCCTTGTTCATCATCGACAGTCAAACGATCCTCGGCTAACGGCCGATGTTGTTCGGCGAAGCCACAGCGCTCAGCGCAGATCACACGATCGCCGACACCTTCCACGGTCACATCCAGCCCGGGTGGGACATTGTTGGCAACGCCAACGGCGGATACACCATGGCAATGTTCGCTCGAGGCGCACTGTTGCACTCCGGCCGACGCGACGTCATCTCGGTATCTGCCCATTTCCTTGCACCAGGCGTGGTCGGGCCAATCACGGTGGTCGCAGACCCAATCAAATCGGGCAAGCGGTTCGCCACCACCCGCATCGACCTCGCAAACGCCGAACGCACCATGCTGTCGGGCACGGTTATTACCGGCGACCTCGACAATGGCAGCGGGCCGGACCTCATTTCGGCCACCCCACCGGACATCCCGGCGCCCGGCAACTGCGTCCGGACTGTCTCGGCAGACTTCTTCCCTCCCCCGTTCGTCGACCGCATCGAGCAACGCATCGACCCGTCGACGGCCATGGGCACAACCCCAGGGCCTGAGGTTCGTGGCTGGATGAAGTTGCTCGATGACGAGCCTCTCGACACGCTCGCGCTCGTCCTTGCATCCGACAGTCTCCCGCCGACGGTGTTCAACACACACCTCGAACCGTCGTGGGTCCCGACGGTGCAGATGACCATCCACATTCGCAACCGGCCAACCACCGAGTGGATCCTTCTCGACAGCCACACACGGGTCGTGACAGGCGGCATGTTCGAAGTGGACAACACCATCTTCGACGAGGACGGAACCGTGCTTGCCCATTCACGGCAGCTCCAATTGCTTGGCCTGGCCCACTAACAACGCCGAACTTTCAGCTCCGACGGGCATTGGCCGATAGGACAACATGGAGTCCACGGTGTCGTCGCTACCGAACGTGCGGCGCGTTCGCTTTGACTGGTCCACGGTCGAAACCGACCAGTGGCACCACTCCATGCCCGAGTTCGGTGCAGGAGCAAACGCCGTCTCGCTGTTGATGCCCTATGCCGAGCCCTACGTGATTCGCATGCTGCGTGCCGGTATTGATGAAGGCGATCTACCCGCCGACGGCCGCCGAGCGGCCGAGGCGCTGATTGGCCAGGAAGCAGCGCACGTCAACGCGCACCGAGCATTCAACAAATCGCTTACGTCGGCGTCGTTTACCGCCCGATACCTCGATTGGTTCGGCGCATGGGTCTTTGCCCGGCTTAGCACGCGGTCGAACGCCTTTGGGATTGCCTTCGCCGCCGCGTTCGAGATCCTTGCGTTCTGTTCTGCGCGCTGGGCCGAAGCCGATCTTCGGGCCTACTTCGGCGGTGCCGACGAAGATGCTGCGACCCTGTTTCTTTGGCACCTCGCCGAAGAGGTCGAGCACAAAGGGATTGCCCACGACGTGATGTGTGCCCATCCAACCGCTCGATCGAAATACCGACGCGCATTTGTCGTTGCGTTCGTGGTGCTCGTGGGGTTCACCATCGTGGGCGGTCTTTCCCTCTTTGCCCGGAACCTGCACGTATTGAACCCGCTTCGCTGGGCCCGTCTTGTTCGCTGGGGCATCAGCTTTGCGTTTGTTGTTTTGCCGGTGGCGGCGACCTCGCTCTCGGACACGTTTCATCCAGACCAGCTCGTCGATCCGCCGTGGATGGCCATGTGGCTTCGTGAGTTCGACCCAGCGTCAAACACGATTCCGGTCTGGACCAACGCGGGCGACAGTGTTTCCAAGGACAGTGTTTCCAACGAAGCTGTTTCCAACGAAGGCATTTCAGCAAGTTACTGACCGGAAACTATTTCGAGAGTGTTAATTGTCCCGTTGAATCCGCCAAAGTGTGCCTGGCCAAATACGTTAGACGTACGGGGCGAGAGGTCCTGGACCGAGCCTCCGCTCGGGGAAACAAGGGGAAGTTCGAGCTATGCCAGCAGGTACCGTCAAGTTCTTCAACAACGAGAAGGGCTACGGATTTATCTCACGAGATGACGGCGACGACGTCTTTGTCCACTACAGCAACATTTCCGGCGACGGATATCGTTCGCTCGAAGAAGGCCAAGCGGTCGAATTCGAGATTGGGCAGGGTCGCAAAGGCGACGAAGCCCTCAATGTTGTTGCGGTCTAACACAGTCGTTGCGGTCTAACACACCACGTCGATCGAACCGGTTTCGATCGACATTGTCGCGGCGGATAACGTCGCGGCGGATAACTCCGTAACGCACTCACCGTGTGTGGCGGCGCCAGCGACGACCCGGCCGCCCAGTGAAATCTCTTCGGCCATCGTGTAAGTCAGCGCGGTCTTAGAAATCTGTGGCGACGCCACCTTCTCCCACGCGCCGGTCGACGAAGTCTGCAAGCTCAGCTGCCACATTCTCTGGCAACTGCGGCGGGACATACGAGTCGAGCGCCTCGCGCACCAGCCCCGGAAGCTTGTCGTGTGCCGACGGCGACCCAGCCTCTTGCCAACTCTCAAAGTTGCGCCAATCTGAAACCATGGGCTGGTAGAACGCGTTGCGGTATCGGTCTTGGGTGTGTTGGGTCCCAAAGAAGTGCCCACCGGGGCCGACCTCGCCAATAGCATCGAGCGCAAGGTCTTCGACTTCGACGCCGAGCGGCTCGAGGAACGTCTGCATCATCGACAGCAGATCAGCATCGAGTACCAGCTTCTCGTAGCTGGCTCGTAGGCCACCTTCGAGCCAGCCAGCGCCATGAAAAACGATGTTCGCGCCGCCCATCAGCGCTCCCCACAACGAGAACGACGATTCGTATCCGGCTTGGGCATCGATTGCATTCGATGCGTTGACGTTCGACGATCGATAGGGCAGGCCGTATCGCCGAGCCAGCTGTCCGCCCAGCATCGCTGCTTTGATGAACTCGGGTGTGCCAAAGGCGGGAGATCCCGACTTCATATCGACGTTGCTCGTGAACCCGCCATAGACCACGGGCGCACCTGGCCGCACAAGTTGCGTCAACGCAACGCCCGCCAACGCTTCGGCGTTTTGCTGGGTGACTGCCCCGGCAATGGTGACCGGCGCCATTGCCCCAGCAAGCGTGAACGGCGTCATGATGATCACCTGTCCGCGACGTGAATACTCGAGGATTCCCAAGCTCATCGGCACGTCGAGGCGCAGCGGCGACGACGAGTTGATGACCGTATGGATCGACGGCTCATCATCGAGTTGCTCGTTGGTCACCTGTCGTGCAATGCGCACCATCTCGAGGCAATCGCGGTTTCGTTGCCGCCCAAGGCTGTACGCGTTTACGGCCTTGTCGGACAACGTGAGGATGTCGTGGGTGGCGTGGAGGTGCCGCACCGATGGGTGAAGATCCGCTGGTTCGACGGGGTAGCCGCCGTGCATGTGGATGGCGTTGAAATGCTGGGACAACTTCACCAAGTTGCGAAAGTCCTCGCGGTTGCCGTTGCGCCGACCCTCGGCGCTATCGGACACAAACGGCGCGCTCGCCACTGCGCCGAACACGACATTGTCGCCGCCGATCCGCACATTTTTGTTCGGGTTCGGGGCATGCAGCGTAAATTCGCTCGGGGCCGTGCTGATGACCTCAGTGACCATCTCGGGGTCGAGGCGAACCCGGTCGCCATCGATCGATGCACCAGCGCCAGCAAACAACGCACGCGCCTCGGGTGCGAGCACGTCGATACCAACGGTCGACAGCACGGCAAGTGACGCACGATGAATGGCCTCGAGTTCGTCATCTGAGACAACGGCGGTTGGTTCGAAATGACGGCGAAGCTGACGAAACGGAACTTGAGGCGAACCAGCATCTTGTGATCGCACCGGACGGCGGCCCCGCCGTCTCCGGGGAGTGCCCTCACCAGGTTCTGTCATTTGGTCCACAGCGCCCCTCCGCATTGTTCGGGTAGACGAGCATTCGACCCGGTATTGCTGCCTCGGTGCAAGTCCGGCGGACACCGTGGTCCAAACTTTCTCGGTGACACGCGATCGGCAACCACCAGCGCTTGGCGATTCAGTCCTTTTGTGTGGAACATCGTGGGCCACCGGGGCTCCCGAACTGCACATGCGCATTGGTCGAGCAGCCTCGACTCATCTGCCCGTCGAGGGATTCGAACTTGGGTATTCGTTCTCGACCGCAACGCCGCGCTGCATTGGTCACAAGCCGTTCAGAGACACGAGCGCCAGCTGGGTCGATTGTGACAAGGCCCCGCTCCACGAGGGACAGAAGTGCGATCGTTGCGCGGCCAACGACGCCACCTTTGCCTCCCAACTGCATCACGCCCACATCCGCGGAACAGGCGAACTCGATGCGTCGGTGCAAACGCACCTCGCCCAGGAGAACCATCTCTATCTCGCTGCCTTTCGAGACGGTTCGATCAAGGTGGGCACCTCGACATCGCACCGACTCCATACCCGACTATCTGAGCAGGGCGCCTGGCGAGCAACGGTCGTTGCTTCGGCCACGAACGGCGTCGCGGTTCGCGAACTCGAAGCCCACATAACGAACGAGCTTGGACTTCCACAGTCGGTCAGCGCCCAACGCAAACTGTCTGGCCTAACCAACCCTGTCAGCAACGACAGGCTCGACACTGAGCTCGCACACTGGCGCACGGGCGTGCACGCACTCGTCGACTCGGTCGCATCTGAGGCAATCACCACTACCACGAACCAATGGGTCAGCCCCGTCTCGACGATGGACGTGTGGAACCACGTCATTGCTTACCCGCTGAAGCTCCGGACTGGTTGCCATCGACTCCACCTGCTGGCAGCATCCGGGCGCCTGTGCGCGTTTACCCGACCGGGCCTCGACGATGTGTTCGTCGCTGACCTTCGCCCCCTCTACGGTTTCGAACTGACACATGCCGAAGTCGCTCCCGATGAGCTCGCCGTGCAAGACAGCCTCTTCTAGCAATGCGCGTCTCTAAGCTGGCGCCATGACCTCCACCGAGCCGTTGCCCGGATTGCGCGCCCATCCAACCCCGGCTCCCTACCCATTCGGTCCGCGCACGGTGGCAAACATCTTGGCCCCAGGGCTCGCCGGTCACCCAAACGCACTTGCGCTCGTCGACGGCGACCGCTCGTGGACCTGGCGTGAGCTCGATGCAGCAGTGGCGATGGTCGCAGAGGCGCTGACACCGGGCGAAGCCGTCCATTGGGACCTCGCCAACAGCGCCGAGGCGGTGATCGGCGGTCTCGCCACGTTCCGCGCCGGCGGCATTTGGGTTGGCAAGAGCACCGCTGCTGATCGCGCCCGTCTCGAGGGCCATGTAGGCGAGGTTCGCGTCATTGGCTTACCCGCTGCCATGGCGATGCTTCCAGACACGCCCGGCAACCGCTCGGCGCCGGGCAACCACACCCCCGACATCGACCCACATCGACTCGCCGCCATCACCTTCACGTCGGGGACGAGCGGAACCCCCAAAGCCGTCGCCCACAGTCAGCACAACCTGCTGTGGCCGGGCCTTGTCAGCATCGATGTCGAACCGCCAGCCAGCGGGGAACGCATCGGCACACCGCTTTCGCTCGGCATTGCCAACATGTTCGTGCTCGGCCCACTGTCGGCCCTCCTGCGCGGATCCACGTTTGTGGTCATGACCCGCACCCACGCTGCTGGTTTCGCCGCCGACATTGCCACCTCCGACATCACCCGTACGTTCGTCGTCGCCACCATGCTGCACGACCTCGCCAACGCCCCCGAGATCGCGCCCCAACAGCTCGCATCGCTCGACCGAATCATCGTCGGCGGCTCGCCAGCAGCACCGCAACTACTCACCACGTTTCGGGAACGCTTCGCTATCCGCCCGACCCTCAGCTATGGCTTGAGCGAAGCACCTAGCGGCGTTGTACGAGAGTCGCTCGATGACGAGATCGGCTCAGGGCGGGGCTTCCCACTTCCTCATATCGAAGTCGACATCGTCGACGAGTCGGGCGACGTGGTCGCTGTTGGCACACCGGGCGAGGTGTGCCTCCGGCCCGCAACGTCTGGGCCATGGTCACGGTGTTGGACTCCAACGCTCGGCTACCTCGGCGAACCCAAACGCACAGACGCGCTGTTTGCAAATGGTCGCCTCCGCACCGGAGATACAGGAGTCCTCGACAGCGACGGCGCGCTCGTTGTCACCGGCAGGTTGTCAGACATCATCATCCGAGGCGGAGCGAACATCGACCCACTCTCGGTCGAGCGCTCGGCGGCCCTTCTCGATTGGGTTACCGACTCCCTCTGTGCCGGAATCGACGATGACCGGCTCGGCCAACAACTCGGGGTGCTCGTGGTACCAGCGCCAGGTGCGACGATTCCACGTGATGATCAACTCGTCGACGCTCTGCGCACCGCCACCAACCAACCCGTCGATCACGTATCGATCGTCGATGCGCTCCCCCGCAACGCAATGGGCAAGCTCGTGCGCCGTTGGCACCCAACCGGTACGGGCTGAACGTTTGCATTCGTTTCCCCACCGGTCCTGAAGTTCTTGGCCATGCGGCGGTACTCTCGAATCGTGACTGAAATCGACTACACCGAAC
Source organism: uncultured Acidimicrobiales bacterium (assembly GCA_938084885.1). GTDB lineage: Bacteria > Actinomycetota > Acidimicrobiia > Acidimicrobiales > SHLQ01 > SHLQ01. The sequence goes on from CALKGG010000050.1 coordinate 16,269, forward strand.
TGCTCCCACTCGGCGAGGACACCACCGAGTACCGCCAACTCACCACCGAGGGGGTCTCCACATTCGAGGCCGCTGGTCAGCGATTCCTCAACATCGAGCCCGAGGCAATCCGAACCCTCACCGCAACAGCAATGCATGACATTGCCCACTACCTGCGGCCATCACACCTCCAACAGCTCCGCAATATCCTCGACGATTCAGACGCCTCACCGAACGACCACTTCGTGGCCGAAGAGCTGCTCCAGAACGCAAATATCGCCTCCGGCGGCATCCTCCCTATGTGCCAAGACACCGGCACCGCCATCGTGATGGGCAAAAAAGGCCAGAACGTCTTCACCGGGTTCGACGACGAAAAAGTCATCAGCCAAGGCGTTCACGACACCTACCTGACCTCGAACCTTCGCTACAGCCAGCTCGCACCACTCAGCCTGTTCGAAGAGAAGAACACGGGAAATAACCTTCCCGCCCAGATCGAGCTGTACGCAACCCAAGGTGACGCCTACAAGTTTTTGTTCATGGCAAAAGGTGGCGGCTCGGCCAACAAGACGTTCCTTTTCCAGGAAACCAAGGCGCTCCTCAACCCCGACAGCCTGATGAAGTTCCTCGACATCAACCTCCAAAAACTCGGCACGTCGGCGTGTCCGCCCTATCACCTGGCCGTCGTCATCGGCGGAACGTCCGCCGAGTTCAACCTCAAGACCGCAAAGTACGCCTCCGCCCGCTACCTGGACTCGCTGCCGACCGAGGGGTCGGCGTCCGGCCACGGCTTCCGCGACCTCGAATGGGAACAAAAGATCCTCGAACTCACACGGGAGATGGGCATCGGCGCACAGTTCGGCGGTAAGTACTTCTGCCACGACGTCCGGGTTATTCGCCTTCCCCGCCACGGCGCGTCGAACCCGGTCGGCATTGCCGTGTCGTGCTCTGCCGATCGCCAAGCCCTCGGCAAAATCACCAGCGACGGCGTCTTCCTCGAGAAACTCGAAACCGATCCAGCCCAGTACATGCCCGAGGTCACCGACGACGATCTCAGCGCCACGGTGGTCGAGATCGACCTCAACCAACCAATGGCCGACATTCGCAATGAGCTCACCAAGCACCCGGTCAAGACCCGCCTCTCGCTGACCGGCACGCTGGTTGTTGGTCGCGACATCGTGCACGCCAAGATCAAAGAGCGTCTCGATGCGGGCGAACCCATGCCCGAGTATCTACAAAACCATCCTATCTACTACGCCGGCCCCGCAAAGACCCCAGAGGGCTATGCGTCGGGGTCGTTCGGGCCGACCACCGCTGGCCGAATGGACAGCTACGTCGACCAGTTCCAAGCTGCCGGAGGTTCAATGGTCATGTTGGCCAAAGGCAACCGTTCAAAACAGGTGCTCGACGCGTGCAACACCCACGGCGGCTTCTACCTCGGCTCGATCGGCGGACCAGCTGCTCGCCTCGCCCAAGACGCAATCAAGAAGGTCGAAGTCCTCGAATATGAAGAGCTCGGCATGGAAGCGGTCTGGCGTATCGAGGTCGAGAACTTCCCGGCGTTCATCATCATCGATGACAAGGGAAACGACTTCTTCTCCGAAGTCAGCACACCCGTTCACCTGCGCTAAACGACATCACCTCGGCAAAACCGGCCTATTCGACACCCGCATCGAGATCGACCGAGGTAAGGCCTGCGAGCGATGTCGTGCTGATCACCCCAACCGGGACGTCATCATCGTCGACCACACAGATCGCTGCGGTGTCATGCATGTTCATGAGGCGAGCCGCGTCGACCGCAGGAGCGTCGGCGGCCACACTCGGAAGTGGTCGCAGCGCTTTGCGAACGCCCGCGTCGGGGCCATGTTCGAGCATGGCGCTCGCCAAGTCGTGAAGCACGATCAGCCCTTCATAGGTTGGTCCGCCAACGGGAATCGCGAACGACTGTGAACGGTCGCCGTAGCCATCGATCACATCGAGCAAGGTCGCGTCCGGTTTGATGACGCCCAAGTCGTCGATCATCACCGCCGAGCACGGTTCGACCAACCGTCGTTCGAGCTGACCTTGCCGTTCGCTTCGCTGTCCCGGCGACACCGAATCTTCGCCCATCACGGTTTGGGCAATAGCGGTTGCGATCAACGCAGGAATAACAAATTCGGCACGGCCAGTTGTTTCGGCAACGAACATGACCGCAGCTAACGGCGTCCGGTAGGCAGCACCAAGAACAGCTGCAAGACCAATGACTGGATATAACCCAGTCGAGGGAGCACCAACGACGATCTCGACGGCGCGTCCAAGGAGCATGCCTTGCACAACGAGCGGAATGAACACGCCACCAACACCGCCAAGACCAAGCGCTGCGCCGGTCACCAAGGCCCGCAGTACGAACAAAATGACGATCACGACGAGGGTGAGCTCGTTGTCGAGCACCAACGACGCAGCCACCTCGGCGCCGATGCCGATCGTTAACGGTTCATCGACCAGCGAGTTTGCAATGAGTAGCGCCGCCCCCATCGTGACCGCAGCAAACGGCAAACGAACCATGAAGCGGTAGTCATCGCCAAGCGTCTTCGCCCAGTTAAAGCCGCGGGCAAGAATCCGAGCGACACCACCAGCGAGCACGCCGATAATCAACGCCGCAAGAAGTTCATCCCGAACCTCGAGCTCGGTTGGATTGAAACGCAAGAGCGGTTCGGCACCAAGAAAGGTGACGAACGTCAGATAACTCGCCGCTGCGGCGATCAGTGCAGGGATCAGCCCATGACGTGAGATATCACGCTTGTAGGGCGCTTCCATTGCGAAGAGCACACCGGTCGCTGGGGCCTTAAACACCGCGGCCACACCGGCTGCAGCGCCAGCGACGAGGAGGACGAGACGGGGGCGCTCGCCAAGCACGCGAGGAAGTCGATCGCCAAGGGACTGGCCAAGCGTGGCTCCGGTCAGGATTGCGGGACCTTCCATGCCAACAGCGCCGCCGCTGCCGATCGTCGCGAAACTTGCGAGCAGCTTGGGGAACAGCGAACTCGCCTCAGCTCCAGAGCCCTTGTGGAACGAATCCACGTAGGCGTCCGACGTCTTCGAACTTGTGCCGGGAGTCTTTGTCTTGATGCCGTACACGATGACGAGACCAATGGGCGGCAAAATGAGTTGTACCCACAACGGCGAGTGCAACACCTGCTCGAGTGCGACCTCGACGGTAATCCAATCGAGTAACGCAACAAGCGCACCAATGGTGATACCAAGGCCGGCATAGACAATGAAACGAATTGCGCCGTTGGTCACCATCGCACTCTAGGGAACGCTTCGGGTGCGGTTGCGCAACGGAGCGAAAGAAACCCGTCGCATCACCGCGAAATGATGATCGGACCGAGCGCGCAGTAGGTCATTGCTGGCTGCTCGTGAACCTCGGTGGCGTCGCGGACACGATCGGCGGCAAAACCGTCAGCAGTGCCGGTCGCAGTCCCGGCAGCCAGTACAACGAGCGCTGCAGCCAATGGCGCCAGGCGCGCCCCACGCCGACCGTTCGATGGCGGTGGGGCCGGCGCTGGCCCCTCATCGAGCAAGAGGTGCATTGCCATGGCAAAGAGGCCGAGCCCGACGGCGAGCCACCACATGATCGAATAGCTCCCCGTGATATCGACCACTTCGCCGCCCATCCACGCCCCGATAAATGAGCCCATCTGGTGTGACAGGAACACGATGCCAAAGAGCGCACCGGAGTTTGTTGGACCAAACATCTCGGTGACGATCCCCGACGTCGGTGGCACGGTCGAGAGCCACAGGACACCCATCGCCATTGCGAACACGATCGTCGATGTTGGCGTGACCGGTAGCAAGACAAACGTGGCGATCACGACCGCTCGCATGCCATAGATGCCCGCCAACAACTTGGTATAGGAGAACTTCTGCCCTAAAGCGCCGACGAGCAGCGAACCAAAAACGTTGAACAGCCCAATGAGCGCTAACCCCGTCGAGGCGGTCGTTGGCGATAAGCCAACGAGGTCGACAAAACCAGCGAGATGCACCCCAATGAAGGTCACGTGGAAGCCGCAGACAAAGAAGGCCGCGTTCAACAACAGGTAGGGACGGCTGGCGAGTGCCCGTTGCAAGTCCTCCGACAGCGTCGGTGCTGGCGCAATGTCTGCGGCCTCGTGTGGGAGCAAACCGTTCGCTGCTCGACCCTCCGGTAAGGAGTCGATGAGACGCGCCCGCATTGCCGGCGCGAACACGATGATTGGAACGAGCAGGAGAGCAAGGACCAGTGATGTTCCCTGCCAGTCGCCGCGATCGAGCAGGATCCTCGAGATTGGGATCAACACGAACTGGCCGAGAGAGCCAACGGCGCTGACGATGCCCAAGTTGAGCGAACGCCGCTCAGGTGGCGAGATCCGACCCACCGCAGACAGCACAACGGCAAAGCTCGCCGCACCTACGGCGATGCCAGCGATAAAGCCGCCGGTCAAAATGATCGTTCCGACGCTCTCGGCGGTCGACATGAGCGCCATCGCCACGATGTACAGGACGCCGCCGCCAGCGAGCGTCCATGGCGCACCAAATCGATCCGACAACGCCCCGGCCAACGGCTGGCTGAAGCCCCACATCAAGTTCTGAATCGCGATCGCCAGGGAGATCGATCCGAGATCAGCCCCAAGCCCGTCTGCTATTGGTCCAACCAGCAAGCCAAAGGTCGATCTGACTCCAAGGCTGAGCGCCGTGATGATGCCGCCAGCGAGCACAACCATCCAAAGCGGCAACCGCGAGCGGTGCGTTGCGTGCGCTATCGTCATCTCACGACGTTAGCTCGTTCGCTGGGTACGACTGCAGGTGGAAACCATGACGACGCCGAACACACCCGTCAAGGTCAAACGACCAGGGCCGCCACTGTGGTTGTCGATCGGGGTCTTCCTTCTCGCGTCAGCACTCGTGGCCGTGGGCTCGTTCCGTCTCGTCGACCGGGTACTGGAATCACAATCGGTCGATTCGTTCGAGGTTCCCGGAGCAGAAGAACGAGTCCTCGATCCCGGCGAGTACGACGTGTTTGCCTTGGCCGGGAGCGTCACTGACTTCGACGCCCAGCCGACCTTTGGCCGTTCTGACATCACCGTGACGTGGGTCGAGACCAACACCGAGATTCCCGTCGACCAGCAACGAATTCAGGTCGATGTTGGTCGCCAGCTCAACCGGTACGAAAGCGTTGCGATCTTTCGGGTCGACGAGCTCGGCACATATCGGGTGGACGTCGATACCGCAACGGACTCTCGGGCCGTTGTTGCCCGTTCGGCCTTTGCCTCTTTCGACGAGATTCGGGTCCCACTCGTACTCGCCGGTGTCGGCCTTGTGCTGTTGATTGTGGCTGTCCTGATGATCATCATCGGCATCATTCGTCGAAGCCGCGCCGCACGCGCCGAGAAGAGCCGTGGCCGAACACCCGGTATCTACGGTTCGCCACCCCCAACACCCGCGCCAGCCCCAACACCCGCGCCATCGGCTCCGCCGCCACCTCCCGCCACGAAAACCCAGCCCGACGACAACAACACGCCCTGGTAGACAAGGCTAATCGTGCCCTCCGGGGTCAGACCCCACATGTCACTTTTAGTCGGCGAGGGCGAGGGTTTCGGCTAGTTGCAAACCGCGATCGAGCGCCGCATCATCCTTGATCCGAGCCCAATCCAGCCACAGGCCATTGGTCAACGCAATCACATTCTGACAGCGGGCCTTAACCTCGCTGCTCGACAGATGTGGGCGAGCGACCAAAACGTAGGCCGCAAGCGACTCCTCGTACCGGCGGTAATAGTCGACATCGACCGTAGCGAGCTCGGGTTCGGTCATCGCAACCGCCCACAACGACACTCGCAGCCGCAGGTAGTCGCCGTTGAGGTACTCCTCGGTGAACGATCCTCGGAGAAACGCCCGAACCTTCTCGTCGGGATCATCGACCGCATCGGCAGCCGCTGCACTCGCGGCACGAATCTCATCGGCAGCGCGCTCAAAGGTCGCAAAGATGAGGCGTTCTTTGTCGTCGAAGTGATAGCTGATCAACCCCAAGCTGACGTCGGCTTCCTGGGCAACCTGGCGCATGCTCGTACCCTGGACGCCGTCTCGAACAATCACGGACTGGACCGCATCGAGAATATTGTTCTGGGTGTCTGTACCACTCATCGACTATCGACCGTATCAGGGGCGCTCCGATAGCCTCGGGGTATGCCAGCAATCACACCGGTGAGCGACTCGGCCACGTGCCCGTGCCGCCAACTCTCGACCGGCGCATCGACGACACGCCGGTCCTATTCAAACTGCTGCAAGCCCCTCCACGTCGCCGGCTATGCGGGCCTCGGCACCACCCCCGAAGCCACGATGCGCTCCCGGTACAGCGCCTATGTTGTTCACGACGAGAGCTACCTGCTCGAAACGTGGCATCCAACGACCCGCCCCGCATCAATCCCGTTCTCAACGGATGTCGAGTGGCACGGTCTGACCGTCATCGACACGAGCGGCGCAAGCCTCGATACCGTTGGTTCGGTCGAGTTCACGGCGCGCTTTCGCCGCGGCGACGCCCACCTCGAGTTGCATGAGCTGAGCACGTTTACCCAAGAGCACGGTCGCTGGTTCTACGTCGATGGCACCGATCCGGACGCGTTGTAGAGATCACCACAACACGGCCAGCACCAACCCACGACGAAACAAGAAAATCTGAAAGATGTTCTTCCAGATGCCCTTTGACTGATCGTCGGTGCGAAACCTCAGTACCGTAGAGCTAGCCAATGTCATTCACGAGTCCACCAACGCCACGCACCCCGCCGCCACGGGTGTCGGTTCCCGGTCGTACTCCCCTGCCCGAAGCCGGGCGCACCAACGGTCACGCCCCCGACACCGTCGAACGAGAAAACGAACACGATGATGAGAGCGTCGCCCGCCTCATCGACTCAGAAACAACCTCCCAAGGCAACCAGCGGCGGCTCATCACCACGGTTGCACTCTGGCTCTCGGCCATTGGGCTCGGAGCGCTCGTCGCCTTCTTGCTGTTTGGGCGCGATCCAACCGTTGGACCCGAAGCGGTCGATTCGGCCATTGGTGATGCGCTCACCGAAGCGTTCGACGCCACCACCATTGCGCCCGACCGAGGCCCGGCCATCTACAGCACGATCTTTCCGTCGCTCGTCTTTATCCAAGTCGGAAACGGCGACGATGGCGGTCTCGGCAGTGGGGTCGTCATCAACGCCGACGGATCCATCATGACCTCGGACCACGTCGTCGCCGGCGAGACCGACATCACCGTCACGTTCACCGACGGGACTACCGCCCAAGGCCAAGTCACCGAATCCATTCCCGAGATGGACATCGCGATTCTCAGAACCACCACGTTGCCCGACGTTGTCGTGCCCGCAACGTTCGGCAGCACCCCGGTGGTCGGCTCTCGCATCTACGCGGTAGGCAACCCGCTCGGACTCTCCGGATCGATCTCCACCGGCGTTGTCTCTGCCACCGGCCGAACCATTGGACGAGAGCCCGGCGAACCGCTCGAAGACCTCATCCAATTCGATGCTGCAGTCAACCCGGGGAGTTCTGGCGGTCCCCTACTCGACGACAACGCGCAACTCATCGGCATCGTCACCGCACTCGCAAACCCAACCGGGGAAGACTTCTTCTCCGGCATTGGCTTTGCAGTACCCATCCAGAACGCAGCAGGAGCTGCCGGAGGCCCAGAGCAATGAGCATGTTCTTCAACCGAGACAAAGACAAGGCCGACTCCCCGGTAGGCGAGCCCGTGGTCGAACCAACGCACGACCCGGCCCCTAGCAGCCCAGCAAATGCGGCGCCGACAACCCCAATCGAGCACGCAGAAGAGCTCACCAGCGAGGCCATCGGCAATGGGGCTCCGCCACCGCCGCCCGCTCCCGGAGCGCCAATTCCCACCATTGGTCCACCACCTGGCGGCCCCGCTGTTGACCTGCCGCCGCCGAGCGCCGCTGTCGTGGCTCCGAGCGGCGCAGCGAACCCGGCCGCCGGCGTAGCCCAGCCAACACCAACCCCGGCGGATCGACCGCAGGTCGCAATATCGAGCGACACCAATGTCCCAGAGACCTTTCCAGTCGAGCGACGCGGCGAGCACGTCGCCCTCGAACAAGTGCTGTACGAGGTCAAGAAGGTCATCGTTGGCCAAGACCTGCTCCTCGAACAGCTCATCGTTGCGCTCTTAGCCCGCGGCCACGTGCTTGTCGAAGGCGTCCCCGGGCTGGCCAAGACGCTCGCAATCAAAACCCTCGCCGACACGATCGGCGGCGAATTCCAGCGAATTCAATTCACCCCCGACCTCGTGCCCGCCGACCTCACCGGCACCCGCATCTACAACCAGAAATCGGGCGAGTTCCAAACGTCGCTCGGCCCGGTCTTTACCAACCTGCTCCTCGCCGACGAGATCAACCGGGCACCAGCAAAGGTCCAGTCGGCCCTTCTCGAAGTCATGCAGGAGCGCCAAGTTACGATCGGCCTCGAAACACACAAGGTGCCAACACCGTTCCTCGTGCTCGCAACCCAAAATCCAATCGAATCCGAGGGCACGTACCCGCTGCCCGAGGCCCAACTCGATCGCTTCATGATGAAAGTGCTCGTCGACTATCCAAGCCCCACCGAAGAGTTCGTGATCGTCGAGCGGATGACCTCATCAGTCGAAGCAATCATGTCGGTCATTAGCCCCGAACAACTGCTCGCCCTGCAAGTTGCCGCCGACGAGGTCTACGTCGACCCGGCGCTTATTGAATACGCCGTGCAGCTCGTAAACGGAACTCGTAACCCGGCCACGCTCGGCCTTACGAACCTGTCGCCCTACATCACCCACGGCGCGAGCCCTCGTGCATCGATCAACTTGATTCTCACCGCCAAGGCGCTTGCGTTTGTGCGAGGACGCAACTATTGCCTTGCCCACGATGTCCGAGATCTTGCACTCGACGTCTTGCGGCACCGCCTCGTGCTCTCCTATGAAGCACTCGCCGACGACGTGCGCCCAGACGACCTTCTCGCCCAAATACTGGCCGCAGTTCCGCTTCCTGAGGTGACGCTGAATGAGCGCACGAACACCATCCTTCGCCAAGCCTGATCAGTCGGCTCCCGAGGTGCTTCTCCAGCGCCTCGATTGGCAGATTCTTCGGCGCCTCGAAGGACAGCTCCAGGGTGATTACCGCACCGTTTTCCTCGGTGAAGGTCTCGATGTCTCCGACTTGCGTGACTATCAACCCGACGACGACGTTCGACGCATCGATTGGAATGTCACGGCTCGGATGAACACGCCGTTCGTGCGCCAGTACGAAGAGGACCGCGACGTGACGGCGTGGTTTCTCGTCGACCGTTCCCTTTCGATGCAGTTCGGCCACGGTGGCCGCAACAAAGAGATGGTCGTCGCCGAACTCACCGTCGCCCTCTCGCGGCTGCTCAGTAACCGCGGCAACCGCGTCGGCGCCATGTTGTGGAGTACCGCCCTCGACGCCCTCATCGAGCCTCGTACCGGGCGTCCACAAGTCCTGCGGTTGGCGAAGAAACTGCTGACGTCACCGCCGCACACCCCAACAGCCGACGCCTCGCCGTCGACACTCACCGAACTCCTCGCTGCCGCGAACGGTATTGCCCGTCGCCGAGCACTCGTCTTTGTGATCTCAGACTTTGTGAGCGCACCGGGCTGGGACCTCGAGTTGCGTCGTCTCGGCGTGCGCCACGAGGTAATCGCCATTCGTGTCAGCGATCCACAGGAGCGGCGCCTGCCGAACGCCGGCCTCGTCGTCGTCCAAGATGCCGAGACCGGCGAGCAAATGACGGTCGACACCGGGAACCAGAAGTTCCGTCAGCGCTTCGAAGATGCGGCAAACCACCGCGAAACCCAGATTGCTGAGGCGTCCGCGCGGGCGGGCGTCGACCTGTTTGAGATCTCAACCGAAGACGACCTCGCTCGCAAATTGCTCGAGATGGTCGCGCACCGTAGGGCTCGGCGAGGCCGATGACCTTTCTCTGGCCTGCAGCGTTCGCGGGATTGCTTGTGCTTCCTGTCATTGCCATTGCCTATTGGCGGTGGTCGTTGGCCCGCGCCAACGTCGCCGAGGCGACCCTCGGCAACGGCTATGTTTCCGTCGGGCCGCGCCGGTGGACCCAACTCATCTCCCCTGTCTTTGCGCTCCTTGCGTTGACTGCACTGTTGGTCGGGGCTGCTCGGCCGCAAGCAACCATCGATGTTCCGCGCTTGGCAAGCACCGTCGTGTTGGCCTTCGACACGTCTCAATCAATGGCTGCTGATGACCTCGAACCAAGCCGTCTCGAAGCCGCCAAGAACGCTGCGCTGATGTTCCTCGAGCGCCAACCAGACTCGGTCGACGTCGGCGTTGTGTCTTTCGGCCAAGCCGGTGCAATCACGCTCAGCCCGAGCCAGGAACGCGACGAAGTCGCAGCGGCGATATCACGCCTGCAACCCGCCGGAGCCACCAATTTGAGCGAAGGCGTGTTCTCCGCTCTTAGTGCAATTGCCGAGGATCCCATCATCTACCGACCAGACGAGTTCGGGAACGTCGACATCCCGCCGGTCGATTTTGGCAGTTTCGGGTCGGCGATCATCGTGCTGTTCTCCGACGGCGAGGACACCACGGCAACAGATCCACTTCCCCTCGCCGAGCTCGGGGCACAAGCAGGTATTCGCATCTATCCGGTCGGCGTTGGAACCCTCGAGGGCACAACGCTCGATATTGATGGCTTCAGCGTCGCCTCAGCGCTCAACGAGGAGTCGCTCATCAGCCTCGCCGAGCAATCCAACGGCACCTATTTCCTCGCAGATCAGCAGGACGATCTTGCAGCGGTAACCGAATCGATCGAACGCGATCTGACGATCGAGGAGGAGCGACTCGAAATCTCGAGCCTGTTCGCGATCGCCGGCGTCGTGTTGATCGCAATCGCCGGTTTCGCTGCAATGACGACACAACGGAGGTTGCCATGAGTTTCGCGTGGCCGCCACTGCTCGCATTGGTGCTGGTGCCGGCGCTCCTCCTGCTCGCCTACATCATCATGTTGCGCAAGCGAAAGAAGCAGGCGATTACCTACAGCAGTTTGTCGTTGATCCGAGAGGCGCTGCCCACCCAATCGGCCTGGAAACGGCACCTTCCGGCAGCCCTGTTCTTGCTGTCGCTCGTCTCGCTCGCCATTGGCTCGGCCCGTCCAATCGTGTCAGCGCAGGTCCCGCTCAGTCGCACGTCGATCATCTTGACCCTCGACGTATCGCTGTCGATGTGCTCGACCGACGTCGAACCGAACCGCCTGGCCGTAGCTCAAGACGCGGCCCGTCAGTTCGTCGAGAACCGAGACGACGGCACCCAGATCGGGATCGTCGCGTTTGGCGGCACAGCAGAACTCATCGTGCCTCCAACAAATGACACCGACGAGCTCGTGCAAGCTGTCGACGGATTCACCACAACGCTCGGCACCGGCATTGGCAACGCAACAATCACCGCGCTCGACGCAATTGCCGAGGTCAACCCTGAGGTCGAACGGGCAACGATCGACCTGAGCAATGTCGTTGACCGAGACGCCATTGCTGCATCGGGAGAATTCGTTCCCGACATTGTTGTTCTCCTCACCGACGGCGCAAATAGCCAGGGTGTCGAGCCGCTGATCGCTGCCCAACAAGCCTTCGATCGGCAGGTTCGCGTGTTTACGATTGGCTTTGGCAGCGACGAGATCGCGGACATGGTGTGCGCCCCGAACCAGATCGGCCCCGGTTCTTTCGCACCTGGCTTTGGCTTTACCAATGGCCGACCCGACCTTGGCGACACGACGCTCGATGATCTACGTCCGTTTTTGGTCATCGATGAGCCAACATTGATGGCGATGGCCGAAACGACCGGCGGCGAGTACTTCAGGGCAGAAGATTCCGCTGAGCTGCTCGACGTTTTCCAACAGCTCCCAAGCCAAATTGTGCTCCAGGAAGAAGAGATCGAAGTGAGCGTCGCGTTCGTGATCGCTGGAGCTGTCCTTCTCGTGGCTGCCTACGTGTCGTCGACGGTTCTGCGCCGTGGCGGTTCGGGTTTGTAACGCCCCTCCGCCTTCGGCGAGTCGAAGTTCCAACGCTAGTGTCGGCCCATGACTTCCGTCGTAATCCCCCAGCCCGACGATTGGCACGTCCATCTCCGCAACGACGAAATGCTCGACGCTGTCGTGGGCTACACCGCCCGTCGGTTTCGTTACGCAATGGTAATGCCGAACCTGTTACCGCCGATCGTCTCCACCGAGAGCGCAGCCCACTACCGAGACCAGATTCTCGCCGCCGCCCCAAATGATGCGCCGGACTTTTCGCCCGTGATGGCCGTCTACTGCTCGCCGCTGGTAGACCCCAACGATCTGCGGGCCGGCATCGAACAGGGTGTTATCGCCGCGGTCAAGTACTACCCGGCCGGAGCGACGACGAATTCGGAATTGGGCGGAACGTCACTCAACGACTTCGCCCATCTGTTTGAGGTGCTCATCGCGACTGGATCTCGCCTTCTCGTCCACGCAGAAGCAACCGATCCGAGCATCGACATTTTCGATCGGGAAGCAGCGTTCCTCACCGACCAGCTCGCGCCACTTTGTGACCGTTTCCCCGAACTCGCCGTGACGGTCGAGCATGTATCGACCCGCGCTGGGGTTGACTTCGTTGCTGCCCATCCACAGGCCGCAGCGACCATCACACCGCACCACCTCGCCCGGGAACGATCCGACCTTCTCGCCAATGGCATGAAGCCCGACCTCTATTGCAAGCCCGTAATCAACTCCGCCGATGACCGAAATGCACTCGTGACTGCGGCGACCAGCGGCAATCCCGACTTCATGTTGGGCACCGACTCGGCGCCGCACCCCACCACTGCAAAGTACGGTCCCACTGCGAAAGCTGGCGTGTTCAACGCTGCCTATGGGCTGGAAGTCGTCGCCGATGTGTTCTCGGTTGCTGGAGCGCTCGACAACCTTGGCGCATTCGTTTCGGGCAATGGGTGTGCCATCTATGGTGTCGATACCCCAGAAACGACCATCACACTCACGTCTGAAAGCGTCGACGTCGAGGTCGCCACATCCTTAGCAACCACATCGGGCGACGAAGTCGTCCTCTTTGGCGCCGAAGAAGCCACTCGGTGGACCGTCACCTGAGAGCGTCTCACTAACGGGCCTGCTGGTCAGCCCCTCTGGGGCCGTCCGCATCTGACGTTCACGCCCGGTGAGAAATGCACCAACGGTGGATTCTCCGGCTCGGTGAGCCCGGTTGCAGCGACCAGTTCGTCGTCGTAGGAATCGACTGTGGCGAAGTGCAGGGGCCATGGCTCGTGATACATCTTGGCGTAGCTGCGCCACTTCCACAGGTCGCCGTAGAGCGCCCAGCGGGCGGTGAGAAAGCGGTCGAGGGGACCTTGCTGTCCATCCGCGTAGGGTTCGCCGACCGTCACCGACACGAGCGAGGACGCTGGAGTTGGTTGTGGCCACTTCCGCGCTGAGGCGTAGGAGATGTGGTCGCCTTCGACCAGGGGACGGTCGATGGCTCGACCCTGGGCGTCGGTCTTCTCAATAGACATGTCTGCCCAAAAGTAGGGAACCTGATAGGAACCTCGGGCAGTGACGACCGCTGGCAGCGACGACGCCTCAAGCGACCAAAAGTAGACACCTGGGTTGTTGGACTTCCCCGTGACGTAGGTTCGCACGTTGGTTTCGGGAAAGTGCAGGATCGATTTCATGGCGGGCATGACGGGAAGATCGACGCGCATCTGGAACGGGATGAGGCCAACCCACGCCGAGCCGTCGAATGTCTCGACGGTCAAGCCGTCGGGCAGCAGCCGCTGGACCTCTTCAGGCTCGTACCGCCAATGCAGCATGGTGAGGTCGTCCCACGTCATTCGCATAGGAGTCCGTCTGATTGTGTGCGGACACACCTCGGGATACCGGTCGGGCGAAACCATAGTTACACCGACATGCTAGCGAGCACCGATTGCACGAAACGGTCGGTACGGGCTGCGAGGTCTTTGTGGCGTTCCCACAGCACCATGTGTCCGGCGTCTTCGTAGATGTGCAGTTGCGAATTTGGGAATGCAGCGTCGAGTTCGCGCACCTGGTCGACGTCGATGAGGCGGTCCCGGCCCGAGCCGATCACCAGGGTTGGCACGTGTACACCCGTGAGCTCTTCGAGTAGATCATGGGAGCCGAGGGCAGCTGTTGCCGGGGCTCGCACGGCCTCGGGGCATCGTCTAAACGCCGTCACGGCTTCTTCGACCATGTGCAAGCTTGGATTGCGTCCGAACACACCAAGCCCGGCAATCAGCCTCAACCGTTGTGCGTCGATCTTTGTAAGCTGTTCAGGGAGACTGATGGCGCCAAGGCGTAGCCCGAACGTTTGGCGCACGCTGTTCGTTGCTCCGGCGCTTGCAATCGACACGAACGACTGCACTCGTTCAGCAAAGACGGACGAATGCCCAGTGGCAAAGCCCATTGATGCCATTGCGCCCATCGAGTGGCCAACAAGACACACCGCGTGGAGATCAAGTGCGGTGAACACGTCGCCCAAGTCGGTTCCGAGCTGGCGTGATCCGTATCCCTTTGTTCCTGCGGTTGAGTTTCCGTGCCCGCGTTGATCGACGGCGACCAGCCGGTATCCGGCGTCGATGAGGTGCCTCGCCATTGGGCCCCAGTCGTGGTGCGATGCTGTCAACCCGTGCACGAGGACGATCGTGGGTCCAGAACCAGCGATCCACACGGCGATTTCTGCCCCGTCGTCCAACGGCACGGTGCGCAGCTCGGCGTCGGGAAATTCGACGGGTTGGCCGTTGAGGGGGTCCGGATTTTTGGTCCATGCCGCGAGACGTCGACGACCAGCGAACGCGCCGGTCAGCAGAGTGACAAGACCGGCCGCTGGTATTGCAATCATCGATTTCTGCACGAAACCATCCTGTCGCGTCACGACCTGAATCGCACAGATCACCAGCGCTACGATGCATTGGTATGTCCACTCTCGCGCTTCCGCCCATCGTTTCGATCACCGCAGCGGCGAATGCCGACGGCATTTCGACCGTCGTTTGTGATGCACGCGCCTACCTCGATGACCGTGTGGGCCGCGATGCCTACACTGCTGGCCACATTCCCGGAGCCCGCCATCTCGATCTCGATGATGCGCTCGCAGGCGAACCAGCTCCGGGTCTCGGGCGTCATCCGCTGCCTGCGCCCGAGGTGTTCGCTGCAGCGTTGTCCAATGCCGGTATCGGCGCCGATACCACTGTGCTCGCGTACGACGATGCCGGGGGCATGATCGCTGGGCGTCTCGTGTGGATGTTGCGCACGCTCGGCCAGAACGCGGCGTTGCTCGACGGTGGGATCCAGGCGTGGGATGGCGAATTCGAAGCTGGTACCCCCGAAGTATCTGCGGTCGATTGCCCGGTGCGGACCTTCCCATCGAATGCGACGGTCGATGCTGACGAGGTCGAGGCGTTCATTGCATCTGGCGGTGTTGTCGTCGATGTTCGCGGCCCCGATCGCTTTGCTGGGACGACCGAACCCATCGACCCCGAAGCTGGCCACATCGCCGGAGCTATCAACGCGCCCTTCACCGACAATCTCATCGACGGCCGCTATCGCCCGATCGATGAACTTGGCGCCGAGTATCAGGCCCGCAACATCTCTGGTGACACGATCTATTACTGCGGTTCTGGCGTCAGCGCCTGCCACAGCATGCTCGCTGCCGAAGCCGCCGGTCTCGGCCGCGGCCGTCTCTACGTCGGCTCCTGGTCCGGCTACTGCACCCGCCCCTAACGGGGTCAGGTCTCATTCATAACCCTGGTTTGTGCGGGGTCAGGTCTCATCCATAACTCGTCGGCACCGTTCATCAACCATCCTGCCCTGGAGACCCTTGCGCACTTTCTCGACTTGTAGCGCCCATTGCTGACACTCGGTGCGCTTTCTAAACCGGTGGGTGGCGTTGCCAGCGCTTTGCGGAGACGAATAGCCGAACTGGTCTGCAATAGCCCGAAGCGTCAACCCACCGACTTCTTGGCAGAGGCCGATCCAGACAAGCCGGTGATCCCTCTCGTCAGAGAAGACCTTGCTTACCGCCTGGCCGATCTCTGCGACCGTTGGTCTGACGACGCCGGCCCGCAAATGGCCGACTGTTTGTCCGTCTACCTTCGTCCTAGCCAGAGCGGCGTTCACAAAGTCGGCGTCGCCAATCACCCGAGGAAAATCATCGGGATCGAATGTTCGAGGCGATTGCCCGAGCGTGTGTTTCTTTAGCTGTGCCGCGGTTTTCACTCCCGCTATACGAAGAGCACCGTCAAATAACCAAGCAGGCCGTGTTGAAGGTTGTTGCAGAAAGTCGTAGTAGCTAGACCATTCGTAGCTGGCCAGGTTCTCTTCTCCGACCAGAGCGATCGGATTTCGATGGATATAGCGAGAAACGACGCCCAGATAGTTGTCGGAGTCAACCAACTTCGCCCGAAATCGGTCCCGAAACAGAGGACCATCCAGCTCATATCGCCGGTTAAATCGCTGAGCGAACACTCCATCGACGTGCTTCATTGCACGGCTCAATCCCCCGCTCGGCGTGCGCACCAGCAGGTGATAGTGATTCCCCATAAGCGCATGTGCGTGTATCTCGATGTCGTAGCGGTCGTGGACCACGCCAAGAAGGCGGAGGAAGTCGAGACGATCTTCTGAGTTCGGAAAGATCATCTCCTTTCGACGTCCACGATTCATGACGTGGTGCCATGCACCTTCGAAGTCGGTCCGAAGTTGGCGAGCCATTGGTTGTCCCTGTTTCAAAAAGGATTCAGGGGGAAGTTGAGCCCAGATTAGCGATGAGGTCTGACAATGGGCCGTTATGAATGAGACCTGACCCCAGGGAACCGGGGGTTATGAATGAGACCTGACCCCACGGGGTTAGTAGTAGTCGGAGACGGACTTGACTTCGAGAAATTCTTCGATGCCCCATTCGCCGCCTTCGCGTCCGTTGCCGGATTGGCCGTAGCCGCCGAACGGGGCGCCAGCGCCACGCGGGGTGCCGTTCATCTCGACCATGCCCGAGCGGAGTTGGCGGGCCACACGGCGGGCCTTGTCCTTGTCGGTGGTCTGCACGTAGTTGGTCAGACCGTACGGCGTGTCGTTCGCGAGCGCGATCGCTTCTTCCTCGGTATCGAACGGTGTGATCGCCAGAACGGGGCCGAAGATCTCCTCGCGAGAGATCGTCATGTCCGGGTCGACGTCGACGAATACGGTGGGCTTGACGTAGTAGCCCTTGTCGAAGCCGTCCGGGCGGCCCTGCCCACCAGCAATGAGCCGAGCGCCTTCTTCTTCGCCCTTGGCAATGAGGCCCTGAATTTTGTTCCACTGCGCCTCACTCACAACTGGGCCGATGTGGCGACCCTCAACGGTCGGAGGACCAACGGCAGTTCCCTCAGCCGCAATGCGAGCCTTCTCGACGGTCTCGTCATATATCGACCGCTCGACGAGCATGCGCGTCGGAGCGTTGCACGACTGGCCGGTGTTGTTAAAGCAGCGCCAAACGCTCCAATCAATGGCGGTGTCGCCAGCGTCGGCAAACACGATGTTGGCGCCCTTGCCACCGAGTTCGAGCGCCACGCGCTTGACCGTATCGGCTGCGTTCTTGGTGATCGCAACCCCGGCGCGGGTACTGCCGGTAAAGGAGACCATGTCGACGTCGGGGTGTCCTGAGAGCTGCGTGCCAACTCCAAGCCCATCGCCGTGCACCATGTTGAACACGCCGGCAGGGAAGCCCGCCTCGTGGACCATGTCGGCAAAGAGCGAACCGCTGAGCGGGGCAATCTCGCTGGGCTTGAGCACCATGGTGCAACCAACGCCGATTGCGGGAATGACCTTGAGGGTCACCTGGTTCATTGGCCAGTTCCATGGAGTGATTAGCGCACATACCCCAACTGGTTCGTAGAGGATTGCGTTGTCCGGTGCGTGCTCGCCGAGTGGACGCTCGAACGCAAACTCCTTCAGCGCACGAATGATGCTCTTCAGGTGTCCAATGCCGGCGCCGACTTGCTGGGCAGCCGACATATCTTGTGGTGCGCCCATCTCGGTCGTAATGGCCTCAGCCATCTCACCTGCACGTGCCTTGTAGATGTCATAGAGCTTCTCGAGCAGGGCAACGCGCTCCTCGACAGGCGTTGCTGCCCATGCCGGAAAGGCGGCCTTTGCGGCCGCGACCGCCGCATTCGTGTCCGCCTCGCCACCGAGCGAAATGACGGCGCAGGCCTCCTCGTTCGACGGATCGATCACGTCGAAGTCGTTCGCCGTGTCCGGATCGACCCACGAACCGTTGATGTAGAACTGGCGACGGTCGAGAATGGTGTCAGACATGAGGTCCCCTAGGGTAAATGCGGCATCGGTGCCCGGGGACACGCTACACAACGCCACCGTCGATCACGGACATGTGGATACCCATCCTCGACACTTCACCAAATCGTTTCTTTCCACACACGCCGAGTGTGTGTATGGTGATGGCCACAACTTCATCTGCCATCAGCCGGATCGAGAGAGCGTCCAGCGTCTTGTTCACAAGACGACGGGATCGCCGAAGGTGCAAGATGGGCGGTTTGCCAAAGCCGTTCATCGAAACTCTCAGGCAAAAGGATCGACCCGGTGGCAATCTCTGGAGAGCCGGACCAGTTCGCTGGTCTGCACCGACGGGGCACCATCTCTCAGGTCCAGGACAGAGTGTACGCAAGGCGCCGACGCCTTGCGTTTTTGGTTTTTCGACCCAACCATTCCGTCCGGAGATCCAATGAGCTCACTCAAACGCACCGCCCTCTACGATTGGCACGTCGATCACGGCGGACGCATGGTCGACTTTGCTGGTTGGGAACTCCCGGTCTTCTACGAATCCGGCGCAATCGAAGAACATCACGCGACTCGCAACTCGGTCGGCCTGTTCGATATCGACCACATGGGCCAGCTCGATGTTGTTGGCAGTGACGCGGTTGACTTTGTCGACTCGCTTGTCACCTCTGACATGTCCACACTCGACATTGGCAGCGCCAAGTACGGGCTGCTCTGCCACGACGACGGCACCGTGATCGACGACGTGATCGTGTATCGGCTCGCCGAAGAACACATGATGGTCGTCGTCAACGCCGCCAACCGAGATGTTGACAGAACATGGATCGAGGACCACACAACAGGCAACGACGTCACCGTCACCGACCGCTCGAATGTGCTCGAGATGATTGCGGTTCAAGGCCCAAACGCTGTTGCGCTCGTCGATGCAGTGACTCGCGTCAACGTGGCCTCGATCGAACGTTTTTCGTCGGCCAGCATTGAATTGTTCGGCACCCGCGCCCTGGTTGGCCGGACTGGTTATACGGGCGAGGACGGCGTCGAGCTCTACATCGACGGTGGTGTTGTCGACGTGTGGACGGGGCTGCTCGCGAAGGCCGAAGAGCTCGATATTGCCGCAACGGCCATCGGCCTCGGCGCCCGAGATAGCCTGCGGTTCGAACCCGGCTATCCACTGTATGGCCATGAGCTCAGCCGAGACATCAACCCGTTTGAGGCCCGCCTCAGTTGGGCGGTGAACCTCGTCGATGCTGACGGCCGCGACAAGGATTTCGTGGGTGCAGATGCGCTCCGCACGATCAAGGCCGAGGGTATTGCGCGGCGACTCGAGACGCTCACGATGATCGACAAGGGCGTCCCCCGGGAGGGTTCGATCGTGATCGGCGCCGACGGCAACGAACTCGGGCCCGTCGTCAGCGGCATGTTCGCCCCGACCGTCGATGCGTTTGCCTGCAACGCGTTTCTTCCCATTGGCTATGGCGAGGTCGGCACCACCCTTGCCGTCGATATCCGTGGGCGGCAGAAGGCCGCCGTCATTACCAAGCGCCCGCTCTACCGCCGATAACCATCGCACACATTCGCCCTCACTCATTCACTACCTGCCACGTACAAGGACTTCACCATGGACTTCCCCTCACGCCACATCGGCCCGAACGCCACCGAACAAGACAAGATGCTCGTCGCTGTCGAGGTCGACTCACTCGATCAGCTGATAGTGGAAACCGTCCCCGAGAACATTGCGTTCTCTGGTCTTATGGACCTTCCGGCGAAGCGTTCTGAGGTTGAGACGCTCGCTGAGCTGCGTGAGCTCGCCGAGCAGAACACGGTCATGCGCTCGATGATTGGCCAGGGCTACTACGACACACACACCCCAACGGTGATCTTGCGCAACGTGCTCGAAGATCCGGGCTGGTACACCGCATACACGCCCTATCAGGCAGAAATTGCACAGGGCCGCCTCGAGGCGTTGCTCAACTTCCAGACAATGGTCGCAGACCTGACGGGGATGGAGATCAGCAATGCTTCCCTGCTCGACGAGGCAACCGCCGCGGCCGAGGCAATGACGATGGCTCGTCGCTTGAAGGGACGCAAGGCAACGGCGAGCACCATCGTCGTGTCGGATCGTTGCCATCCCCAGACGATCGAGGTCGTGCAGACTCGCGCCGAACCGCTCGGCATTACGGTTCGTCTCACAAACGTTGCCGAAGCGACCTTTGATGACGACGTGTTCGCCGTGCTCGTCCAATATCCCGACACCCGTGGACGCGTCGACGATTTTGCGGCGCTTGCCGACAACGCCCATAGCGCCGGTGCCCTCGTTATTGCCGCCACCGACTTGTTGGCGTGCGCGGCGCTGGTTCCGCCGGGTGAATGGGGTGCCGATATTGCGATTGGTTCGTCACAGCGATTTGGAGTTCCGCTCGGCGCTGGCGGCCCACACGCGGCGTTCTTGGCAACGGCCGAAGCCCACGCCCGCAACCTTCCGGGTCGTTTGATCTCGATGTCGAAGGATCGCCATGGCGCTCCGGCACTTCGCATGGCGTTGCAAACCCGCGAGCAACATATCCGTCGCGATTCAGCAACGTCGAACATTTGCACCGCCCAGGTGTTACTTGCTGTCATGGCGTCGATGTACGCCGTGTACCACGGCCCTGCCGGGGTGGCGGGTATCGCGGGCGACGTGCACACGCGAGCCTCGAAGTTTGCCGCCGCGGCCCAAGAGGCCATGTATAACCTCGACTCGTTCCAATTTTTCGACACCGTTGTGTTGACGAACGGCCCAAACCTCGATTCGCTCGTCTCTCGCGCTCTCGATGCCGGCTTCAACCTGCGGGCATTCGACGATGGTTCGGTCGGCGTGGCGTTCGACGAGACAATTACCAACGACGATCTCGCCAAGCTGACAAACGCGTTGTTCGATCGCGAACCGCCTGAGGCATGCGGAGCGCCGATTCCGATCGAACTGGTTCGTGATTCGAGCTTCATGACCCATCCGACGTTCACGAGCTATCACTCCGAGACGGAGATGCTTCGCTACATAACGAGCCTGCGTAACAAGGACCTCTCGCTTGCCCATTCGATGATTCCACTCGGCTCGTGCACGATGAAGCTCAATGCAACGACCGAGATGATTCCGATTACGTGGGAAGGCTTTGCGCGCATTCATCCCTTTGCCCCGCTCGATCAGCAGCGCGGCTACGCCGAGCTCGTTACCAGGCTGGAACGCTGGTTGGCCGAGATCACCGGGTTTGCCGGGACTTCTTTGCAACCAAACGCGGGGTCACAGGGCGAATACGCCGGGTTGTTGACGATTGCGTCATTCCATCGGGCCAACGGTGACGCCGACCGAAATGTGTGCCTGATCCCGGACTCTGCCCACGGCACGAACCCGGCATCTGCGGTTATGGCTGGCATGCGCGTCGTTGCGGTCGGGACTGACAGCGACGGCAACATCGATGTTGGCGACCTTGAGGCCAAGGCAATCGAGCACGCCGACACGCTGGCTGCGTTGATGGTCACCTATCCATCGACCCATGGGGTGTTCGAGGAATCGATCGAGCGGGTATGTGCGATCATCCATGAGAACGGTGGCCAGGTGTACCTGGACGGCGCAAATATGAACGCGCAGGTTGGACTCAGCCGGCCAGGTGATTTCGGGGCCGATGTGTGCCACCTCAATCTGCACAAGACGTTCTGCATTCCTCATGGCGGCGGCGGCCCCGGGGTAGGCCCAATCTGCGTTGGGCCACATTTGATCGAGCACTTGCCGACGGCCCATGGTGATCTAACCGTCGACGGAGCGTACGCCGTCAGTGCTGCTCCGTGGGGCAGCGCCGCCATCTTGCCCATCAGCTATGCCTACATTGCAATGATGGGCCCCGATGGGCTTGCTGATGCGAGCCGTCTGGCCATTTTGAACGCCAATTACATTTCTGCTCGCCTCGATCCGCATTTTCCTATCTTGTACCGGGGTGCCCGTGGTCGTGTAGCCCACGAGTGCATCATCGATATTCGCGAGTTCAAAGACATTGCCTCTGCTGAGGACATTGCGAAGCGCCTGATCGACTACGGCTTCCACGCTCCGACGATGTCGTGGCCGGTGAGCGGCACGCTGATGATTGAACCGACCGAGAGCGAGTCGCTCGCCGAGATCGATCGTTTCTGCGATGCCCTCATTGCCATCCGAGACGAGATCCGAGCGGTCGAAGCTGGCGAAGCAGATCCTGAGGACAACGCCCTGGTGAATGCGCCGCACACCGTTGCTGAAGTTTCCAACGATGAGTGGTCGCACCCGTATAGTCGTCGTCACGCGGCCTACCCCGCTCCATGGTTGAACGCATCGAAGTTCTGGCCAGCGGTTGCTCGGGTCGACAACGGCTACGGTGATCGCAACCTTCAGTGCTCGTGCCCACCCATGAGTAGTTATGAGTAACCGCTCGCCGGTCGAACCAATCACACCCATCCACGTAAGCGAAAAGGCAATATGTCATGACGAATCCAGAAGATCTTAAGTACAGCAAGGACCACGAGTGGGTTCGCGTTGAGGACGGTGTCGCTACGGTCGGCATCACCGACTATGCCCAGGACGCGCTCGGCGACATCGTCTTTGTCGAGTTGCCCGAGGTCGGCGCGGCAACAACGACGGGCGAAACGCTTTCCGAAGTTGAATCGACGAAGTCGGTTTCGGACATCTTTGCTCCGCTCTCGGGAACGATCACCGAGGTGAACACGGGCCTCGATGATGATCCAACCGTGGTCAACAGTGACCCCTATGGTGCGGGCTGGATGTTCAAGGTCGAACTGTCGGATCCGGCAGAACTCGATGGGCTGATGAGCGCCGAAGCCTATGGCGCGTTCACTGCTGAGTAGGTCGGGCGACGTGGCGCTGGTCGTCACGACGAGTCACAAGGCACGGGCCTCGGCGATTGCGCGAGCGGAGTCCTTTGCGCGTCATTGGGGATATTTGTATGTGGACCGCGATGATCGGCGAATCGACGAGTTGATTGGACCGGCTGGCGCGGCGCTTGTGATGACGAACAGCGAACTTCGACTCGTGACCCATTCGGGTTCGTTGACGTCTCACCTTGGCACGGCGTTTATTCGATTGAAGTCGTGGAGCCGCGGCGAGGGTGACCCGCTGGTTCGGGCGGGCGAGTTGCAGCCCGGTGATCGGGTGATCGATACGACCTTTGGGCTCGGTCGTGACGCGACTGTCGCTGCCTGCGCGGTGGGCTCTCAGGGGTCGGTGACCGCAATCGAGTCGAGTGCCGCCTTGTTTCACCTCGGACAATTTGGGCTCACCAACGGTGCATTGTCGACGAGTAGG
Organism: uncultured Acidimicrobiales bacterium; assembly: GCA_938084885.1. Classification (GTDB taxonomy): domain Bacteria; phylum Actinomycetota; class Acidimicrobiia; order Acidimicrobiales; family SHLQ01; genus SHLQ01. Next base: position 39,904 of record CALKGG010000050.1, read on the forward strand.
GTCGCGAGTGTTGCCGGCGCTGCGCCCGCTCCGACAGATCTTGTGCTGGCGAATGCCTGCGAGTGGTTGGGACTTGCTGCGACGAACTCGGCCGATGTGGTGTTGGTCGATCCAATGTTTGAGGAGCCGAAGGCGTCAGATACCGGGTTTGCGCTTTTGCGATCGGTGGCTGATTCGACCCCGTTGGATGCGCAGTGGGTTCGGGAGGCTCGTCGTGTTGCCAGCCGGTGGGTGGTGGTCAAGAGTGGTCCGGATGCGCCGTGGTTTCGCGAGGTGGGTTTGGAGCGGGTGCACAGTCACAGCAATGTCAACTGGTGGAGAGCACCAGCGCAATAGAGCGGAGAGTCCCCCGTCAGACGTGGACGAGCTCGATCGTGATGGTGGCGGTCATGCCCACGTCGATCCCTTCGGCTGAGCGCACGGCCTTCTTGATGGGTAGCACGTAGGCCCCGAGTTCCTTGCTTGGAAACAGCGAAGTACTCCATTGGGTGTCACCGATTTGCACGTCGACCTTGACGCTTCCAAAGCCACCGGTCATCGAGGTGGCGTCGTCGATTGCGTCTGAGTCGTCTACGGACAGGGTCACGAACACCCACGAGGAATTTGCATCCCATGGGTAGAGCTCGGCGTCGAACGTGATCTGCATCTGTTCGACTCTAGCTTCGGTTGACGATGACCTCGGTTGCTTTGACCGATGCCCACACCTGCCGGCCGGGCTGTAGATCCATCGACGTCGCGGCACCGGGAGTGATGTCGACGCTGAGCCGCAGCGGCGCGTCGAGCGTGACCCGGGTGATGTCGCCGGATCCTTCGAGGGTTGCAATTGTGGTGGCCCAGCTGTTGCGCGGACTACCTTCGGGCTTCCCGTCGTGGAGCGCTATTGCACTGGGCTTGATGGTGACGAGCACCGGCCCACTGGTTCTGGTGTTGGACGTTGCGAGCGCCTGCTCGGTGCCGTCGAGCGTCAAGGCTCCTGCGGTGTTTGTTCCGCTCAACAAATTGAGCCCGGCGAGCGCTGCGGCATATGGGGTTGCGGGGCGCCGAGCGATCTCGGCGGGTGTGCCCTGCTGGGTGATGTGCCCGTCTTCGATGATGATGACGCGGTCGGCCAGCAGGAACGCGTCGATTGGGTCGTGGGTGATGAGGAGCCGTGGGCCGTGATAGTCCTCGAGGTGTCGATGCAGCATTCGCCGCAACGATCCCTTTGTTTCGATGTCGAGGGCGGCCAACGGTTCGTCGAGGAGCAAGAAATCGGGTTTGGAGGCGAGCGCTCGGGCAACGGCAACTCGCTGTGCTTGGCCACCGGAGAGTTGTGAGGGTTTCCGCGTTTCGAGCCCAGCAAGGTCGAAGCCGTCCACCCAGGTTTGCGCAGCGGCGCGAGAGGTTGCCTTTGATGCGCCCGACACTGAGAGGGCGAAGCTGATGTTGTCGACAACGTCGAGGTGTTCGAACAACAGGTAGCGCTGGAACACCACACCTGCGCGTCGTTGATCGGCGGGAACCCGCACCCCCGCCGCGGTGTCATCGAGTGTTCGTTGCCCATGGCTGATTGTGCCCGAGTCGATGTTGACTAGGCCTGCTAACGCCTCGATGAGCGTCGATTTGCCGGCGCCGTTGGGGCCCAGCAGAACAGTGGTCTCCCCTGCCCGCAACGCCATGTCGATGTCGAGGGTGAAGCCATCGTTCCGAGAAACAGTGATGTTTGCGTGAAGGTCGTGGGGTTGTGAACTCATGTGGTACCCCACCATCTGTTGCGCATGCTGAGCAGCACGGTAAGCGAGATGGCGACGAGGACAAGACTGATCGCGACCGCCGAGTCTCTGTCAGATTCGAGAGCGACAAAGACTGCGAGGGGAAGGGTTTGGGTCCGACCTTGGAGGTTGCCCGCAAAGGTGATCGTGGCTCCGAATTCTCCGAGTGCCCGAGCCCACGCCAACACGACGCCCGCCCGTAGTGATGGAGCAATGTGGGGCACGGTCACCCGCCAGAAAACTTGCATGGGCGAAGCGCCAAGCGATGCTGCTGCCTTCTCGAATGCCTGGTCGGTCGAGCGGAGCGCTCCTTCGACGGTGACGACGAGAAATGGCATTGCGACAAAAACGTTGGCGAGGACCACACCCCAGATCGAGAACGGCAACAGCAAGCCGGTGGCATTGTTGAGTGGTTCGCCAACGAGTCCGCGGCGTCCAAGCGCGAAGAGCAGCGCGGCGCCACCAACGACCGGAGGCAAGACCATCGGCAGTGTCACGATCGATCGCAGAACGCCCATGCCGGGCACCTGAACCCGTGCGAGCATCCACGCCAGCGGGACGCCGAGCAGTACCGAGATGACCGCTGCGAGTGTGGAGGTGATGAGCGAAATTCGAATGGCGCTGGTGACCGTCTCGGCCGAGACGAGTGAGACCAGGTTTGTCCACGGGGTCTGCGCAGCGAGCCCGACGAGTGGCAACACAAACACGAGTGCCCCAATGACACCGAGGACGAGGAGGACTTTCGGTGACCTACCGCTCTTCGGTCGACTCATTCGGGGTCCCCGAAACCACGTCTGGCCAGAACCTCTCTCGATGCTTGTGACAACACAAAGTCGACAAATGCGGCGGCCCCGCCGGGATTCGGGGCGTCTGCCACTGGCGCGATGGGATAGCTCGTCGTCGGCGGCGCATCGGCGACGACGATCGACTCGACACCGTTGTTCGACGCCAAGACGTCGGTGTAATAGACGAGACCTGCGTCGAGTTCGCCCAATTCGATCTTGGTCAACAGCGCCCGAACGTCGGGTTCGCTCGTGTCGATGCTCGCCTCGACACCAACGTGTTCGAGGGTCTCGAGCGCAAGCTCACCACACGGCACGGCTGCAGCGCACAAACCCACCAACAACTCGTCGGCCTCGAGGTCACTCGCCGACGTGACCCCAGCTGGGTTTCCTTCTGGGACCGCAATCACCAGCGAGTTTGTGGCAAAGACTCTGGGCGGCGCTGCGAGGAGGTCTTCGTCGGCGAGTGTCATTGCGATCTGGGCGTTGGCTGACGCAAACACGTCAGCTGGCGCTCCAGCCCGAATCTGTTCGCGCAGCGACGAGCTGCCGCCGAGGTTGAGCACGACATCGACCTCTGGGTTCTCTGCCTCGAAGCCTGCCTCGAATTCGGCGAACGCTTCGGTGAGCGACGCTGCGGCAAACACCTGAATCGATTCTCGTGCCTCTGCTCCCGAACAGCCGGCCAACACGGCGCTTGCCATGGCAATGCACGAAAGCGTCGAAGGGCGAACAACGTGCATGGTGGGAGTGTATGTCTGCGGGCCTCGCCCCGGGTAGCCCGGGATTGCGTCAGGTACCGGTGCGTTCTCTTGTCGGCCACGCACGCAGGCAACGCTGGAGATCCTAGTGATCCCCGTCTCGTTGCAGCTGCGAGGCAACAGCGACGATCAACAAACCAGCGACCAAACCAACAACCGCCGACAGACCAGTGTTGATGAGCCATCCGAGCACGCCACCGATGCCACCAATGCCATGGACCGAGTCTTCGGCGGCGAGAAGCGCGTCGTATGGCGGATCCCAGCCGAGCTCGTGTGCCCCGACGATGAGAATGTGTCCTCCCACCCACAGCATGGCTGCGGTGCCGATCACGGTCAGCCACTTCAACAAGATCGGCATGCCTGCCACGAGTTTGCGCCCGGTTGCTTGGGACGCTTCGTTGTCTTGTTCGATCATCTTGAGACCAATGTCGTCCATCTTGACGATCAGGCCGACGACCCCGTACACGACAAGTGTGATGAAGACCGCGACGACCACCATGATGACGGCTCGCTGGAGTAGCGGTTCTTCAATGACCTCTTTGAGCGAAATCACCATGATCTCCGCCGAAAGGATGAAGTCGGTTCGGACCGCACCCTTGATGGTCTCGGCTTCGGCCTCAGGCCCAAGGGCGGCCGATGGCGTCACCTTTTCGTGCTCGTCATCGTGGTGACTGAGCTTGTGGTAGATCTTGTGCGCTCCCTCGTAACACAAGAACGCACCACCAAAGATGAGGATGATTTCGACCACGACCGGTGCAATGGCGCTCAGGATCAGGGCGACCGGTGTGATGAAGAACAGTTTGTTGCGAAGTGATCCGGTTGCGATCTTCTTGATGATCGGAAGTTCTCGATCAGCGGCCAAACCCTGCACGTAGGCGGGGGTCACCGCCGCGTCATCGACCACGACGCCAGCAGCTTTCGCACTCGCTCGAGCCGCCGCAGCGCTCACATCATCGACCGACGCAGCGGCGAGCTTTGCCAACGCCGCTACATCATCGAGCAATCCGACTAGGCCACCAGCCATCTGCAGTCCTTACACCTCGTTACGTGCACGTATGCTACTCCGCCCCAACAGATCGTTGAGGACTTCGGTGTATTCATCGCCGCACCGATCTACACGCGTCTTGCTCGTGCGTCTTGCTCGTACGTCTAGCTTGTCGATGCCGACGAGCTTCGCCAGATCGATGGGTCGGCGCTTGGAATTGACCTCGCCGGGTCGAGCTCTTCGACGCGCTGTTCGAGGACTCGACAGCGGGATCGGGCATCGACGTACTTGCGATACGCCGCGCGAGCCGAGGTGTCGGTCTCTTCGAAGAAGGCTTCCAAGCTGACCAGGTCGTTGCTTGTCGGGTTATCTGCTCGCAGCTCTTCGAGTTCTTGCCGGGCGCTCTCGGCTTTGACCATCAATATCGCTGCCTCGTTGTCGAGGTCGGCGGCCCAACGTTGCGCGGACTCTGCCTGCTCGAGCGCCTTTGCATACTCGGCGTATCCCCCATCGTCTGCTTCGGCATCGATCTCGACGTGCTCGGTCGCAAGCGCCATGACCGCGAGCGGCAGGCTCTCAAGGAGCATGCCCAGAGGGGTCTCGAACGGGCCGATCGCACGACCGCGGCGGACACGAAGCGGTGCCATGGCCATCGTGGCCGACCCAAGAGCAGCAGAGAACGCTGCCGGGGTGCCCTCGACTTCATAGACCTCGGCGTCGATACGGCCGGCCTCAAGAATCTGCTTGACGTGTTCGACTTCGTCTTCGTGATTTGTTGGGGGCACGTAGACAATGATCTGCGCGTCTCGCCATTCCTCGTCACGCTGACATAACCAACCCAACAGCGTGATGAACTGACCAACTTGGTCATCGGACCACCACAGCGCAATGGTCCGTTCCTTGCGCGGCGTGGCTTCGTACTCTTCCCATGCGTGTTCGCTCGTATTGAGCACCGCAACGTTCGTTCCGAACCGGACGCACCCCTGAAGCATGCGCCCGTACGCCTGTTGTTCTTCATCGGTGCCGCGTAGATCCCGGACGCCGAAGAAGCTCGTGTTTGGTTTGACGGTCCCCAACCCGTGGGCTTGGACAAGCGTCTGGACCCCAACCTCGGCGTTCTCGACCATGATCGTTCGGGCAAACGCGCCTGGAGCAACCCGGGAGACTTCTCGAGCCAGGTCGGCTTCGATCTCGTCGACTCGCTTTCGTAGCCGAGGGCCGGTTCCCTCGATCATCCGCACGGCGGTGAGAAAGCCCGAATCTCCCTCGAGCCATGACGCCATCTGAATCATCCGGGTGCGGGTGTCGGGGTCTCTGGGCACAAACGCCAAGATGCTCGGACGCCAGTCGCGGTTGCTTGCGGGCTCGTCGCCAATGGCTTGGATGTGCTGGCGTGCCTTGTTGAAGTGGTGTGAACCCGAGCTGTCGACCCAGCGGTCGGGGGTGTCACGATTACGCAGGTAGTTGAACAACGCCACGAAGACGAGGGCTGCAACGAGGCCGGTGATCGGGTTGATGGCCAAAATCGCCACGACGCACATCAGCACGCCAGCAGCGCTCAGCCGGGCATCGAACCACTTAAAGCGGGGACGAAACGAGGTTCCCCCTGCCCGAATCTCGAAATAGGTGGCGTAGTTGATCAAGCCGTAGCTGGCGAGGAAGAACATGGAGATGACCGGCGCAATGGCGTTCAAATCGCCTGCAGCGACGGTGAGGAGCGCAACGATCATCGACAGGCCGAGTGCCCGGCGAGGGTTGTTCGCTGGACCAGAACCAACTTCGAAGAACTCGAGCCGGGGCAGCACCCGATCTTCGCCGAGCCGTTGGAGTACTCGTGGTCCACCGAGGGCCGACGCGAGCGTCGATGACAAGGTCGCAGCAAGCACACCAACGAGCATCGTCCAGCCCAACAGCGACACATCACCCATGATGGTCGTGGTATCACTGACCAGGGTTGCTGCTGGTGCAACGCCAGCAATGAGGATGATGACCCCGACATAAATTGCCGTCGATAACCCAACAGCCATAAATGTGCCGCGGGTAATCGACTTGCTCGGCTCGCGTAGATCTCCCGACATCGCCACGCCCTGGCTAAAGCCAGTAACCGCAGGGAAGAACACCGCAAACGCTTGCCAGAAACCAACATCTCCCGACCCGCTCGTGGCGTTGTCAGCAAAGATGCCCGCATCGAAATCGCCGACGACACCAACAAAGAACGATCCCAGCGCCAAGATCAACAGCGCCATAACGAGATACTGCAGGCGGGTTGCGAGGTCGGCGCCGACTGCAGCGACCCCGACCAACACCAGGACCAAGAGCGCCGCGATCGCTTGTGTAAGCAGCCCCGAGTCGCTGCCGAGTGCAACGACCACAGCCTCGGCGAAACCAATGGCATAGAAGGCAATCGACACCGAAATTGCGAGGTAGAGGACCACGCCGACCGCTCCGCCGAACTCGATGCCGAGCGTGCGCGAGATCAAGAAGTATTCGCCCCCGCCTCGGACACGCATGTTCGTTGCGACCACGGCGAGCGAGATGCTCGTGAGTACCGACACCGATGTTGACAGCGCGAGGATCAGGAGCGCCTGAACAAGACCGACCGAGCCGACCACGAACCCGACTCGAAGAAACAGCACCAGGCCGAGAATGGTGAGAATGCTGGGCGTAAAGACACCGCCGAACGTCCCGAGCACACCGCCCTCAGGTGTGTCGGTTGCGTTTGCTTCCTGCGTCAATTTGCGTTCTGCCCCTTGAGTACCCGTCCGTCGATGACCTTAGCCCGAGGAACTACTCAGCCACGTGGCGTGAAACCCGAATCTGTTCGATCTTGCGTCCATCGACGGCGACGACGGTGAGGGTGAACGCACCATGGGTGACCTCGGTGCCCACGTCTGGGAGCTCTCCGGTGTAGTCGAGCACGAGCCCGGCGAGCGTCACCACCTCGTCACGTCCAGCAAATGCGTCACCAAACTTCTCGCGTATCTCAAATAGTGGAGCCACTCCGCTGATGAGCGTCCCGTCGTCGTTGTCGTCGAGAAGCCAGTCGGGGTCGTCGTCTTCCATGATTTCGTCGATCACATCGTCGAGAGAAATGAACCCGACCGTTGACCCGTGCTCGTCGACGACCATCGCAGCATGGCCCTGCCCGCGTTTGAAGTCTTCGAGAAGGTCTTCTGCGGTTGTCCTCGCCGCAACGACCGACAGTGGCCGCAGAATGTCGTCGAGCGACGTGTAGGTCCCGAGTTGGCTCGATCGGATGAAGTCTTTGATGTGCAACATGCCCACAACGTGGTCGAGATCGCCGTCGATGACCGGATAGCGACTTCGCGCTGACGACGCAATGACGTTGGCAATGTCGACCGCCGACGCATCCTTGTCGATCGCCACGATGTTTGCCCGGGTGATCATGATCTCTTCAGCAGGACGCTCATCGAGCTCGAAGATGTTCCGGATCATGTCGCGTTGCAGCTCGCCGAGGTGACCGCTCTCTGCGGATTCTTCGGTGACGATTGCGAGCTCGTCGCTGGTGAACAGCGATGCGGCCTTGTCTGGTTCGGGGATCCGCAGCATTCGCATGAGCGCAAAGGCGATCGCATTGAGCACGGCGACCATGGGCCTGAACAGAGCGCTAAAGAACCGCATGACCGGATTGAGCTTGACGCTGACCGATTCGGGCGCCTGCAATGCGAGGGCCTTGGGAATCATCTCGCCGAGCACGACGTGCAGGTAGGTAATCAAGCTGAGCGCAATGACAAAGCTGAGCGTCGACACGATGGCGCCAGAAACCCCAATCGACTCGAGCGGACCAAAGAGCAGTGTCGCAACGGCAGGTTCGCCGTACATACCAAGCCCGATCGACGCAAGGGTGATGCCAAGCTGAGCAACCGCAATGTAGCTGTCCTTACCGGCATGACGTTTCATGAGGTCGGCAAGCCACTGGGCCGCACCGCTGCCCCGGTCGGCGAGCGCTTCGAGACGACCAACCCGTGCACCGACGAGCGCAAACTCGGCAGCGACGAACAGGCCGTTGATGACCACGAGGACGATAATCGCCACCGTTGGCAAGATGATGTTGCCGACCAGGGTGATCTCGGTCGGGGCTTCGGCGGCGAAAAGTGCGCTAGTGGCAAGACCAGGTGACGACAGTGTCATGGTGTCACCTCCCCAGATTCGGTGGCGGGAACAACCGTTTCTTTGAAGCTCACCCGGTCGATTGCATTGCCGTCGGTGGCATCGACCCGGAACGGGCCATGGCCGCCGTCGAGGGTAATTTCCTCACCAACGCTCGGCATTCGCGAGAGTTCGTGCCAGATCAGACCGCCGACCGTATCGACGTCATCTGTCGACAAGTCCATTGCGAACCGACGGTTGACGTCCTCGATCAGGACTTCACCCGACATCGACACTCGACCATCCTCGATCACGATGGGGTCTGGGTCCACGTCGAATTCGTCGCGCACTTCACCGAACACTTCTTCGACGGCATCTTCGATGGTGACGAGGCCAGCGACATCGCCGTATTCGTTGATCACGAACGCACAGTGTTGATCGGAGTCGTCGAGCCGCTCCCACAGCGTTGGAACCGTGAGCGTCTCGGTCACTTCCAGAACCGGCCGGGTCACCGTTGTCACCAACGCATCGGGTTCGCGTTGGGCCCCCAGGTAGAGCGCGCGAAGGTGGGCAATACCGAGCACGTCGTCGGAGCCTTCGGCCCATACCGGAAAGCGACTATGTGGCGTTTCCACAATGCGAGCAAGCGCAGCCGAAACAGTCTCGTCAGCGGAGATCCCGACGAGACGACGTCGCGGCGTCATGATTTCTCGGACGAGGCGTTGTTCGACGTTGAGGACGCCCTCGACCATGTCTCGTTCGGTCGTGTCGATGAGACCGCCCGCGGCGCTCTCGTTGAACAAGGTTCGCAACTCGTCTCGCGAATGAACATGGCTGTGTCCGTGGTCGGCGCTCAATCGGAAGACCCGCATGATTGCAAACGCCGAGCCGTTGAAGATCTTGACGAGCGGACGCAGCAAGGTTTGGCTCACCGCCATTGGCTTATAGGTCGCAATGGCGATTCGTTCGGCGTAACGCAGCGCTCCGGTCTTTGGCAGCAGCTCGCCAAAGACCACCTGCAACGAGGTCACGATCAACAGCACGGCCAGAATCGAAAAGATCTGGCCTGCGGATCCAAAGATGGGTTCGAAGAGCGGGGTGAGTCGGCGTTGGCCAATGATGCCGGCCACCAGGCTGCTCAGCGTGATACCGACCTGGCAGGTGGCGACGTAGTTGTCGAGGGCAACGTGGTCATCGACGATAGCGAAGAGCTTCTTGGCTGTCTTACTTCCACCCTCGGCTTCGGTTTGAATACGGGACTTGCGCGCCCCCACTGTGGCGAATTCGGCAGCGACGTACAGCGCGTTCAAGATGAGCATGAACACGATGATGATCACGGTCACTGGTAAGTCCGAGAGGCTTGCCTCCCCCGATGACTCCGCAAAGGCCAACGCAGATCCGCCTTCTGGCAACGAGAACATTCCTGAATCCTAGGGCGCGACTGGGCCCAACGGGTGGGTTCTTCTCTACAAGAGATGCGCGACTTGACCAATGAGGTGCCGCCCCACCACCGCCAGCCACAGCGCGTACGGAATTGCGACGACGGCGAACGCCTCGCGCGTTGCAATGTAGCGACTGTACTGAACCGACAGGGTCAACAGCGCGGGGAACCATAGACCAAAGGCCACTATCGCCGCGACGAGGCCCGGTCCGTTGACTTGAAACAGCCCTGTGCTGACGAACAAGACAGCGCCGAACATAAGCACGGGACGGTGCGCGAAGCCAACGGTTGTCAATGTCGTGACCAAGGTCGGTTGATCGGCGTTGGACCCAACTCGGGCAACGACGGCCCCACCCATGACCCACAGTGCCGTGCCGAGAACAATCCACCCCCAGATGCCATACAGCAGCATCTGCACGAACTGCTGCGGCGAGTTCAGGAACAATCCGCCGAAGCGGTTGAATGCCAAGACAACCGACGCGCCAAATGTGGTGAACGCCGCGACAAAGAACATGTTCGAGTGCATTGTTCGCCATCGTTGAGGATGAAGCCCAAAGAACGTCTTGAGAGCGATCATGGTTGCCACGTTTCTGCGTCAGGCCAGAACGTGTCGACGTCGCCGGGGAACGCCGTAAACCCAGGCAAGATGTCCATGACCTCGGTTATTGGCCCCGAGAGCGGAAGGCCACGGGCGGGATCGAACGTGGTTCCGGTAATGGTGTCTCGCAGGACATCACCCTCGACTACAAGCTCGACGAGGTCGTCTCCGACTTGGCGAGAAAAGACAGCCCACCGTTGCGGGTTGGTTGGATTGCTGACGACCGCGACCGCAACGCCAGCGACCTCATCGTTCACCACACCAACCCGTCGCAGGTCGGCAACGGGATAGGACCGGGCCTCTTCGGTGAAGTCGATGACAAGGTGGAATTCTCCGAGGTCAAACCCCGATGGTCCGCCGGGTGCATCGAGGGCGAGGGTGTCGGGGTTCGTGGAAACCCACGCCGACCATGTCGTGAACTCTGACGCGAGCAGCTCGACACGTTCGCCCTTGCGTGGACCAGCGATTGCTTCACCGGTGGGTTGACTCCAGATGCTGCCGGTGTCGTGATCCCACCAGGTCATGGCGTTGCCCCACAGCGCTCCGTGCACGCCAAAGACCAGCGTGTTGTCTCCCAACTGGCGGCGATGAACCATCGCCGTTGCGCACAACGGTCACCAACTGACGAGTATGGGTTCGCCACCAAGCTCGTCGACCACGAGCTCTCGACCGTTGAGGAAGCTGACCGGGTAGGCCTTTGACTCGCCGTTGATTGTGACGCCGATGACTTCGGTGCCCGCTACCCACGGTGATTGGTTCGCCGGAACGAAGGTCGGGTCGTATACGGGCGCGATCCCGTCGCGGGGCAAGAGCTGACGGAACCCTTCGGGGAGGGCTTCGCCCGCAGCGACTGGATCGTAGACCTCATTGGGGTCTGCTCGAACTCCGGGTGACGAGGCGCGATCTGTGAAATCACCGGTGGTGAACGCCCACGCGGTGAGCAGAACGAGCGCGCCGAACAGCGCAGCGAGCAGGTATGACGATGGCCCATCGTCGACCTTGGTCACGTGTCTGACCCATCGACCAGTGGCGGCGTGCCGTCGCCAAATGGCCGCCCGCCAAGCGCTTCTCGACCGTGGTCGGTGAGCCAGCCATCGGTGTTGGGGCCCTTTGGGGTCACACCGGTGGGGTTAATTCCGGTGTGGACTTCGTAATAGTGCGCTTTGATGTTGTCGAAGTCGATCGTGTCGCCAAAGCCGGGCGTTTGGAAGAGGTCTCGGGCGTAGCCCCACAGCGCGGGCATCTCAGAGATCTTGTTTCGGTTGCACTTGAAATGGTTGTGGTAGACCGCGTCGAAGCGAACAAGCGTTGTCCACAGACGGATGTCGACTTGGGTGATGGTGTTTCCAACCAGGTACCGCTGGTTCGTCAAACGGGTTTCGAGCTCGTCGAGGCGAGCAAAGAGCGCGTCGTATGCCTCTTCGTGGGCTGCTTGGCTCGATGCAAAGCCACTCTTGTACACGCCGTTGTTGACGTCGTGAAAGATCTGATTTGAGAGTGCGTCCATCTCGTCGCGGTGCTCGTCGGGCCACAGGTCGGGGGCGCCGTCGCGGTGAAACGCAGACCATTCTTTCGACAAGTCCTCTTCGATCGACGGAAAGTCGTTCGTGACGACCACCGTCGAGTCGATCTCGACGATCGCTGGCACGGTGATGCCTCGGGGGTAGTCCTCGAACCGGTTGAAGAACGCTTCTTGCAGTTTGTGGATCCTTAGTACGGGGTCGAGGCCGTCGGGGTCGAGGTGGAAGTTCCAGCTGGATGCGTCGTGCAGCGGACCAGCAACGCCCACCGACAGTGCCGACTCGAGGCCGAGGAGCTTGTGGGTGATGAGCGAGCGGTTGGCCCACGGGCAGGCATGGGCAACGATCAGCCGATAGCGATCTGGTTCGACGAGCCAGCCATCTCGGCCATCGACGGTGATCCGGTCCGGGATGTAGTTCATATCCCGATCGAACGTGCCTGTCTTCGTCTCTGCCATGGTTCCCACTTCCACTCGATTCTGCCTCCACGCTATCGACGTGCTCGTTGGCCCGGTCGCACGCACCGCTACCGAACGGACCGCCAGAGCCCAAAAGGTACTTGACGACATATTCGTATGAATCTAATGTTCGCGCATGGCACCCGAGTCCGAGCCCTTCCTCGACCACTACCTGCCCTACGTGTTGCGCCGGGCAGACCAAACCCTGTCAGCGCCCTTTTATGAAGTACTGACCAAACACGGTGTGGCTCGGTCGGAGTGGCGCCTTCTTGCCGTACTCTTCGACCTCGGCGAAATGTCGGTCGTCGACCTCGCTGCGACATCACTCAGCCCACAACCGACCGTCACCCATGCCCTGCGGCGCCTCGAAGAAAAGCACCTCGTCACCAGAACTCCAGGTGCCGCCGACAAACGCCAACGAATCGTCGCTATTACGACCTCGGGAGCGGCGCTGACCCAAACACTCATTACCGAGGCGAAGCGGTTAGAACGAGACGCCCTCGCCAATGCAGGCGACATCAGCGGGCTCGTCGCCGAACTCCACGCCCTCACTGCTCGAATCGAGGAAGCGAGATAACACGATGAGCACCTACGACCCCACACCAGCAACGCACCGCCGCCCGTTCAACCTCATGGCGTGGATCGACGACCACCGACACGAACTCACTCCGCCGGTCGCAAACAAACAGATCTGGCGTGACGCCGACATGATCGTGATGATCGTCGGCGGCGGCAACGAACGAAATGATTTCCACGACGACCCTCGCGAAGAATTCTTCTACCAGATAAAGGGCGACATGAACCTCGTCATTTGGGAAGAGGGCAGCCATCCGGTCGACATGATCATTCGTGAAGGCGAGGTCTACCTCCTGCCCCCTCACCTTCGCCACTCACCCCAACGACCCGACCCCGAATCGATCGGCCTCGTCGTCGAATATCAACGCGACATTGGCGAGCTGGACGGCTTCGAGTGGGCGTGCACCAACTGCGCCAATAGGGTGCACCGCGTCGAGCTTCAGGTCCAAGAAATCGACAAGGACCTGCCCGCCTTGTTTGCCGCGTTCAACAACGACCAAGACGCACGGACATGCCCGCACTGTGGCACCCTCCACGCAGGCAAGGACGGCCGCCTGTGACCACCTCGCCGTCCGCCCAAAGACTCAACGCCGCGCAACTCGATGCCGTTGATCCACTCGCCGCGTTTCGCGACCGGTTCGACATCCCGAATGGCATCTATCTCGTCGGAAACTCGTTAGGTGCAATGCCGACGAGTGCACGCGACTACGTGCGTGTCGAGCTCGACCGCTGGAGCACCCTCGGGGTCGAGGGCCATTTCACCGGCGAGCTGGCCTGGAAGAACTACCACGCGCTCGTCGCCGAGCAGCTCGCCGACCTCGTCGGTGCCCGCACAACCGAAGTCGTGGCGATGAACGCGCTCACCGTCAATTTGCACCTGCTCATGGTCAGCTTCTATCAACCCACGCCCACTCGCCACAAGGTCCTCATCGAGGCCGGCGCGTTCCCTTCGGACCACTTCGCTGCCGAATCGCAAATCATCCAGCGAGGCTTCGATCCGGCCGACTCGCTGATCACCATCACTCCCCGACCCGGCGAGGAAACCCTCCACCGAAGCGACATCCTGGCCGCGATCGATACCCACGGCGCCGAACTCGCGCTCGTGCTCCTACCCGGGGTGCAGTACTACACGGGCCAAGTGTTTCCAATGGCCGACATCACCTCTGCTGCTCACGATGTTGGAGCACGAGTTGGCTTCGACCTCGCCCACGCTGTCGGCAACATTGCACTCTCCCTGCACGACTGGGACGTCGACTTTGCCGCGTGGTGTTCGTACAAGTATCTCAACGCTGGCCCCGGCGGGGTTTCTGGTGTGTTCGTGAACGAGCGCCACATCAGCGACCAGACGCTGCCAAAGTTCACGGGCTGGTGGGGCACCAACCCCGACACCCGGTTCGAGATGGCGACGACCTTCGATGCCGTTTCGACCGCCGAATCGTGGCAGCTGTCAAATGCCCCGATTCTGTCGTTAGCAACACTTCGGGCCTCACTCGACATCATCTCCGAGGCCGGAGGAATGGCCGCACTTCGCAAGAAGTCCGAGTTGCAGATCGCCTATCTCGATCGTCGCCTCGCCGAAGTAGTCGGCGAACGGGTCAAGAACATCACCCCGCTCGCCATCGACGAGCGAGGATGCCAGTTCGCGCTTCAGGTCACGAACGGTGCGGGGCGCGACGTGTTCGACCAACTCGAACATCGCCGTGTCTTTTGTGACTGGCGTGAACCCGACGTCATCCGGGTCGCGCCGGTGCCGCTCTACAACTCGTTCACCGACCTCGAACAGTTCGTGCAGATCCTCAACGAAGCCGTGTCATGAACACCACACCGACGAACACGAGCGCCACCATCATCGGCGCTGGCCAAGCAGGCGCGACCCTGGCGATCTACCTCGCCCGCCAAGGTTTCGACGTCACGATCTATGAAAGCCGACCCGATCTGCGTCGTACCGATATCGACGCAGGACGATCGATCAACCTGGCGCTCGCGACCCGTGGCATCGTGCCCCTCATCGACGTCGGCGTCATCGATCACGTCGATGCGATCACCATCCCAATGCGCGGCCGCATGGTCCATACCCCAGGTGACCCAACGCCCGACCTGCTTCCCTACGGATCGAAGGCCCACGAGGTCATCCACTCGGTGTCGAGGAGCGATCTCAACGCAATCCTGCTCGATGAGGCAGAAGCGACGGGGTTGGTCACCATCGAATTCGAATGCGCACTCGACTCGGTCGACTTCGCCGCCTCGACGCTGACGTTTGCTGACGGCCGCAGCGAGCCATTCGACCTGCTCTTCGGCGCCGACGGTGCTGGTTCACGAGTTCGCAACGCGCTCGGCGCTATTGGCGCATCAACCTATGAAACCGAGTGGCTCGATCACGATTACAAAGAGCTGACGCTGTCGGCCAATCCCGATGGCACCCACCGGATCGATCCAAACGCACTCCACATTTGGCCGCGCGGCGAATTCATGTTGATCGCACTCGCGAACCCTGAGGGCGACTTCACCGTCACGTTCTTTGCCCCGAAGTCCACCTTTGCCGCACTCTCGACCCCCGCCGAGATCGACTCGTTCTTCGCCGACGAATTTCCCGAGGTCACGAGTCTCATTCCCGACGTGGCCGACCAATTTGCATCCAACCCAACCGGCCGGCTCGGCACGTTGTGGGCAAACGGATGGAGCTACGACGGACGGGCCGTTCTCGTCGGCGACGCTGCTCATGCCATCGTGCCCTTCCACGGTCAGGGGATGAACGCCGCGCTCGAATCTGTCCGAGCGCTCGATCGCCATATGCGCGCATCTCCCGACGACCTGGCCGCCGCCTTTGCCAACTACGAAGCCGAGCGAAAACCCGATGCAGATGCCATTGCCGAGATGGCACTCGACAACTACGTCGAGATGCGGTCGGGCGTTGTCGACCCCGACTACCTAACCAAACGCCAGCTCGCCCTCGACCTCGAAGCGCGCCACCCCAACCACATCAGCCCTCGCTACAACATGGTCATGTTCTCAACCATGCCCTACGCAGAGGCCCAGCGACGGGCCCACGAGCAGGCCGAATTGATTTCCGTGGCGGTCCACGACCCGAGCTACGACATCGATACCGCAGTGACGGCACTCTCCCCACTGCCCCACCTCGACCCACTCGCTGATACCACGGTGTTGTCGGTTACGTCAGGAGTACCCACATGAGCCTTCCCCCACAAGCGAGTGACGACTTCACCTACTCGAGCTATCTCCACGTCGATGAGCTCCTCGCTCTCCAACACTGCGTCTCGGTCGACGACGACACCGGTCTGCCAGAGCACGACGAAACGCTGTTCATCATCATCCATCAGGTGTACGAGCTCTGGTTCAAACAAGTTCTTCACGAGATCGATTTCATCATCAGCCAACTCAACGAAAGCAAGGCAAGCTCGGCGCAACACCATCTCAAACGAGTGCTCAAGATCATGAAAACCATGGTCGGACAGATCGACGTGCTCGAAACAATGACCCCGGCAGAATTTGCGAGCTTCCGCAGTTTCCTCGCAAATGCCAGCGGCTTTCAATCCGCCCAGTTTCGTGAACTCGAGTTCGCGCTCGGCGTCAAAGACCGGATCGACCTCACCTGGTTCACCGGCAAGGAAGGTGAGCGCCTCAACGCCCGATACGAACAACCCACCTTGTGGGATGCCTTCGTTGCGCTCCTCGATCGAGATGGTTTCGATGTTCCACACGAGGTACTCCACCGCGACGTGCGCACGACCGTCACAGAAAACGCCGAGCTCCAAGCAACGATCCTGGCCCGCTACGCGGACGAACGTTTCGCCTCGCTCTGTGAGATGCTGACCGACCTCGACGAAGGCCTCCAAGAGTGGCGGTACCGCCACGTCATGATGGTGCGTCGCACCATTGGCACCAAACCCGGCACCGGCGGATCCGACGGCGCGTCCTACTTGCAAAATACGTTGTTCCGGCCGGTCTTCCCCGACCTTTGGGCAATTCGAACGGAGTTCTGATGTATCCCGACATTGCGATGTATATCGGTGGCGAGTGGCGTACCACCCAGCACACCTTCCCCGTCGTCAACCCGTCGACCGAACAGGTGATTGGCCAGGTGCCGATCGCGACGCCATTGGATATTGACGACGCCATCGCGGCCGCCGAATCCGGGTTCGCGCAATGGAGCCACACGTCGCCGAAGGCCCGGGCGGAGTTGATTCGCGAGGCAACGGCGCTCTTGCGCGAACGCCAAGACCAGATCGGCGAATCGATCACCCTCGAACACGGCAAACCGTTCCAGCAGGGACAGCTCGAAGTGATTCGTGGATGCGAATTTTTCGAGTGGGACATCGGCGAAGCCGTCCGCACCTACGGACGGGTTATCCCGAGCGCTCCGGGTGTGAAATACATCGTGCACCACCAACCAATCGGACCGGTCGCAGCGTTCTCGCCGTGGAACTTTCCAATGAGCCAACCATCTCGCAAGATCGCTGGAGCGTTAGCGTCGGGGTGCTCGATCATTCTCAAAGCAGCCGAGGAAACCCCTGCCGGCGCAATGCACATTGCCCAAGCATTCGATGACGTTGGATTGCCTGCCGGCGTGCTAAATCTCGTCTTTGGCGTCCCGAACGACATCTCGGCGCAGCTCATCCCAAGCGAGGCGGTGAAACTCGTTGCCTTCACAGGCTCCACAGCCGTTGGCCGCGTGCTCACTGGTATGGCCTCGGACAACATGACCCCGGTCTTGATGGAACTCGGCGGGCACGCTCCGGTCATTGTCTGCGAAGACACCGACGTGCAGGCTGCGGCCCTCACGTCGGCGGTCCGCAAATATCGAAACGCCGGACAGGTCTGCACGTCGCCAACCCGGTTCTTTGTTCACAACAGCGTCTATGACGAGTTCGTCGAGACGTTCACGCAACGGGCTTCTGAAACCATCGTTGGCAATGGCATGGACCCGAACGTCGAGATGGGTCCACTCGCAAACGAGCGACGCTTGGCCGCAATGGGCAACCTCACCGCAGACGCCATCGATGTCGGTGCAGAACTACTCACCGGCGGCAACCGCATCGGCGTCACCGGCTACTTCTTCGAACCCACCGTCCTCGCGAACGTTCCCGCAACCGCCCGCGTGATGCAAGAGGAACCGTTCGGCCCAATCGCGATCATTAACCCGGTCGACTCGCTCGATACAGCCATCGAGCTCGCAAACTCGGTGCCCTACGGCCTGGCCGCATACGGGTTCACCAACCGCGCCGATTACGCCGACCGTATGGTCGAACGAGTCGAAGCTGGAAACCTATCCATCAACACCCTCGAAGCTTCGCTTCCCGAAACACCGTTCGGGGGCGTGAAGTCGAGCGGCTATGGCCGCGAAGGCGGCACCGAAGGACTCAACCACTACACGATCGTCAAGAACGTGTCGCACAGCATCGAAATCGTCTGACAGCGACCGGCGAGCGGAGGAATCGAATGGAATACACACGGAACGAAGCAAAGGCGTACGCCCGCGAGAATATGCGGGGCATCTGGGCAGCAGCGCTCATGCCCTTCGCCGACGACCTGTCCATTGACGAGGACGGCTTTCGACACAACGTGCAGCACTGGGTACACGAGCTCGGCATCGAGGGGCTGTTCATTTCAGGCAAGCAGGGCCAATTTTCAGCAATGACGCTCGATGAGCGAAAGCGCACGTTCGAGCTCGCCGTCGAAGCCACCGCCGACGGCGGCCAAACCATCATGTCGTGTTCGGATCAGAACATGGACGTCGTAATCGAATTAGCGAAGCACGCCGAGAATGTCGGGGCCGACTACATCGTCGTGCACGCACCGGCATTACATTTCACAACCGCGCAAGACGAAACGTTGCTCGGCTACTACGAGACGATTTCCAAGAGCGTCGACCACATCGGCATTGCCCTATGGAGCCATCCCTCGAGCGGCTACCTCATGTCGCCCGAGCTATGTAATCGACTCGCAGATATCGACAATGTCGTCGCCATCAAATACAGCGTCCCCCGCGAGATGTACACAACCTTGACCGAGCTCGCCTCCGACCGAATACAAGTGAGCACCGCGTCAGAACCAGAATGGCTCGACAACATTATCGATCTGCACTGGCAGCTCTACCTCTGTTCGTCGCCGCCATATCTGCTGCAGACGGCCAAGGATCGCCGAATGCACGACTACACCCAGGCTGCGCTTGCTGGGCGCATTGACGAGGCTCGTGCTATCAGCGCCAGCCTCGACCCGGTACGCAACGCCCTGTGGGGCACTCGACCTGCTGAGAAACCCAACGCCCATCAGAAATACTGGCAAGAGCTGCTCGGCCAGCGGGGCGGACGCGTGCGGGCACCGTTGCTCGAACTCACCGACGACGAAAAGGCCATCACTCGTGCTGGCTTTGAAGCGTGCGGACTCGAGGTGTGACCAGCCCACAACGGGTGGCGCTCGTTGGCTGGGGAGCGATTGGTCAGCACGTTGGACGCCTGCTCGCCGACACACCGATCGAGGTTGTCGCTGTTGGGGTGCGTAACGCAGCGGCTCCTCGCACCGACATTCCCGATTCGGCGACCGTCATCGACGACCCGGCAGCCCTCGCCGAGCTCGAACCCCACGTCGTTGCCGAAGCTGCTGGCAGAGAAAGCGTCGTCGCGTGGGCGAGCGCTGGCTTCGCATCCGGCGCCGACGTCATCATCTCGTCAGTTTCGGCCCTCGCAGACCCCGTCGTGCTCGACGAACTCACATCACTGGCCGGTTCCAACAACGCACAGCTCCACATCCAGCCCGGCGCGCTCGGGGGCATCGATGCGCTGTCGTCTGCTCGCCTCATGGGTATCGACTCGGTCGAACACCGAATCGTCAAGCCGCCCAATGCATGGAAGCAGACCCCCGCCGATTCGCTCTGCAATCTCGACACACTTTCTGAGGCAACAGAGTTCTTCCGAGGCAACGCCGCCGAGACCGCCCATGCGTTCCCGAAAAACGCAAACGTCGCAATGACGACTGCGCTTGCCGGCATTGGGCCCGAGCGCACAACACTACGCCTGGTCGCCGACCCCTCGTCGACCACAAACCGCCACGAAATTTTCGCGCACGGTGCCTTTGGACGCCTCGACATCACCATTGCAAACAATCCCCTCCCCGGGAACCCCAAATCGTCGGCAATGGCAGCGCTCAACCTCGCCCGAGCCCTACAGAACAGGGTGCAGACCATCCGGATCTGAAGGTGCAACCCTCGTCCGAGCGATCTCTCGACCGCACGCGAAGACCTCCCACCTGGGGGCGGAATCCAGGTGGGAGGTCAGAACCCCGGTCGATCATCGATCGAAGAAATCGGAGGGATTTCCGGTCGACGGGCCAGGGATGGTTTTGTAGCTACCCGGCTGCGGCGCTGAGGAAACCAACGAGGGACACGTAGCCGACTTGGCGACCCATCAGGTCATAGACGATGACGTGGTGCTTGTCAGCGGCCCGGGCCCGATCGACAATGACCGACATGTCCTCACCCACACGAGCGCTCGTGAAGTCTTCCCACGGGACCACCAGATCGTCGATGAAGGTGACGTGGCGCTCAGATGGTCGGGTCGTGTGCACCGCCGTCGAGCTGACGATGCCACTCACCCCCGTCGGGCCCGACAGCGGGAAGGCGATCGGCTGATCGTACGAGGCGCTCATTGCTTCGAGACCTGAAACGGTGATTCCCCGGTTGATCGGGGCGACCAACGGTTGCATGGCGCTGGCGAGATCGCTGGTCGAGACCCGGTCGAGGCGCTGAGCACGACGTCGCTCGTGGGTGGCGCCGCTGCGAATGAACCAGCCGAGGATGATCGTAAAGATGCTTCCCTGTCCAGTGAGGAAGAAGACCACACCAAGGCCAAGGATCATGCTGCCGACGAGTTGGCCAGCACGAGCTGCCGAGGCCCGGGCGGTGTGGCGGTTCCCGCTCCTCCACCACAGGGCTGCAGCGAGCACCCGACCGCCGTCGAGCGGCGCTGCGGGAAGCATGTTGAAGACGGCGAGAACTCCGTTCACGATGGCGAGATAGCCAAGGACGAAGCTAAGGACTGTGCCACCAATCAGCGGCGAGGCCACGAACCAGATCGCCCCAAAGAGTGCGGCGAGCGCAACGCTGACCGCTGGGCCAGCGATCGCGATTCGAAATTCGGCGCCAGCGCTATCGGGCTCGCTATCGAGTTGAGCAACGCCTCCGAGTAGCCAGAGGGTGATGGCGTTCACCTTGATGCCGTTGCGTTGGGCCACGAGCGCATGGCCGAGTTCGTGGGCGAGGATGGAGCCGAAGAAGAACACGACGGCGACGGTGGAGGCAATCCAATATGTCGTCGTGGATGCGCCGGGCACTGACAATGGCAGGATGCCTGCGGCCAAGTTGAATACGTAGAAGGCGGCGATGAGCAAGAGGCCCCAGTTAAGTCCTACGGGGATTCCGGCGATCGAACCTAGTCGAATCGATTGCCTCATTGTGAGATCACTTCTCTTTCGTGTTTGGGGGTATGACAGTACAAACGGCTGAGACGATCGGGTTCTTCCCCAGCCGTCGTAACACGGTGAAAACATCGACCTAGGATCGTGATCACAGCCTCGGAAACGAAGGGTCGATGTCATGGTCGCAACAGCAAAGCAACGAGTGGTCATCGTCGGCGCCGGTTTCGGTGGGCTCGCTGCGGCCAAATCGCTCGCCGACGCAAACGTCGAGATCACGATCATCGACCGCAGCAACCACCATCTGTTTCAACCGCTGCTATACCAAGTCGCGACTGCAGGGCTCAACCCATCCGACATTGCACAGCCGATTCGCAAGATTCTCGCGAAACAGCAGAACTGTCGCCCTGTGCTTGGCGAAGTCACCATTGTCGACAAGGACGCACAAGTCGTCGAGACGACGGCGGGCCCCTTCGAGTACGACTACCTGATCGTTGCGACCGGAGCCACGCACGCCTACTTCGGAAACGACCATTGGGAAGCGCATGCGCCGGGGCTCAAAACCATCGAGGACGCGCTGACCATTCGGCGTCGGACGCTGCTCGCATTCGAAAAGGCCGAGGTGGCGACCTCCGAGGTCGAACGCGAACGGCTGATGACATTCGTCGTTGTTGGGGCAGGCCCGACCGGTGTCGAGATGGCCGGTGCAATTCGTGAAATCGCCACGCGTACACTGCACCGCGATTTCAAGCACATCGATACCACGACGCAAAGCCAAGTGATTCTCATCGAGGCGGGTCCTGCGGTGTTGCCGCCGTTTCCACCGAAGCTCCAGGAATCGGCAACACGTCAGCTGGCCAAGATGGCCGTCGATATTCGCACCGACACAATGGTGACCGACATCGATGCGGACGGGGTCACGACCACCATGGGATACATCCCGGCGGGGACCGTGGTGTGGGCTGCCGGGGTATCGGCGTCGCCGCTCGGCGAGGCCCTCGGCGGCGAGGTTGATCGGTCAGGTCGCGCTGTGGTCGAGAAGGACTTGAGCCTCGCTGGGTTCCCGAACATCTTCGTTGTGGGCGATGTTGCGTCGGTTATCGATGGAGCGAACATCACGGTTCCCGGTGTTGCCCCGGCGGCCGAACAAGGTGGCCAGCACGCAGCGGCGTGTATCGAGGCCGATCTCGCAGGCAGCGCTCGACAGAGCTTTATCTATACCGACAAGGGGTCGATGGCGACTATTGGTCGTTCGAAGGCCGTTGCGATGATCGGCGACAAGATCCAGTTCGGCGGGTACTTGGCGTGGGCGTTGTGGGGCCTGGTGCACGTCGCGTCGCTCATTGGATTCCGGTCAAAGGCGCGCACACTCTCGAGTTGGATCTGGCAATACCTCACCGACCAACGAGGTGCCCGCCTCATCACCGGCGACCACCCCACCCACCAGGATTTGTGAAGGATTTCGTACCATATAGGTACGAAATCCTTCACAAATCCGACGTGGTGACGGGTTAG